>NZ_CBFHKW010000052.1:0-17587 GCF_965656515.1 Celeribacter marinus
TGCGCGCAGACATCGACTACGCGCCGTATGAGGCGATGACGGCTTATGGCATCATTGGTATTAAAACATGGATCTTCAAAGGTGAGATTATGGAACACGACCCTCAGGCTCGTGACCGTCGCGCTGAAGAAGCCCAAGCTGGTCCGGCGCCTCGCGGCGACCGCGGCCGTCGCTAAGGAGAACTGAACAATGCTTCAGCCAAAGCGTACTAAATTCCGCAAAGCCCACAAAGGCCGTATCCACGGTGAGGCTAAAGGCGGTTCTGATCTGAACTTCGGCACGTATGGCCTCAAAGCCATGCAGCCCGAGCGTGTAACTGCACGCCAGATCGAAGCTGCACGTCGTGCCATGACGCGTCACATGAAGCGTCAGGGCCGTGTCTGGATCCGGATTTTCCCTGACTTGCCCGTCACATCGAAGCCAACCGAGGTTCGTATGGGTAAGGGTAAAGGTTCCGTGGATTATTGGGCATGTAAGGTCAAACCAGGCCGAGTCATGTTTGAAATCGACGGCGTATCGGACGACATCGCCCGCGAAGCTCTTCGCCTCGCCGCAATGAAGCTCCCGATCAAAACCCGCACCGTGGTTCGCGAAGACTGGTAAGGCGGTTCAATCCGCGAAAGCGGATTGGCTGGTCACCAAGGTCTAAAAAATAGGAACCCCCGCCGATAGATCGGCGGGGGTTTTGTTTTACAGGATGCGCCCTTGAACCATCGCGCCTTTGTACGCATATCTCCCATAATAGACCCGTAGAGGCCGACATGCGTGCAACCGTTTCCGACATTCTCGACAAACCGTTCACCCGCCAGTTCATTATGGCGGTCATTTTGTTCAACGCCGTCATTCTCGGCATGGAAACCTCCGCGACCATTATGGAGCGTGCAGGGCCTTTGATCCTTTTTCTGGACAGACTCTGCTTGACGGTCTTTGTCATTGAATTGACCGCGAAGCTTTACGCGCAAGGTCACCGTTTCTTCCGTAATCCATGGAATATTGTCGACTTTGCGATTGTTGGCATATCTTTGGTGCCTGCGGGGGCTGGCCTATCGGTCTTACGTGCCTTGCGGATTTTTCGTTTGTTGCGCGTCGTGTCCGTGGTGCCAAGCCTAAGGCGCGTGGTCGAGGCCTTCGTCATGGCATTGCCGGGCATGGCCTCGGTCTTTCTGCTCACTGGGATTATCTTTTATATCGGGGCCGTCATCGCGACCAAACTCTATGGTCCGAGTTTTCCTGAATGGTTCGGAACACTGGGCGGCTCACTTTACACGCTGTTTCAGGTTATGACGCTTGAAAGCTGGTCCATGGGCATCGTGCGCCCCGTGATCGAGCAACACCCGCATGCATGGCTGTTCTTCATACCTTTTATCCTAATCACAGCCTTCGCCGTGATGAACCTCGTGGTGGGCCTTATTGTCTCTACCATGCAAGACGCGCATGCCGAGGAAGAGCACGCAGCGACTGACAGCTACCGCGAAGACATCACAGCCCGCCTTGATCGAATCGAAAAAGCGCTATCGGAGCGGCGCTGAATTGCCGAATACCTTTTGCATTACTCCCCCCAGCGATAGTTAAAACTCACGCTTACTCGATCGAACTCGCTTTGGTTCGTGACAACTTCGTGGCGCAGCCAACTTTCCCAAAGCATTACATCGCCTGCCTCGGGTTTCAGATAGATAAAGTTTTGCATTTCGCGTCGCGCGTCTTTTAGGCGGGGTGGAGCGGCCATCATCATCGCGTGGCGCGGATCTTCGAGGCGAAGCGCCGACGCGCCCTCGGGCATTGCCACATAGGTTGTCCCCGAAATCACCGAGTGAGGGTGGATGTGAGCGGAGTGGTATGCGCCTTCGGGTAGGACATTGATCCACAGGTCTTCCAGAACGAGTTTGCGGTCATCGAGGTTGAACTGCAAATCCTGCGCAAAGGCCGCAACATGTTTGTCGAGGGCCGCCACCATGTCCTTGAATATAGGGAACCGCCACGGCAAGTCGGTCAAAGAGGCATAGGATGTATAGCCCGGAAAATTGTTGTCCTCACACCATTGTTGCCCAGCCTCATCGTCTTCTGCAATGGAATAGCAACTGTCGAACAACTCATCCTCGCTGATCTGAGCGCCGACCTCGTTGAGGCGGGCTTTGTATAGACGGGTGACGAAGAGGCTTTCGATATCGGACATGGGATTTCCCTCGGAATTAGGCGTGGACAACCAAAGGCCGCCGCCGCGTGACAAGAATGTCTTAAGCACAATCGCATAGTCTCGCAATCATTCGGCTTTCACTTGCCTCTGCTAGACACGCTCGAAACACTCAATAACGGATTGCGCATTTGCTTCGATTAATTTCTCTTCTGCTGCCCGCGTTGATGCCCTCGTGGAGCTTTTTCAAAACGGTAGAGGCCTCGCCGCGTGTCGAGTTCCGATTGGGGCAGGGGGCGCAGTGGGGGGCGTGGCAAGAGGCCCGTCCACGCCCCGCTCGCATTCCGGTTGCGCGGCAATTGCGCCGCATGGTGTGGAATCCGCGGTGGAATGAGGAACTTTATATGGTGTCGCTTTCTGAACGCGTGATCATCGCGCCGTCCGCGCATAGTGTGGACAGCCTCAATGCACTGATCGCGGCGAGGCTGGAGCCGGAGGCACGCGGGGTTCTACAATTTCGTATCGCATTTCTCGACAAAGAGGGCGCGCAGATTGTCAAAGCCATCGAATATGAAAGCGACCCTGTCCCGCTTTTGCGTCCTTGCCAGACGACCAGCCAAAGTGCGGCTCGCCCGTGAGCGTGGTCCTGTCGCTGTCTGACACCGTACGCCTCACCGAGGTGTTGTTATCTGTCGCCGTCATCCAACAAAGCGCTGAGCATATGACCCGTGTGGGTGCGGAGCGGTTGATTTTCGGCGTCCGCGTTCTGGTCGCGTTCGGCTTGCTGATCGGGGACAATTCAGGCCCATTAGTTGCAGGTGTGGCGATTGCTGGGCTGTTTGCGGCTGAACTTGTGATGTTGCACCGGTTTCAGGGGCCGTATAATGGCGGGTCGTCGAAAATGACGCTGCTGATCATCGCCTGTCTAGGTGCCTATCATCTCGCACCTACGGAGCGCGGCCGCGAGCTTGCCGTGGCCTACCTTGCGGCTCAACTGACCCTGTCTTACTTCGTGTCGGGGTACGTCAAGGTGATCCGACACGAATGGCGCTCGGGCAGAGCGCTCACCGACGTGTTTCGCTTCTCCGCCTATCCCGTCTCGGAGCGCCTACGCGGATGGGCCGACCGCCCCCGCGTGCTCTTGGCCATGTCATGGGGCGTGATGGGGTTCGAGCTGGTCTTTCCGCTGACACTCCTGCATCCACTTGCCCTCATGGCGGGGCTTTTTGTGGCGGCGGGCTTTCATTTTTCCAACGCGCTGTTCTTTGGCCTCAACCGTTTCTTCTGGATCTGGATTTGCGCCTACCCATCGATCCTGTGGTTTCAAGGCCGCGTGTTCGGGTGAGAGGGGCCCGCCCTGATTTTAGCGGCGCCGCACCCCAACACATCCTCAGCTTTCGCTTGCCCCGCGTGGTTGCATCCCCTATAGAGCGGCATCGCGCAGATTCTCCGTCAGGGGAGTCGTGTGCTTTGACATAACCCACTGGGCCGATGGTCACCCCGAAACGGGCGCCTACCAGTGCCACTAGGAATTAAGGAGAGGCGAATATGAACGCCCAAGAAATGCGTGCCAAAACGCCGGACCAGCTCCGCGAAGAATTGGCGAACCTCAAGAAAGAATCCTTCAACCTGCGTTTTCAGCAGGCCACGGGTCAGCTCGAAAATACCGCTCAGATTCGCAAGGCACGCCGTTCGGCTGCCCTCGTGAAAACAATTCTGACCGAAAAAGCCGCAGCAGCGGCTGAATAAGGAGCGACACCTATGCCTAAGCGTATTCTTTCCGGGGTCGTAACCTCGAACCAAAACGAACAAACTGTAACCGTGTCTGTGGAGCGCCGCTTCAAGCATCCGGTTCTCAAGAAGACGATCCGTAAGTCCAAAAAGTACCGGGCTCACGATGAGACGAACCAATTCAACATTGGTGATGCCGTCCGTATTCAGGAATGTGCACCAAAGTCGAAAACCAAGCGTTGGGAAGTTATTGCGTAAGCAATTGCTCACCAGCTTAATCGAAACCCTGGGGGATTTACGGCGCTGCAGCCTACCCCATAGGTCGGGAGAAACTAAATGATCCAGATGCAGACCAATCTGGATGTAGCTGACAATAGCGGCGCTCGCCGTGTTCAGTGCATCAAGGTCCTCGGCGGTTCGCACCGTCGTTACGCGTCCGTGGGTGACATCATCGTTGTTTCGGTGAAAGAAGCCATTCCGCGCGGCCGTGTGAAAAAAGGGGACGTGCGTAAAGCCGTCGTCGTTCGCACAGCAAAAGAAGTTCGTCGTGATGACGGCACTGCTATCCGTTTTGATAGCAATGCTGCTGTGATCCTCAACAACAACAACGAGCCCGTAGGTACACGTATCTTTGGACCAGTTGTTCGTGAGCTTCGCGCTAAAAACTTCATGAAGATTATCTCACTCGCTCCGGAGGTGCTGTAATGGCTGCTAAGCTCCGTAAAGGCGATAAGATCGTCGTACTTGCCGGTAAGGACAAGGGCAAACAGGGCGAAATCGCCTCTGTAAATCCTGCCAAAGGCAAAGCAATTGTGGAAGGCGTCAATGTCGCCCTCCGTCACGCGAAAGCGACACAGGGTGAGCAGGGCGGCCGTCAGCCGGTTGCAATGCCAATCGACCTGTCTAACCTCGCGCTTCTCGACAAAAATGGCAAAGCAACGCGCGTTGGCTTCAAGTTTGAAGGTGACAAGAAAGTGCGCTTCGCCAAAACGACAGGGGACGTAATCTGATGCTCGACGCTGACACATACACCCCGCGTCTCAAGTCGCTTTATATGGACACCATTCGTGCCGCACTCAAAGAAGAGTTTGGCTACAAAAACGATATGATGATCCCGCGTCTGGACAAAATCGTTCTCAACATCGGTTGCGGTGCTGAAGCTGTACGTGATTCCAAAAAAGCGAAATCCGCTCAGGAAGATCTCACAGCGATCGCCGGCCAAAAGGCACTCACCACAATCGCCAAGAAATCCATTGCTGGTTTCCGCGTTCGTGAGGACATGCCTCTCGGTACGAAAGTCACTTTGCGTGGCGACCGTATGTATGAATTCTTCGATCGTCTGATCACGATTGCAATGCCTCGTATCCGCGACTTCCGCGGCGTATCGGGTAAATCCTTTGATGGCCGTGGCAACTACGCCATGGGTATCAAAGAGCACATTGTGTTTCCCGAGATCAACTTCGACCAAGTGGACGAAGTCTGGGGTATGGACGTTGTAATCGCCACTACGGCGAAAACCGACGCTGAAGCCAAGAGCCTGTTGACTGCGTTCAACATGCCCTTCAACAGCTAATCGCGCGAGGAGTTAGAGAACATGGCTAAGAAATCCATGATCGCACGTGAGGTCAAGCGCGAGAAATTGGTGGCAAAATACGCTACTAAACGTGCCGCCCTCAAAGAGATCATCTATGATCAAGAGAAGCCGATGGAAGAGCGCTTTCGCGCATCCTTGAAGCTTGCAGACCTGCCGCGCAACAGCTCGGCTACACGTCTTCACAACCGCTGTCAGCTGACAGGCCGTCCACACGCTTACTACCGTAAGCTCAAGGTCAGCCGTATCATGCTGCGGGAACTTGGCTCCATGGGCCAGATCCCCGGTCTCGTGAAATCGAGCTGGTAAGGGAGAGATATTATGAACGATCCTATCGGCGATATGCTTACCCGCATCCGCAACTCTCAGATGCGCGGCAAATCCGTGGTCTCTACGCCAGCTTCCAAGCTGCGCGCATGGGTCCTCGATGTGCTGCTCGATGAGGGCTATATCCGCGGTTACGAAGGTAGCACTGATGTCAACGGTCACGCGACCCTCGAGATCAGCCTCAAGTACTATGAAGGCACCCCTGTTATTCGTGAGATCAAGCGTGTTTCCACGCCTGGCCGTCGCGTATATCTCGGTGTCAAAGACATCCCAACGGTCCGTCAGGGTCTAGGTGTGTCGATTGTCTCCACCCCCAAGGGTGTGATGTCGGATGCAAACGCTCGTGCCAACAATGTTGGCGGCGAAGTGCTTTGCACGGTCTTCTAAGGAGAGCGCAATGTCTCGTATTGGTAAAAAACCGGTCGACCTGCCCAGCGGCGTAACTGCTTCTGTCTCCGGCCAGACCATTGAAGTTAAAGGTTCCAAAGGAACCCTTTCCTTCACCGCAACCGATGATGTCACAATTACTCTTGCTGATAACGCAGTAACCGTCACACCACGTGGCAGTTCCAAGCGAGCACGTCAGCAGTGGGGCATGTCCCGTACTGTTATCTCCAATTTGGTAACAGGCGTGTCTGACGGATTCAAAAAAGAACTCGAAATCAACGGTGTTGGTTATCGTGCGCAGATGCAGGGCAATGTCCTGAAGCTGTCGCTTGGTTACTCGCACGAGGTCAACTTTGAAGTGCCTGACGGTGTCACCGTCACTGCTCCAAAACAGACTGAAATCGTTGTGGAAGGTGCTGATGCACAACTCGTCGGCCAAGTCGCGGCAAACATCCGCGAATGGCGCAAGCCCGAGCCCTATAAAGGCAAAGGTATCAAGTACAAAGACGAGTACATCTTCCGCAAAGAAGGTAAGAAGAAGTAAGGACGCTCAAAATGGCAAACAGCAAAAGAGACCTGTTCTTGAAGCGCCGCCTGCGCGTCCGGAACAAACTTCGCAAGAGCAATGTCGGCAAGCTTCGCTTGTCGATCCATCGCTCCAACAAGAACATCAGCGCACAGCTGATCGACGACGTTCAGGGTGTAACCCTCGCGTCCGCATCTTCGCTCGAGAAAGATCTCGGCGTGATCGGAACGAACAATGTCGCAGCAGCAGCCAAAGTCGGCGCAGCACTGGCGGAGCGGGCTAAAAAAGCCGGCGTCGAAGTGTGCTACTTCGATCGTGGTGGCTTCTTGTTCCACGGCAAAGTAAAAGCCTTGGCTGAAGCAGCGCGTGAGGGCGGTCTGAAGTTCTAAGCACTTGTGGGGGACGATACGTTGTCCTCCCGATGATCCAGGTCGGGCGCGCCAGTCGCGCCCGTCACTGCGATCGAGATAAGCGGCGCATATGCGCCACCTTGAAAGGATAGTTCTATGGCAGAACGTGAAAATCGTCGCGGCCCACGTCGCGATCGTGAAGAAACACCAGAGTTTGCTGATCGCCTTGTCGCGATTAACCGCGTCTCCAAAACTGTGAAAGGTGGTAAGCGCTTTGGCTTCGCCGCACTCGTAGTTGTTGGCGACCAGAAAGGCCGCGTTGGTTTCGGTAAAGGTAAAGCGAAAGAGGTCCCCGAGGCCATTCGCAAAGCCACTGAGCAAGCCAAGCGTCAGATGATCCGTGTTGCTCTCAAAGAGGGCCGTACATTGCACCACGATATGGAAGGTCGCCACGGCGCCGGTAAAGTTGTGATGCGCACCGCTCCACAGGGTACTGGTATCATCGCCGGTGGTCCGATGCGTGCTGTGTTCGAAATGCTCGGCATTCAGGACGTTGTTGCGAAATCTACGGGCTCCCAGAACCCGTATAACATGATCCGCGCAACGTTGGACGGCCTTCGTAAAGAGGCCTCCCCACGTTCCGTGGCTCAGCGTCGTGGCAAAAAAGTCGCCGAAATTCTCCGCAAGGATGATGCTCCGGTTGCTGAAACCGCTGAAGCGTAAGGAATCGGACACATGGCTAAAACTATCGTTGTAAAACAGATCGGTTCCCCGATCCGTCGTCCCGCCAAGCAGCGTGCGACACTTGTTGGCCTCGGCCTAAACAAAATGCATAAAACCCGCGAATTGGAAGATACACCTTCCGTACGCGGCATGGTGGATTCTATCCCACACCTCGTCGAGATCATCGAAGAGCGCGGCTAAATCCTAACGCATTCACGAATAGAAACGCCCCAAGGTTTTTGACCTCGGGGCGTTTTTCTGTTTATCGCTTGGCAATGTACCGCGCTTGAAAAAAAGCCTATTCCGACCATTCCCATGGGTTTATGAACTCACCAAGGCAGGCCGCAATTGCGTCGGCATGTGACTTAGCAGCTGGGTCAACTTGAGCAACCAAACCCCGTTTTTTGTCGTCAATGACTTTGACGATAGAGGCTGGAATTCCAGCTTGCACCAATGCACCGTTATAGATGCGCGTAATTGCGCGTTTGCGCAGATCAGGTTTAAACACTTTGCCGACAGCAGTTTTGGGAAGCTCGTCCAAGATTTCAATGTGTTTGGGATATGCGGCGCGCTCGTGGATATGGACACACGCGTATGCCATAAGGTCGTCTAGCGTGACTGAGGCACCATCGACCAATTCCACATAGGCGCATGGTAGCTCGCCTGAGTGTGCATCGGGCTGGCCAATCGCACCGACCATTGCGATGGCTTCATGACCAGCAAGGGCCTCTTCAATTTCGGCGGGGTCAATATTGTGCCCGCCGCGAATGATCAAGTCCTTTGCGCGCCCGGTAATCCACAAATATCCATCGTCATCGATGCGGCCTAAATCGCCCGTACGCAAATAGGTGTCGTGATGGAAGAGGTCGTGGTTTTTGTCTACCTCTGTGTAGGTTGATCCAGCAAAGACACCAGGATTGTCGATGCAGATTTCACCAACTTCGTCCGGAGCACACTCTCGTGGGCCATCTGGTGTCTGGACCAAGATCTTAACATTGGTATGAGGCAACGGAATGCCAACGGATCCGATTTTCTTTGGCCCGCCGACGGGATTTACGGATACCAAACAGGTAGCTTCCGTTAGTCCGTACCCTTCGACGATTTCTACACCCGCTGCGGACTCAAACCGCTTGTAGAGCTCCACTGGGAGGGGACTGGATCCTGAGAACGCCATTTTGACCGACGAGATGTCAGCATTCACGGGACGCTGCATTAGGGCGGAGATGGCGGTTGGGACAGTGATAACAAATGTCACGTTCCAACGTTCGCAAAGTTTCCAGAAATTATCGAAAACGCCTTCACCACGGTAACCCGCCGGCGTTGGGAACACGCCTTGAGCACCACTTGATAGCATCGCCATGATTATGACGTGGCATGCAAAGACGTGGAACATAGGCAGAGGGCACATGATCACATCGGTTTCATCAAACAACAATCGCGCCCCGAGCCATCCGTTATAGATCATACCTGAATAGCAATGTTGAGCGACCTTCGGCATCCCTGTTGTCCCACCCGTGTGGAAATAGGCGGCCACACGGTCTGCGTCACCATCTGCAAATTGAAGAGTATCTGACTGGCGGTTTAATTCGGCGGTGAAGTTCAAGTAGTCGGCGTGATTTGTCTGTGCCATCACGTTTTTTGGACGAATAAGGGGCACGATCCAGCTTTTGGGCGGACTGAGATACGACAAAAGATCGACCTCAAGTACGGTATTTACATTGGGTGCGTGTCGCACAGCCTCTGCGACCTTTTGGGCAACGTCGGTTTTGGGAAATGCGCGCAGCGTGACAACGACTTTGGCATTCGTCTCGCGCAGGATTGCCGCAATCTGTTCGGGCTCTAGCAGCGGATTGATCGGATTTACGATCCCCGCGACCATACCGCCGACAAAGGTTATCGCGGTTTCGTGGCAATTCGGCATGATGTACGCAATTGTGTCCGTCTCTTGGATACCGAGATCGCGGAACATGTTTGCGGCCTGAGTCACGCGTTTATGGAACGTGCGCCATGTCAGTGTCTCCGCTTTGTCCGTTGGGCCTGACGTTATCTGGTATGAAAACGCTGGGCGGTCCGGAAATTTGGACGCCGTATCACTTAAAAGTCCGTAAATGGTGGCCGGTATATCGCGCTCTTCCCACGTCATCTCATTGTGGATCGCGTCGCGTGCGGCAAATGAACTGAAATCAGACGCCATGGTTCCTCCCTTTCTCTGCGTAAGCTTATCCGCAAAAGTCGTGCATGCGGATTGCCTCTCCCCTTTTCAATGATAGTGCGTAGAAACACCGTCCCGCGCAAGCCTTGCTGGTCCGTGTCCTACGCAGCGTCATCGCCCCACGGCCCACCTAGAACGCCACGTCATTCATACAACTGTCGTCGCGCAGTTGTGGACCTTGGCCGGTCTGGCGCGTAGCCTTCGGTTCAGTCCATAGGGAGAGATGATATTATGACAGACGTATTCATAAGCGGAACAGGTGTGTTTACGCCACCCCATGTGATCACGAATGATGAATTGGTCGCCTCCTATAATGCCTATGTCGGCTTGCACAATGAAGAGAATGCACAGGCCATTGCGGCAGGAAATGTCTTAGAAAAGTTGCCCTCAACATCTGAGTTTATTTTAGCTGCGTCAGGAATCGAGCAGCGGTACGTGATGGAAAAAGATGGCATTTTGGACCCACGCCGCATGTGTCCGCGCCTTCCGCCGCGCAGCGACGATGAGCCGTCTATTATGGCGCAGATGGGATGTAGTGCTGCGACCGATGCGCTCGCCCGTGCAGGGATTTCTGCATCGGATGTCGACCTCATCATTGTTGCCGCCTCTAACATGGAGCGAGCGTATCCTGCGATGGCTGTCGAAATCCAACAGATCTTGGGCGCGGGGGGCTTCGCGTTTGATATGAATGTTGCATGTTCGTCGGCCACGTTCGGAATCCAAGCGGCGGCTGATATGATCCGTAGCGGGTCTGCCGTCCGTGCACTGGTGATCTCTCCCGAGTTGCCATCGGGCCATTTGGAGTGGCGGGACCGTGATTGCCACTTTATCTTTGGTGATGTGGCGACCGCTGTGTTGTTGGAATCGGGCGATGTCGCTGAAACTGCTCAGTTCAAAGTAGTGTCGTCTGCGTGCGCCACAAAATTTTCAAACAATATTCGAAATAATAACGGCTTTTTGCGGCGCGCGCATGACCAAATGGATGATCGCCGCGACATGCAGTTCGTGCAGAACGGGCGAAAGGTGTTCAAAGAGGTCCTTCCGCTTGTGTCGAAACACATCGCGGACCACCTCAAACGCGAGGGAGTTGTGCCCGATGATCTTGCGCGGCTCTGGCTGCACCAAGCCAACAAGACGATGAATGACTACATCGGGAAAAAGGTACTTGAGCGTGAGCCTCGGCATGGTGAGCAACCCAATATTTTGCAAGACTATGCCAATACGTCATCGGCAGGCTCCATCATCGCGTTTTCGAAACATTCGTCCGATCTAAAGCGCGGTGCGCGTGGTCTCATATGCTCCTTTGGTGCGGGCTATTCGGTTGGTTCAATCCTGGTCGAGCGAGTTTGAGCTGAGCGTATATTTCATCCATCCAATACGAATGTAAGATGTAGAAAGGGCGCCCCAATGGGACGCCCTTAAACATATCGATTTGGCTTGGTTATGCCTTTTTATCTTGCGGGATGCGAAGCATCTGACCTGGATAGATTTTGTCAGGATGCGACAACATAGGTTTGTTTGCTTCAAAGATTTCTTCGTAGCGCGCGCCGTTGCCCAGAGCCGCAGCTGAAATACCCCAGAGTGTGTCGCCCTTTTTGACTTCGTGGAACACGGGATCGTCGCCACCAAGGTTATCCTCAACAGATGCGATACCTTCGATGTTGCCAGCCGCCATGATGATTTTTTCTTTGGCTTCTTGTGAAATTGCGGAGCCACCAATTTTCACAGTGTCACCGTCTACTTCGATTTCGACACCTTCGGCCTCAAGCCCGAGAGCTTCGATTTCGGCCAAAAGATCATCTTTGTTCGGCGCGTCATCTTTTTTGCCAAAGACCGCTTTGCCTGCATTTTTCGCGAAATTCCACAAACCCATAGTCATTCTCCAAATGGTAAAGTTACGATTGAGCGCATAAAATATCGAAACTTTGGGAAAGAAAAGAAGAAACTAAAGGATAATTTACAAAACCTGCCCGCCCGATGTGGCGAACAGATTTGATTGGCGCGCTTTATTCGCCATGTGTGAACTGGAGCTTTGCAAGGCGGGCGTAGAGCCCCCCTTGTGCAACGAGATCGTCGTGGGTTCCGGTGGCTACAATTCTGCCATCTTCGAACACAAGAATACGATCGGCTTTTTTGACTGTCGCAAGGCGGTGCGCAACGATGAGCGTGGTGCGTGTGCGTGCCAACTCCTCGACGGCTTTTTGGACGGCTTGTTCACTTTCAGAATCCAGCGCGGATGTTGCCTCGTCGAGTAACAGGATTGGCGCATCTCGTAAAATCGCACGCGCGATTGCAACGCGCTGCTTTTGTCCGCCCGAAAGCATGATGCCGCGCTCGCCAACATAGGTGTCGTAACCCTCGGGCAGTTTGGCAAGAAAGTCATCAGCATTTGCTGCCTTGGCCGCAGCAATGACGCGCTCTAGCGGTGCATCAGACGTCCCAAACCGAATATTGTCGGCTGCCGAGGCTGCAAAAATAACAGGATCTTGAGGCACCAATGCAATTTGGCGGCGGTAATCGCTGCGCGCCATGTCTGAAATGGCCACGCCGTCGATTGAAATCGTGCCCTCTTGCGGTTCATAAAACCGTTGCAACAATTGGATTATCGTCGATTTGCCTGCGCCTGAAGGGCCAACAAGGGCAACTGTTTCACCGGCTTTGATCTCAAACGACACATCATCAAGGGCCGCTTGTGTAGGACGTGCCGGATAAGAAAAACGCACAGCGTCAAACGCGATTGCGCCTTTTACTGGGGCAGGCAAGGTGAGGGGGGCCACGGGATCTTGTACCGGGTCTTGTGAACGTAAAAGCTCGATCAGACGTTCGGTCGCTCCTGCCGCGCGTTGAAGCTCGCCCCAGATTTCGGAAAGCGCGCCGGCCGCACCCGCGACCATGATCGCATAAATCACGAACTGGACCAACTCGCCGATCGACAACGTGGCTTCGCGCACGTCGCGCGCGCCGATCCAAAGGACACCCACAACTCCAAAGAAGATGAGTGTGATGACGATCACCGTCATAACAGCGCGGGTTTTGACGCGGGTATGTGCCGAAATAAAACTCATTTCTGTCACGGAACCAAACCGCGAGGATTGTTCATCTTCGGCAGTAAACGCCTGAACCGTTTGGGCGGACAGAAGTGCCTCGGAGGCGGTGCCGGACGAGGATGCAATCCAGTCTTGGTTTTCGCGGCTCAGTTTGCGCAATCTGCGACCTAAAACGATGATGGGCACGATGACGATTGGCACAATGAGCAACACCAGTCCGGTGAGTTTAGCAGATGTGATCATCATCAAAATGAGACCACCAATTAGAATAAGAAAGTTGCGCAGCGCCACCGAAATGGATGAGCCGATGACGGAAAGGATTAGTGTCGTGTCTGTTGTGATGCGCGATAGAACTTCGCCGGTCATGATCCGCTCATAGAATGCGGGGGACATGCGGATCATACGATCGAATACCGCTTTTCGGATGTCGGCAACAACGCGTTCGCCCAGTCGCGTCACAAGGTAGTAGCGAAGCCCAGTCCCTAGCGCGAGTAGGAACGCAATCGCCAACGCCGCACCAAAGTATTTGTCGAGCAAAAGCCCTTGTGATGCTTGAAAGCCATCAACCACGCGGCGAACGGCAACAGGAAGGATAAGTGAGATACAGGCGGTGAGGACCAATGCCATCATCGCACCGATCATTACGATTTTATAGGGTTTGATAAATGGCCAAAGTTCCGCCAATGCGCCGACGCGCTTGGATTTTTCGCGCTCTGCGGCATCCTGAAGTGTGCGATCGTCAGCCATCTCATTTCCTTCTCGGGCTTTATCTTGCGCACGACTGATAGCGGTGCATCAATGGCTGGGCAACCTTTGGCGGATTGTTATGATGACGCAGCCTCCAGAATATTATCGCGATACACACGGATTCAGTACCTACTCTTCTGTGATATAATGGTTTTTTCGCGACAGTTGAGGTCCGCACTATGCGGCCAGCAGTGGCGTTTTAGGCAATCGGGTTGCATTTGAGCGCACAACATGTAGATTCAGCACACGCTCCGCCGATCGTGCCTGTCTTTATTTAGAGGGGCGTTCCTAACGAGGAACAGCGAACGGACGTGTGGAGAAATCGCCCAATTCGGGGTGGTGCGCGGTCCAATTTGTACGTCTCAACGGCGTCGGATCGCTGAACACACACGAAGTAAGCAGGATCACTCTTATGACTATGACTAAACTTGTTGCTGCCAGCGCTCTGTCCATTGTGGCGTCCGCCGGTGCTGCCTTTGCCGCAGATTGTGGCGATGTAACAATCGCCGAAATGAACTGGGCCTCTGCCTCGTTCATGGCAAATGTAGATGCAATTATCCTCGAAGAGGGCTACGCATGTAACGTAGAACTCATCACGGGGGACACGACGCCGACTTTTACATCTATGAACGAAAAGGGTCAGCCAGACATCGCACCTGAGCTTTGGATCAACGCCGTGGCAACGCCTTTGGCGGCGGCCAAAGAAGCCGGTTCGCTTGTCGCCCTCAACGATGGTCCTATCACAGGCCTCGGCGAAGGATGGTGGGTGACCAAAAAGTTCAAAGAAGATCACCCCGAACTCGACACCGTTGAAAAGGTACTTGCTCACCCTGAGATGTTCCCATTCATCGAAGATGAATCCAAAGGTGCCTTTATGGGTTGCCCTGCGGGTTGGGGCTGTCAGTCGATCAACGCCAACCAATTCCGCGCATTTGACATGGAAGAAAAAGGCTGGGTTCTGGTTGATCCGGGTTCCGCCGCTGGTCTTGACGGGTCGATCGCGAAAGCGGTTGATCGTGACGAGCCATGGTTTGGTTATTACTGGGCACCTACCGCGATTATCGGCAAGTATGACCTACAGATGTTGCCATTCGAAGCCGAATACGCAGGTGACGACAACTGGAATAACTGCATTTCCTTGCCTGAGCAGGATTGCCTCGATCCACAACCAACATCGTGGATTGAATCCGCAGTTGAGTCTGTTGTGACTGATGAGTTCATCGCAAAAGCCGGCCCTGCAACTGATTATTTCAAAGTACGTGTGTATCCTGGTGACGTCATGAACGGCATGCTGGTCTATATGAACGAAAACCAAGCATCCGGCGAAGATGCCGCTTATGAATTCCTCGCGACTCAGGAAGACCTGTGGATGCAGTGGGTTCCAGCAGACGTTGCCGAGAAAGTTAAAAACGCACTGTGAAGACCAACCTTAGTGCGGTCTGAAACATGAATTGAGGGCCCGCGATCCGGTTTACGGTCTGTCGCGGGCCCTTTTTTTAGAAAAAACGGGAATCAATACCTATGAATTGGCTAATTGAGTTTCCTTCGATGGGTCGTCGCGACCTGTCGCTGTTGAAACAAAGTATCGACGAGAGCTTTCGCACATTTTCGCGGGCTTTTGGCGACGACCTCGAGGCGTTCTTTACGCCGCTTTTGAAATTCTTGATCTTTTTCGAGAAGCTGTTGACGGGTGCGCCATGGCCGCTCGTGATTGCTGTGATCGCTTCACTGACTTGGCTTGGCGCGCGATCATGGAAAATCACCTTGGGCACGATCATTGCGTTCGTGTTGATCGGGCGTTTGGGCATGTGGGAAAATACGATGGCAACCCTCGCCATTATCTCAGTTGCGACATTTGTTTGTATCGCTGTGGGGATTCCCATCGGGATCTTTATGGCGCGTTCAGATTGGGCGCAGCGGATTGTTACACCTATTCTCGACGTGATGCAGACGATCCCGTCATTCGTATACCTTATCCCCGTTGTTATGCTTTTGGGCATCGGGAAGGTGCCTGGTTTAATTGCTGTCTGTATATACGCGATACCGCCAATCGTTCGCCTCACGAACCTAGGTATTCGTTTGGTTGATCGTGATGTCATGGAAGCTGCCGAAAGCTTTGGCGCATCCGCGCGGGAAAAGCTCTTTGGTGTCCAAATTCCGCTGGCTTTGCCAAACATTTTTGCTGGTGTGAACCAAACAATCATGATGGCGCTGTCTATGGTTGTGATTGCATCGATGATTGGTGTGAAAGGTTTAGGCACGCCTGTGTTGCAGGCTATCGCCAACCAATACCTTGCATTGGGTATTATGAATGGTCTGGCGATTGTGGCTCTTGCCATCATCTTTGACCGTGTGAGCCAGACGTATGGTAAGCGCCTTCAGGCGTATCGGGAGACTGGACATGACTGATCTCAACATGAAGTTTGCGAACGCGGAAGACGCCCAAGACGAGATTAAGGTGTCTATTCGCAACCTCTATAAAGTGTTTGGAGATGATCCCAACGGTGCTATGACTCATGTGCATGCTGGCATGTCTAAGCCTGACTTGATGGATCAACATGGCCACGCGCTTGGACTCAAAGACATTACTCTCGACATCCCTGCCCGAAAGGTTCAGGTCATTATGGGGTTGTCGGGGTCCGGCAAGTCTACATTGATCCGTCACCTCAATCGTTTGATCGAACCTACCGAGGGTGAGATCTGGGTTGATGGTGAGAATGTCATGGGGATGAGTGCCGCAGAGCTGCGTGACTTGCGCAGGTTCAAGATGTCGATGGTTTTTCAGAAGTTCGG
Organism: Celeribacter marinus; assembly: GCF_965656515.1. Lineage (GTDB taxonomy): Bacteria > Pseudomonadota > Alphaproteobacteria > Rhodobacterales > Rhodobacteraceae > Celeribacter > Celeribacter marinus_D. Next base: position 16,566 of record NZ_CBFHKW010000052.1, read on the forward strand.
TCTTTTCCCCCACCGTACGGTATTGGAAAATGCGGAGTATGGTCTGGAAATTCAGGGCGTAGACAAAAACGAGCGCGACGAGCGGGCCCGCAAATGGCTTGATCGAGTGGGCCTCAACGGATTTGAGGAGCAATACCCGTCTCAACTTTCGGGTGGTCAACAACAGCGTGTCGGCCTTGCGCGAGCTCTGGCAACGGATGCTGATATCCTTCTTATGGACGAAGCATTCTCTGCATTGGACCCTTTGATCCGCACGGATATGCAGTCCATTTTGCTGGAGCTACAAGAAGAGCTGCACAAGACGATCATCTTTATCACCCACGACCTCGATGAGGCGCTCAACATTGCTGATAGCATCGCCATTCTACGTGATGGCGAAATCATCCAATCTGGCGATCCGCAGGACATTATTATGAAGCCGGCGGATGACTACATCACTGACTTCATTAAGGACATCAACCGCGCCAAGGTTGTGCGGCTGCGGTCTATCGTGCGCAAAGGGGCTACAGGCGAGGGGCAAACTCTGTCCGGTGGCATGTCGATTGAAGCGGCACTTCCCAAATTACACAAAGCACCCGGTGGAACCTGTCCGGTAGTCTCGGCAAAGGGTGTTCCCCTAGGGGCAGTGTCACTGGATGATGCGATAAACGCGCTCAAACCTCTGGAAAGCGACGGGGATGACGTGCGCTACGCCTAATTTGATGGCGATATACAGTTTAGAAAGGGCGACTCGTAAATGAGTCGCCCTTTTTTGTGCCAAAATGACAAGTTTTGGCGGAAATTTCGCGCGATTAACGAAAGTTGCACGCGCTAGGTGCGACTCGCACCGTGATTCCCACCCCCGATTCACAGTGACTCGTGGTTGATTTTGTCTGTGCTTTTGTATTCTTGCGTTGGGGGCTGTGGATAAGCACAATATGTTGCGTTGGTTGTTCTGCGTTGGGGTGTGTTTGACCTAGGGTCAGGTTGGAATTGGTTTGAGGGTTGAGGAAATCGATGAATATTTATTGTTTATTATCAGT
>NZ_CBFHKW010000053.1:0-17029 GCF_965656515.1 Celeribacter marinus
CGGATCAAATCGGCCTGTGATGGCTCTTTCATGCGGATTGCGACGTCCGCCTCACGCATCGGCAAATCAAGCACGCGTTCCTCAAGCATCAAATCAATCTTTAGCTCGGGGTATTTTTCGTACAACAGGTGCAAACGCGGTGCGAGCCACAGCGTCCCAAATCCTGTGGCGGTGGTCACGCGCAACTCGCCATAAACCTCTTCCTCAGAGTCGCGTATGCGAGCGGATGCCGCATCAAGGCGTTTGTTCATGGCGCGGGTCGCCTCGAACAGCAATTCGCCCTGTTCAGTCAAAATCAATCCGCGTGCATGGCGGTGAAACAATGTTGTGGATAGTGATTCTTCCAAGGCGCGAATTTGGCGCGACACAGCGGACTGACTCAAATGCAAGGTGTCCCCTGCATGTGTCAGTGATCCTGCATCCGCAACTGCGTGGAAAATACGTAACTTATCCCAATCCATCGGCATCTCTCTTTGGTCTGCTTAGCTCAAAAACATCACTCGCACATAGCATAGCGTTGGTGTGGTGCAAGGCGACAAGGGTATTCGACCGTCGAAACCAAGGGCGATTAATACACCTGCTTCTTTTATAAGCTTTTTATGGCGAAAGCGTAAGCGGTGGATTAAAGTCTATCCACGCACAGGGTAAGAGGGTGTGAACATGTCGATAACGAAAGCCTACGGATAAATGGCTGGTCAATCGCCACTATCGGCGCGTCAGGTTGCGCGTGACATTACGTATGCCAGTTCGGCCAAAACCCGTTCGGGGCGGACGCTTATTCGCCTGATGGAGAATGCCACCGGTCGGTTGCGCCTGATCCGCCGCGCTGCGGGGTACGGTGCGGATGTCGAAGAGGGGCGCGATTTTTGGCAGGTGATGGTTGATCGCTACGGGCTTGAGCTGGATGTTGTGGGGGGCGCACTTGCCAATATTCCGGCCACGGGTCCGTTAATTGTCGTGGCAAATCATCCTTATGGTATTTTGGACGGGTTAATGATGGGGCATATCCTGTCAGTGACGCGTGGCGATTTTCGCATTTTGGCGCACCGTGTGTTCAAGCGGGCTGAGGATCTCGACCGCGTGATCCTGCCTGTGTCGTTTGAGGAGACCAAGGAGGCCGTGGCGCTCAATCTAGAAACGCGCAAGGACGCGTTGCGCTATCTTGGTGAGGGTGGGTGTATTGGAATTTTCCCAGGTGGCACCGTGTCGACGGCGGCGCGCCCGTTGGGCCAGCCGATGGATCCAAGCTGGCGCGCGTTTACCGCCAAGATGATTGCCCGATCTGATGCCACCGTGGTGCCGATCTATTTCGATGGGGCCAATTCTCGGCTGTTCCAATTGGCGAGCCATTTGCACAACACGTTGCGCATGGGGCTGTTGATCCGTGAATTTCGCGCACGCATGGGGGCGCCTGTTCGGGTGGTCGTGGGCGAACCGATTGCGCGTGAAAAATTGGAGCCATACTTGCGCGATCCTAAAAAGATGATGGATTTTCTGCGCCGTGAGACCTATTCACTATCCCCAACACCTGTGGCAAATTTCGATCACGGGTATGAGTTCGAAGTCAAACATGGGGCCAAGCCCCGAAAAGGTCTAAAGGACCGGTATTAAAAATGGCAGTAGGCGTTTTTGACAGTGGATTGGGCGGTTTAACCGTTCTGGATGCGGCGACCAAGCGGTTGCCTGATGTACCGTTCGTGTATTTTGGCGACAACGCCCACGCGCCCTACGGTGTGCGCAGTGCGGATGATGTCTACGATCTGACCACAGCGGCCGTCGAGCGGCTGTGGGAGGCGGGCTGTGATCTGGTGATTCTAGCCTGCAACACGGCCTCCGCGGCGGCCTTGCGGCGGATGCAGGAAAGCTGGATTCCCAAAGACAAGCGCGTCCTTGGCGTGTTTGTGCCCCTGATTGAGGCTCTAACAGAGCGCGAATGGGGTGATAATTCGCCACCGCGCGAAGTGGATGTGAAACATGTGGCCCTGTTTGCGACCCCCGCCACGGTGGCGAGCCGTGCGTTTCAGCGCGAATTGGCGTTTCGTGCGATCGGCGTTGATGTCGAGGCACAGGCCTGCGGCGGTGTCGTCGATGCAATTGAGGACGGCGATATGATTTTGGCCGATGCGTTGGTGCGTAGCCATGTCGATGCGCTCAAACGTAAGTTGCCCAATCCCGATGCGGCGATCCTCGGGTGCACGCACTACCCGATGATGGAGAAAGAGTTTCAAGAGGCGCTTGGCCCCGATGTTAAAGTGTTCTCACAGGCCAACCTCGTGGCGGATAGTCTTGCCGATTATCTGAAACGTCATCCAGCGATGATCGGGGCAGGAACAGAGACGATGTTTCTGACCACGGGCGATCCGGTTAAAGTGTCACGCGGAGCCACACAGTTCCTCAAACGCAAAGTTGAATTTGTCAAAGCCTGACCCAGGTCACCACCGCGCGGCGGGATGCCGACCATGCGCGTTTTGCCGCAATTGTAGTTTGACTGCACTGCCTCTAAATTAAAAACCGACCCTAAAATATGGGCGGCCCGGTTTGATGAAAGACAATAGTATGACCCATAAAATCGCCATTCTCGGGGCTTCAGGCTACACGGGTGCGGAACTTGTCCGTCTGATTGCAACGCATCCGTCGATGGAGATTGTAGCGTTGTCGGGCGACCGGAAAGCGGGCATGGAGATGGCGCAGGTCTATCCGCACCTGCGTCACATGGACTTGCCCGCGTTGTGCAAAATCGAGGACATAGATTTTTCGGATGTGGATTTGGCGTTTTGCGCCTTGCCCCACGCCACATCGCAAGCGGTGATCAAAGACGTGCCAAGCACGACCAAAGTCGTTGATTTGTCTGCCGATTTTCGCCTGCGTGATCCAGAAACCTATAAAAAGTGGTACGGCAAAGAGCATTCCGCGCCCGAGTTGCAAAAAGAAGCGGTGTACGGCCTGACCGAATTCTACCGCGATCAGATCAAAGACGCGCGTCTTGTCGCGGGCACGGGGTGCAATGCCGCAACGGGCCAGTTTATCTTGCGCCCCTTGATTGCGGCGGGTGTGATTGATCTCGACACTATTATTCTTGATCTCAAGGTGGCCGTGTCGGGTGCGGGCCGTGCGCTCAAGGAACATTTGCTGTTTGGTGAGTTGGAAGACAACGCCTTTGGCTATGCCGTCGGGGGGCAACATCGTCATTTGGGCGAGTTTGACCAAGAGTTTTCCGCCATTGCAGGCCGTGATGTGCGCATTCAATTCACCCCACATCTGATCCCCGCCACACGAGGCATTCTCGCCACCGCCTATGTGAGTGGCGAGGCTGGTGCGGTGCACTATGCCCTTGCCAATGCGTACAAAGACGAGCCGTTTATCAAGGTGCTGCCAACGGGCGAAGCGCCGAACATGAAGCATGTGCGCGGATCGAATTTTTGCCACATCGGCGTTGTGGCCGACCGTATCGAGGGGCGTTGTATTGTGATTGGCACGCTCGACAATCTCACCAAAGGCTCATCGGGGCAGGCGATCCAAAACGCCAATCTGATGCTTGGCCTTGAGGAAACGGCGGGTCTGATGAACGCGCCGATGTTCCCGTAACTGTGTTCCCGAAATACTAGGAGATCCACCATGGCTGGCATGAAGAACCTTAAAAAGACGCGCCGCATTCAAATCATCGCTATTTTGACGGTGGTTTTGGTAATTGCGGTAGGCATGATCGGCTATGGTTTCAAGGATGGGATCAACCTGTTTCGCTCGCCGACCCAAGTGGTCGAAGAGCCGCCGCGCAAAGGTGAGATTTTCCGCATCGGCGGTCTGGTCGAAGAGGGTAGTATCGTGCGTGGCATCGGAACCGAGGTGACGTTTTCGGTGACGGATGTGACCAACACGATCCCCGTGCGATTTGAGGGGGTCTTGCCCGATCTGTTCACCGAAAATCAGGGGATGATCGGGACAGGCAGCCTACAAGACGGGGTGTTCATAGCGACCGAAATTCTGGCAAAGCATGACGAGACTTATATGCCCAAGGAAGTTGTTGATGCCCTGAAAGAGCAAGGGGTCTATCAAGAGCCGGAAAGTTAACGTCTACAGCGCCTTGCGACATATGAGTTAACGGATTTAGAAACGCCGCCGACCGCTAGGGTTCGGCGGCGTTAACTTTTTTGCGGCAGCCTTGGAGACCATCGCACAGGTGGAATTTGAGGCACATGAAAACAGTTCAAAACATCGCAGACGAGATCATTGCCCGCGAAGGCGGGTACGTGAATGACCCACATGATCCGGGGGGCGCTACAAAATACGGGGTTACCATTGGCACCTTGCGCCGCCTTGGTGTGGATGTCGACGGGGACGGCACGGTAAGTGTCAGTGACGTGCGCAAACTTAGCCGTGATCAGGCGCGCGATATTTTTGTGACCCACTATTTTAACGGGCCTCGCATCGACGAGTTGCCACCCGTTTTGCACGCCAGTGTGTTCGACATGTATGTCAATGCGGGCGCCAATGCGGTGCGCGTGTTGCAACGGCTTTTGGGCGATATGGGGATCACGTTGGCGGTCGATGGCGTCATCGGGCCGCAAACGATTGAGGCCGCGTATATCGCGCAATCACTCGCGCCACATCACCTCGTTGATGCTTACGGCATTGCGCGGCGAAATTACTACTATTCGCTCGCGGATCGACGTCCTTCGTCGCGCAAATACGCCAAGCGCCGTGATGGTGGTAAGGGGGGGTGGATCGTGCGCGCGGAGGCGTTCATCTCAACGCGGTATCATTTGAGCCGTGCCGAGCATGACACGCGGGTGGCGGCATGGGAATAATCGATAAGCTTTTGGGCGTGTTGTTTGGCGAGGGGCGCAATGTTGTGCGCGAAACCGCTGAAATATTTTTGGAGAACCGTGAAAACTCTGGCGCGCGCGATGCGGAGTTTCGCAGCTCCGCATTAGAACAATTTGCCCGCGAATTTGCATTGGAACGTAAGGGCGGGTTTGACCGGTTCATGGACGGTCTCAACCGCGTACCGCGCCCGTTGATGGCTTTTGGGACCATCGGGTTGTGCGTGGCGGCGATGGTTGATCCTGTGTGGTTCGCGGCGCGGATGCAAGGAATTGCCCTTGTTCCCGAACCGTTGTGGTGGCTGTTCGGCGCAATTGTCAGCTTTTACTTTGGCGCGCGCTATCAGGTCAAAAGTCAGGATTTCCAACGCTCCGTTGTCGCCACAATGGCTCAAGCGCCCGTGGTGACAGCCAATATCGCCGCTCTCAATGCCTTGGCCGCGGGATCACGTGGCCTGCCTCCCGCGTCCGCAGGGAGCGAACAGGATAATCCTGCGCTCATGGCATGGAGGCAGGCGGATGATGAGTGATGCATTGATCACCGCATTGGCGGACAACGGACCTTGGGCCTTAATGGTTTTCTACCTTCTTTACAGAGACTTGCAAAAGGATCAGGCAACGCGGTCGGTTCTAGACAAGAACACGCAGATCTTGGTCGAGATGACCACAATGATCCGCGAACGCCTTCCCAGAGAGAGGTGAGCTATGCGTGATATAGTGTTGCGCTACTGGCGGGCTTTGAGGGCCAAATGGAGCGAATACGGCGTGCGCGCCGCGTTCAATCGAAATGCGCGCGCCGCGGATGCATTGGACGCCGCCGTCAAGGAGATGTTGAAGCAATGAAACCGATCATAGCTCTATTTACTCTTATTTTGATGACCGCGCTCATCGGGGCGCATAGCCTTGGGTTCGCGGCAATGCTGCAAGTGGCGTATGGCGCCATTTGCGTCATGGCTCTGTTGATTTCGGCTACGTTTTTTTGGTTATGGCACGAACGCGCCACACCTCTGGCACTTGGTATGTCGCTGTCTTGGGCGGGGACGGGGCTTACCATCGGGTGGTGGTGGCTCATGCGGGTTTTGAACGATCCGGCTTGGGGGGTGGAGGCCGCGTTGCTATTTGTGTTTTTATCCCTGCTGATCTGCGGGGCGGTGGTGCATTTCGCTGTGATCCAAGGCTCGTTTGGATTGCGGGGGATTGCATTCATGTGGCCGGTTCTTGGCGCGTTCACCATGTCAATTTGCGTCCTGTTGATTTTCTGACAGGGATCCGGAGAGTCGCATTTTTAGCAATGTGTGCGCTCCAAATTGGTTTGTTGCGCCGTCCTGCGACACCAACGCGCACCATTCGCGCGCGAAACCTGATCATTTCTTTGCGACATGACGGCGCAGCCCATTGGCGTATGTGCCGTGAGCGGGTAAACATATGCGCAAAGGGAGACACGTATATGCTCGTAGAACTTGGACATTTCGCACTGATTTTGGCGTTTTTTGTCGCGATCGCTCAGACGGTTTTGCCGCTCTGGGGCGCGCACACGGGACGGCGCGCATTTATGGCGGTGGGGGAACCCGCGGCGGTCGTGCAATTGGCGCTCATCGCTTTCTCGTTCGGTGCGTTGACCTACGCGTTTGTGACGTCGGATTTCTCGCTCAAACTGGTGGTCGAGAATTCCCATACGCTCAAGCCCATGCTCTACAAAGTGTCGGGTGTTTGGGGCAACCATGAAGGATCCATGTTGCTTTGGATTTTGATTGTGGCTCTGTTTGGCGGCGCAGCGGCGCTGTTCGGCTCCAACCTACCCGTTACATTGCGCGCACGCGTGCTTGGCATTCAAGGCTCCATTGGTGTGGCGTTTCTCGCGTTTATCTTATTCACATCGAACCCGTTTTTGCGTCTGCAATTTCCGCCGATGAATGGCGATGATCTTAATCCGTTGCTGCAAGATCCCGGTTTGGCGTTCCACCCGCCGTTCCTGTATTTGGGCTATGTGGGTCTTTCCATGACCTTTTCGTTTGCTGTTGCGGCCCTTCTTGAGGGGCGTGTCGATGCGGCGTGGGGGCGTTGGGTGCGTCCGTGGACCTTGGCCGCGTGGGTCTTTTTGACCATCGGCATCGGCCTTGGCTCTTGGTGGGCCTATTATGAGCTCGGTTGGGGCGGCTTTTGGTTTTGGGATCCCGTTGAAAACGCGTCCTTTATGCCATGGCTGTTTGCAGCCGCCTTGCTCCACTCGGCCGTTGTGGTCGAAAAACGCGAAAGCCTGAAAGCGTGGACGATCCTCTTGGCAATTCTGGCCTTTGGATTTTCACTCATCGGTACGTTCCTTGTGCGGTCTGGCGTGATTACCTCGGTCCACGCCTTCGCCAATGATCCCGAACGCGGTGTGTTTATCTTGCTCATCCTTGCCATCTTTATGGGCGGCTCGTTGGTTCTGTTTTCCATGCGTGCCTCCGCCATGACGGCCAAAGGTGTGTTCTCAATGGTCAGTCGCGAAACCGCGTTATTGACCAATAATATCTTGTTGGCCGTGGCCGCATTCGTGGTCTTTATCGGCACCATCTGGCCGCTCGTGGCCGAAGCATTTTGGGACCGTAAACTGTCCGTGGGCGCACCCTTCTTTGATGCGGCCTTTACGCCGTTCTTTACCATTTTGGCCTTTATCTTGCCCGTTGGCGCGATGATGGCGTGGAAGCGGGCGCGCCTTGGGGCAACGCTCAAAAAACTGATCCCGTCGATGGTCCTTGCGTTGGCTGTGTTTGGCCTGATTTGGTCCATTCAAACCCAAAAGACATTGCTTGGTCCCATTGGTTTGGCCCTTGGAATGTGGTTGATCGCGGGCGCTTGTCAGGACCTTCTTGCCAAAACGGGTAAGGCGCGCGATCTGTCGCGGTTGTTTCGACTACCGCGTGCGGATTGGGGGCGTTTGTTTGCCCATGGCGGCCTCGGCGTGACCATTGCGGGGATCGCCGGTCTGACTGCATGGTCGGTCGAGGACATTCGCGTGGTCAACATTGGCGAGACCTTTGAGGTGTCGGGCTACACGATTTCACTGGATCAAGTCGAACGCAAACAAGGGCCGAACTACATCACGACCATGGCGTCGATGTCAGTGTTTGCGGGCGACAAAAAAGTGGCCACGCTATACCCCGAGAAACGCAACTATCCCGTCCAACAAATGCCTACGACCGAGGCGGGAATCGACAACGGGTTCTTGCGCGATGTCTATCTTGTCATCGGGGATGTACAGGCCAATGGTGGATGGGCTGTGCGCACATATATCAAGCCGCTCGCAAACTGGATTTGGGGTGGCACGATCATTATGTCATTTGGCGGCTTTTTGAGCCTGACCGATCGTCGATACCGTGTAGCCGCGGGCGCACGTCGTCGCAAAGACGCGGCAAAAGTAGCGACTGCGGGAGTGCCCGCAGAATGAAACACCTCATCCTCGTTCTCGCCCTTTTGACGCTTTCAACTCCTGCGGTGGCGGTGCAACCCGACGAAGTGTTGGCAGATAGCGCAATGGAAGAGCGCGCCCGTGAGATTTCAAAGGAGCTGCGCTGTTTGGTGTGTCGCAATGAAAACATTGACGAAAGCAACGCTGAATTGGCCAAAGATCTAAGGCTTTTGGTCCGTGAACGCCTCGTTGAGGGCGACAGCAATGTCGAGGTGGTGGACTATGTGGTCGACCGCTACGGCGAATATGTATTGCTCAAACCGACGCTGACGGGGTCAAACAAGCTGTTGTGGATTGCGGGGCCGCTTATGCTTTTGGCCGCCTTCGGGGGCGCGATCGGGTTTGTGCGGCGGCGTCAAAACGAGGCCGAAACGGTAGAGTTAACATCGGATGAGCAAGCCCGCCTCGATGCAATTATGAACGACTAATTGCGGCGCATTTCAGAGGCCGGGCGTGTCCTTTGCGCGCCCACTGCAGATTAAAGCAGGTTGTTTTGAAATAAAACGTCTCGTGACGGCGCGTTCCTCTTTCCTCTGTCGCGCGGATACCTATCTTGGAGGTAACCCGTGACCGAGGGAAGGGACCACGCATGCACTATGAAACCATTACCGTTAACGTCCGTGATGATGTTGCCGTTCTCACGTTGAATCGCCCCGATGTGCGCAACGCGCTCAACACACAGATGCGCGCAGAAATTACCCACGCCGTACGCGATGCGCCGAAATCCGCACGTGTTTTGGTCATTACAGGGGCCGGTGGTGCCTTTTGCTCGGGTCAGGATCTTGGGGACGGCGTCAATGCCGGAACCGCTGATCTGGAACGCACATTGCGCGACGAATACGAGCCGATGATGTATGCGATCCATGACTGCCCGATCCCGACAATTGCCGCTGTGGGCGGTGCTGCCGCCGGAGCGGGGGCCTCCTTGGCACTGGCGTGTGATGTGACGATTGCAACCGAAAGTGCAATTTTCCTACAGGCGTTTTCGCGTATTGGCCTGATCCCTGATGCAGGTGGAACCTACTTTTTGCCGCGCCAGATCGGTTTGGCGCGCGCCATTGGGGCGACACTCTTTGCTGATGAAATTCCCGCCAATAAGGCGGCGCAATGGGGGATGATCTACGAAAGCGTTGAGGATGATAAGTTTGCGAGCCATTGGATGGCGCGTGCGCAATATCTGGCGAGTGGGCCAACGGTGACCTACCGCCATCTCAAAGAGGCCATGCACGCCTCCTATGACAACACGCTCAAGCAACAAATGGGCCTAGAGGCCAAGTTGCAAAATGCCTGCGGTCAGACACGCGATTTCAAAGAGGGCGTGATGGCGTTCCTCGAAAAACGCAAACCCGCATACGAGGGACGCTAGTCTCACGCGGGCGTTTTGCCGTCTTGTGCTTTGGCCTTTCGCCCGGGCGCAAGGCGTGAAATGGCTTGTGCGAGAGCGGCCTCTTCGGGTCCAAATAACGGACGCTCGGGTTCTTGTGGCATGTCTGTGTCAAAGTGCACGCCGTAGCGGGATTCTAGGCGCGCATTGCTGTCTTTGAATGTCGCCAAAAGTGTTGCGCGCAATGTGCTCCCGAGGGCCGTTTTGAGTCTGTCGTGTTTGAATGCCTTGACCAGTTTGACCTTGTTGTATTTGACCCCTTGCCGGTTGAGTAGGGCCAAGAGGGCGGCGCAGTTCATGGACGGGCTGACGTTCACGCGCGCCTCATCTCCAACCGCGATATCCACTCCCAATGCCGTGAAAAAGCTTGGGGCGAGCGCAGTTTTCACAGCGTCGAATGAGATGGCCTTAACCGTTCCGATCTGGCTCCACGCATCCAACAGAGCCGTGTAATCAAGGCGGCTTTGGATGTCGCGCGCTGTTGCAAATTTGCGAATGGAGCGGCCCTCACGGCGCGCTTCGCCGCAATATTGGTTCCACAGGCTTTCGACATAGCGGTCTTGGCGGCGCAAATAGCATATGATTGTGGTGTCAAACGGGGCGGCAAAGGCCGCGATCCGCGCGAGAGCCGCCGGACCACATTCGGACAAGACCTCATCACTGAGCATAAGTGTAGGATGCCCTGAGGCGTCAAAATCCGCGAGAATTGCATTTTGTTCGCGCGCCCATTTTTGCGGGCCACGTTGAAGGGCATAGCTAAGACTGGCGTGGCGCGGAGCATCGGCGCGCGGCGCGCGCGCAGGCTCGCCCCAATGAATGCCAGATGATGCCAAGGCGGCGCGGTGCGCATAGGCGGTGTGTTGAAGGGAGGTTGATCCGGTCTTTGAGGTGCCGATGTGCAAAATCAATTTACGGGTCATATGCGCGGTCCCTGTTAAACACTGCGGCGAAACACTTCGCAGAAACAAAACGATACCGCCATGATGGCACAGATCGTACAAAAAAACCCGCCCAGTGATGGGCGGGTTCAATCATAATAGTGTGACGCGCTTATTTGCGGTCTTCGACGTTCGTATAGGCGCGCTGATGCTCACCTGTATAAAGCTGACGCGGACGACCAATTTTCAAAGCCGGATCCTCAATCATTTCTTTCCACTGCGAAATCCAGCCGATGGTGCGCGAGAGCGCAAAGATTGGCGTGAACATCGAGGTTGGGAAGCCCATGGCCTCCAAGATGATGCCCGAATAGAAATCGACGTTCGGGAACAGCTTTTTCTCCGCGAAGTACGGATCGGCCAGTGCGGCTTTCTCCAGTTCCTTGGCAACCTGAAGGGTCGGGTTATTGTCAACGCCAAGCAATTCGAGCACTTCGTCTGCGGATTGTTTGAGCACGGTCGCACGCGGGTCGATGTTTTTGTAGACGCGGTGGCCAAAGCCCATCAGGCGGAACGGATCGTTCTTGTCCTTGGCGCGTGCGATGTATTCGGGAATGCGGTCCACTGTGCCGATTTCGCGTAGCATCTCAAGACAGGCTTGGTTTGCGCCGCCGTGTGCCGGACCCCAAAGGCATGCAATGCCAGCGGCAATACAGGCGAACGGGTTGGCACCCGACGATGAGGCAAGGCGCACGGTCGATGTCGATGCGTTTTGCTCGTGATCGGCGTGCAGCGTAAAGATACGGTCCATTGCGCGGGCAAGGATCGGGTTCACTTCGTACTCTTCGGCAGGGACCGAGAAACACATGCGCAGGAAGTTCGATGCGTAATCAAGATCATTGCGCGGATAAACCATAGGCTGACCGATGGTGTATTTATACGCGGCTGCCGCAATCGTTGGCATTTTAGCGATCAGACGAATGGTCGCCACTTCGCGCTGCCACGGATCGGAGATGTCGATACTATCGTGGTAGAATGCAGACATCGCGCCCACAACGGCAACCATGATGGCCATCGGGTGTGCATCACGACGGAAACCGGAGAAGAATTTGTGCATCTGCTCGTGGATCATCGTGTGATTGGTCACGCGGCTTTCAAAATCTTCCATCTGAGCGGCGGTTGGCAACTCACCATAAAGCAGCAGGTAACACACTTCGAGGTAATGGGATTTTTCGGCCAGCTCTCCGATGGTGTAGCCACGGTGTAAAAGCACACCTGCGCCGCCATCAATATAGGTGATCGAGCTGTCGCATGCTGCGGTGGATGTGAAACCTGGATCGTATGTAAATACGCCTGCTTCACTGTACAGCTTGCGAATATCAAGGACGTCCGGACCTTCGGTCGGGGAGTATACGGGAAGCTCGTAAGAGGTGCCGTCAAGCGTCAGGGTTGCTGTCTTCTTGGTATCTGCCATCGTCATTCCTTCGGTTGGCAACGGCGCTCCCGTGGGGGCCGTTGGTGGTCTGGCGGACGTCTGACGCGTGCGGCTAAGCGATCGCGTACATCAAGCGCCGTCTTGGGCATTAAAGCGGCGAACCGCTTCGGCATCTGTGCATGGATCCTTTTGCCTGTTGAGGGTTTAAGGATCTGCGGTTGCCAGAGCGTTAACCGCTTTGGCTGAAATTTATGTGACCCTGATCACCTACGCACGAAAAATCCGACACGCGGATCGAGCACAGGGGGAGAGACGGGTCTGTTAACCAAGAATCACGCCCACGAGGGGCGCGATGCGGTTGATGTCATGCGCTCGGGCACTTGGCGGTAAAGTCCGCGATCCGGGCGAGGCTCTCCTCTCGCCCCAAAACGAGCATCATGTCGAGAACACTAGGGGTCACGGCACGTCCTGCGAGGGCTGGGCGCAGGGGGCCGGCGACCTTACCAAAACCGATCTCGCGGGCTTCGCAGACCGCATTGATCGCACCTTCAAGCGCCTCGCGATCCCAGCTACCACTTTGCAGGTGCGGCGTCAATTCTTTCAGTATACCGTTGGATACATCGGTAAGCTGATTTTGCGCCTTCTCATCAAGCTCAAGGGGCCGCTGTGTGAGTGCAAAATGTGCTTTTTCAATGAGTTGCGGATATGTTTTCGACGCGCCCTTGACGTGGGGGAGTGCTGCCGCCAGTTTGGTTATTTGTTCCGCTGTCAGGGCGGGGTGTTTCGCAGCCGCGAGATAACCCTCAACTTCGCCTAAAATGTCATCATCGTCCATGACGGCGATATGTTGCCCGCAAATGTTTTCCAGTTTCTTGGTGTCAAAGCGCGCGGGCGATTTGTTGACGCCGTCCAGATCAAACCACTCTTTGGCTTGCGCATCGGAAAAGAACTCATCGTCGCCGTGGCTCCAGCCCAATCGGGCCAAATAGTTGCGCATCCCAGATGAGGGATAGCCCATAGCTTGATACTCTTTGACGCCGGTTGCACCATGGCGCTTGGACATCTTTTTGCCGTCTGGTCCAAAGATCAGCGGGATATGGGCGTAGACAGGGAGCGGCCATCCCATTGCCGTGTAGATCGGAATCTGACGAGCCGCATTGTTCAGGTGATCGTCGCCGCGAATGACGTGGGTGACGCCCATATCGTGATCATCGACCACAACGGCTAGCATATAGGTCGGAGTGCCATCAGACCGCAGCACGATCATATCGTCCAATTGATCATTGCGGATGGTCACATCGCCCTGCACCTGATCATGAATGACCGTCACACCCTCACGCGGGGCTTTGACACGCACCGAAAATGGCGCATCGGGGTGTTGAGAGGCATCGGCATCGCGCCATGGCGACTGATAGAGCGTGCTTGCACTGTTCGCGCGGGCCTCTTCGCGAAAGGCTTCGATCTCGTCTTGAGTCGCAAAACACTTATACGCCGCACCTGAGGCAAGCATGGCCTCGGCTACCTCTTTGTGACGGGATGCGCGCGCGAACTGGCTTATCGCTTCGCCATCATAGTCAAGCCCGAGCCAGTCCATGCCGTCCAAGATCCCTTGTGTCGCCTCGGGGGTTGAGCGCGCGCGGTCTGTATCCTCAATGCGCAACAAAAATTTGCCGCCGCGCGCCCGCGCATAGAGCCAGTTGAACAGGGCCGTTCGGGCGGTGCCGATGTGCATGTCGCCCGTGGGAGAGGGGGCGATGCGGGTTACGACAGGCGTTGCAGGGGCGTTGGAAGCTGCGCTCATAGGTTCTAACCCTTTGGTAACTAAGTTTTCGGATGGTGCGTTGGCGCAGAGTTACGCGACCATGAAAGGGGACACAAGGGTGCGCCCATGGCGACGACACAGGGTAAGGCACTGGGACTGGGCAAAGTTTGCCCTGTCTTGTCGTCTCTCGCTGGACGGTCAACGCGGCGCCTTATTTGTTTGGGCCCCCGTTTTGATTGGCATCGGTATCGGTGTTTATTTCGCCTTACCCGTCGAGCCATCGCCGCAAGTCTATGCAATAACAGTGGCATGTACGCTCATTTTGCTAACCGTGTCGCGGCTCACACGCGGGGACAGGGCCGCGATTGGTCTGGCTCTTTGCCTGTGTCTGGCGGGGTTTCTTGCGATCGGTCTGCGCGGTCATCTGCGCACAGCCCCTGTGATCCCCTTTCGCTACTACGGTCCCGTTGAGGGGCGGGTTGTGATGATAGATCGCTCGGCATCGGGGGCAGAGCGTTTGACCCTTGATCATGTGGTGTTGCGCGATATGTCGCCCGACCATGTCCCCGCGCGCGTTCGTATTTCCCTACACGGGCCCAAAACCTTTCCCATAGAGCCCGGTCAATGGCTTGGCCTGACCGCACATGTGTCGCCGCCCTCGGGACCGGCCGAGCCACACGGGTTTGATTTTCAACGCATGGCGTGGTTCGACCGTCTGGGTGGCGTAGGTTACAGTCGTGCCCCTGTGATGCGGGTGGCACAGACGGATCGCAGCGCGAGTGTGGCGTTGCACCGGATGCGGCAATCGCTTGCGCATCGCATTCGACGCCAGATGTCGGGACAAGAGGGCGCATTTGCAGCCGCGATTCTCACAGGCGACCGCTCCGCAATTTCGCCGCAAACCGACGAGGCCTTGCGCGGATCGAACCTATCGCACCTTTTGGCCATTTCCGGCTTGCATATGGGGCTATTGACGGGGGCGGTGTTCGGCGCAATCCGTTTGATCCTTATGGCGCTCTTGCGCGAGCACCGATCCGTACCCGCCAAAAAGGTCGCGGCGCTCTTTGCGCTCATGGCGGGCGCGGTCTACCTCGCTCTATCGGGGTGGAATGTCGCCACGGAGCGCGCATTCATTATGGTGTCTGCCATGTTTGTTGCCGTGCTTTTGGATCGCCGCGCGCTCTCGATGCGGGCGGTCGCACTAGCGGCCACGATCATACTGGTTCTACGCCCCGAGGTGCTCACCGAGCCAGGATTTCAGATGTCATTTGCGGCGACAACATCGCTGGTGTTCGCCTTTTCGGCCATCAGAGGTGTGGCGTGGTTCGCCCGTATGCCCAAGCCGGTGCGTATTGTCGCGGCCGTGGCGCTATCGTCCGTTGTGGCCGGATTGGCCACGGCACCGGTGGCGGCCGCGCATTTCAACCGGATTGCGGATTACGGCCTGATTGCAAATTTGATCTCTGTGCCGTTGATGGGGCTTGTGATTATGCCGATGGCTGTTTTGGCGCTGGCCCTTGCGCTACTGGGATTGGAGGCGGTCGCGTTCGCCGTTATGTCGCCCGCGATCGCGTGGATTTTGGGCGTGGCCTCTACGGTTTCGGCGTGGGAGGGCGCGGTGTCACATGTACCAACGCCGCCCGACGCAGTTTTGCCATTGATGGCGATTGGTGGATTGTTCGTCATGTTGTGGCGCGGGCGAGCGCGTGTAATCGGGGTGGCGCCGCTGTGTGCCGCATGTGTCCTTTGGCTCAGTGCGCCGCGACCTGATCTTTTGATCTCCGAGGACGGCGGGTTGGTGGGGATCATGAGCACGCAGGGGCGAGTCTTAAGTAAGCCCAAGGGGGCGGAATTTGCCGCGCGGACGTGGCTCGAAAATGATGGCGATCATGCGGATCAGATCGAGGCCGCCGCGCGTCCGTCTGCGCCGTTGCGCATTGGATCGTTGAGCGTGGCACATGTGACAGGGCGCGGATGGCAAGAGCGTGTTGAGGCGGCTTGTGCCACCCATGATATCGTAATTGTGTCTCAAAAAGTGCAAAAACCCCCAAATAGTGCCTGTGAAATGTTCGATTTGTCTAAGTTGGAGCAAACAGGAGCCGTGGCGTTTTACCTACGAGAGGGGAGTGTTGTGACGCAAACCACGCGCGATGTGGTGGGGCAACGCCTATGGAATACGCCGGAACATCGCACGCCGAGCTCCACCAAAAAGGCCGCACCAAACGGCGCGGCCAGTGAGGCAGTCATAGTGGGAAATGCACCTGTTCAGTAGCTGCGGATCAGGCCTACAAGTTTTCCCTGCACCTCAACCTGATCGGCAGGCAGAATTCGGGTTTCATAGGCGGTATTTGCCGCCTCCAACGCAACGCGGTCACCCATTTTGCGAAAGGTTTTGAGGGTTGTCTCGTAGCCGTCGACCATAGCGACAACGATATCACCATCACGCACCGCAGATGTCTCTTGGATCACCACGATATCGCCGGAGTTGATCCCCGCATCAATCATAGAGTCACCTTTGACCTCAAGGGCGTAATGATTGCCATGACCCGATAGCATCATCGACGGAACAGAGACGCCTCGGTCGTGATCTTGCACGGCTTCAATCGGAACGCCTGCGGCTATTTTGCCCATCATTGGTAGGCTCACGGCGTCGACAGAGACATCCATTGCGGCGGCAGGGGGTGGTGAATTTGGGCGATCACCATCAATCACGCGCGGCGTGAACCCTGCAACGGTTGGCGCGGTAGGTTCGCCCCCCAATGCCTCGGGGAGTTTTACGATTTCAATCGCCCGTGCGCGATGTGCAAGACGGCGAATAAACCCACGTTCCTCAAGAGCGGTGATCAGGCGATGGATGCCCGATTTAGAGCGTAGATCCAACGCCTCTTTCATCTCGTCAAAAGAGGGTGGGACGCCATCCTTGCGCATCCGTGTGTCGATGAACTCCAAGAGTTGCATTTGTTTCTTTGTCAGCATCTGCGCGCTCCCGTTTTGGTGGGCAAAAGGGTCTACAAACGACCCATGTTCTGACTATGTTCTACTCGTGTTCTCCAATTGTGTCAACAACTGTGTCGCGATCACTCTGGTCTCGCTGTCATCGCGCGGCGCAGGGCGCTAAATCTTGATATACTCAACCTGATCGCCCGCGCGCGCGGCGGGCGCGTGTGGTGCGCGTACGATGAGGGCGTTTGCGCGTGACAAGATGGACATCAGCGAGCTGTCTTGACGCGCGAACGGCTCAATGCCTGTCGGGGTCAGGTGCGCGCGCATGTAATGTTCGCGCGGACCATTGGCCTCAAGAT
>NZ_CBFHKW010000054.1:0-16621 GCF_965656515.1 Celeribacter marinus
GTGAAAATATCAGTGCTCATGGGGCATCTCCAGTGATTTGCGCATATTCGAATTTATCGCAGAAAAAGACATGTTTGCCCCCCTGCGTCAACGCGTGAACGCGCTATGGTCATATGGCAAAACTGGTATACGACTGCTCGGACAGATAACATATGATATCGTGCACGCCCCTTGGGGGAAATGGAACAACCCACCGCATCTCGCCGCCCCTAGCGCGACATTCGTCTTGATAATTTTATAAGTTCTTGGAAATCGATGCCTAACATTCGGCTCTGACACCGTCGTAGGATGCGACGTTTGATCTGTTTAACCTGTGCGAACAGCTCAACCGCGCAGTGGAGCCCATTGCGTCGATATCTGAATGCTGCACCCCGACAGACAGGTTGCCAGAACGGCATATGGACCACAGCGTTCAGACACATGTAGCCCATGCACGAGCGCAGCCTGCATTAAATATCACACAGATAGCGGCCCGTTGCACGCGGCAAACCGTGCGATAATTCGTCTTTAAGTGAATGAAATCAAAATGGTGCGGGTGAAGGGACTCGAACCCCCACGCCATAGGCGCCAGAACCTAAATCTGGTGCGTCTACCAATTCCGCCACACCCGCATCCGATTTGCGCGACTGATACCGTGAGACGGCGCAAGGCACAAGATCAATTGCACAGGTTCCTCAAGAACATTTGCATCTTAATGCCACTCGAAATCATGGCCACCACGGTGGGCGCGGTGTCGAAAAGGGAACGCGCCCCGCCATGCTGGCAATGAAATGCGTGATATTCTCGTCATTCCTCCCAATCAAAAGCAGGCGTGCCACAAAATGGCCCTAGGCGTTAACCATTTATTGCCATAGTTTTGAGAAAAAACTGAGGCAGATAAAAAACGAGCGAGGGCGACATGTCTAGAAAAGACACGCGTCGTGACCAAGGACCGAATCCGTCCTTACGGTTGCGCATTTCCGACTTTCTTCCCGATTTCTCGGCAGGCTTGCCGATGGGAACAAAAATCATGACCGCCGATGGCGCACTTCCGGTCGAGTACCTTGAACCTGGCGACCGGATTATTACGCGCTCTGGCATGAAGGTGCTGCGCGGAGTTGATACGCCTGCCCCGCACCGGTTTCAGCTCACCTTTGACCGCGTCGAGGTGATCTATGCGGATGGTCTGCAAATCAAAACGGACACGGGCGAGGCCATCGCGGCGTAAGCGCTCTGCACGGCTCCACGCAGTATAAAAAGCCGCCCCCTAAATGCGGGCGGCTTTGTTGCGGCTTAGGGTCGTGAAGCGTTAGCTCCGCCGCCCCTAAAGCCCCAAAGCACGAAAGACATGCGGCACCGCGTCAGGTAAATCTTCGGCAATTAGGCCCGCGCCAACAACGCGCGCCGCCTCGACATGTAGATAAGCGCCGGTTTGCGCGGCGTCTTGCGGCGTAAATCCGCGCGCCAAAAGCCCCGCAATCATCCCCGCCAGAACATCCCCCGACCCCGCTGTCGCGAGCCAAGGCGCCGCGCGCCCACCAACCGCGCCATGCGTGACCGCCCGCCCATCGGCAGACGCGATCACCGTCTCGGCCCCTTTCAACAGAACCGTGCACCCCGCGCGCTTTGCCGCGGCGCGGGTCGCGTCGATTTTGGAATAGGATGTGCCTTTGGTTGCAACGGCGTCAATTTTGGCAGCAATGTCAGGGAACAGACGCTTGAACTCACCTGCGTGCGGCGTGAGCACACAGGCGGGGTGCACCGCGTCAAACCCGAGCGAGGCCAAGGCGGTGAGCGCATCGGCATCAATCACGGTCGGTCGATTGGCCGCGAGAACAGCGGGCAAAAACGCCCCTGCCCGCGCGATCCCAAACGCCGGACCAACACAAAGCGCCGTGATCCGAGCATCCATGAGCGTCGCAGTTAACGCTTCCGGCGTATCAACCTCGGTGAGCATAATGGCGGTCAGATGGGCTGCGTTTTCGGCCAATGCCTCATGTGGCGTTGCCACACTCACAAGCCCCGCCCCGACACGAAGCGCACCACGGGCCGCAAGGCGCGCAGCCCCCGTATGGCCACTTGGGCCAGACAAGATAAGCGCGTGCCCGTGAGTGAACTTGTGATCATGAGACGATTTGCGCAGCTGGTCTTTGATCTCTGCAGTAAGGGCTAACAATTGAGCATCATTCATGTGCGCCTGCCTAAAAAGTTTTCAAAATGCCTATTTCGAATCCACATTGCACAAATTATAAGCAAATGGGTGGAATCCTGTGGGCACTCTGAGATATGCTTAGCCTAGCCGATTGTGGCGGCTTTTGAGAAGTGGTCTGACGGATCGCGAATGCAGTTTAGGGAGTCGAAGGTCCATGAAAAAGATCGAAGCGATCATCAAGCCTTTTAAACTCGACGAAGTGAAAGAAGCGCTCCAAGAGATTGGTGTTCAGGGTCTTTCCGTAGTTGAGGTCAAAGGGTTCGGGCGCCAGAAAGGCCACACAGAGCTTTACCGCGGTGCGGAATATGTCGTGGACTTCCTGCCCAAAGTTAAAATCGAAGTTGTCTTGTCAGATGACCAAGTGGATGGCGCCTGTGAGGCGATCATCGCGGCCGCAAAAACCGACAAAATCGGTGACGGCAAAATTTTCGTATCGCCCGTCGAACAGGCGATCCGTATCCGCACAGGCGAGTCTGGCGAAGACGCGCTTTAAGACAGGGCATATGGTGGATTTATCCGCCCGTTCGTCCGTTCAACCCATCTCGTAAGAAACACTCATAGCTAAAGGAACTAGGTCACCATGGGCATCAAAGACGTTCTCAAGACCATCAAAGACGAAGACGTACAATACGTCGACGTCCGTTTCACCGACCCACGTGGCAAGTTGCAGCACGTTACCCTGCGCCACACCGAAGTGGACGAAGATTTCTTCGAAGAGGGCTTCATGTTTGATGGCTCATCCATCGAAGGTTGGAAATCCATCGACCAGTCCGACATGAAACTGATCCTCGATCCGGATTCAGCCTACATCGATCCGTTCTACGCCGAAAAAACACTGTGCATTCACTGTTCCGTGGTTGAGCCCGACACTGGCGAAGCCTACGACCGTGACCCACGCGGCACAGCCGAAAAAGCCGAAGCATACTTGGTCGCTTCGGGCATTGGCGACACGTTCTACTGTGGTCCTGAGGCTGAGTTCTTCTTGTTCGACGATGTGCGCTACTCCGTTGAAATGAACAAAGTGTCCTTCTCCGTCGACGCACTTGACGCGGCATGGAACTCCGACACCGAGTACGAAATGGGCAACACAGGCCACCGTCCGGGCATCAAAGGCGGCTACTTCCCCGTCAACCCGATTGACGATGGTCAAGACATCCGTGGCGAAATGCTGACCACGATGGCCAACATGGGCATGAAAGTCGACAAGCACCACCACGAAGTGGCGTCTTGCCAGCACGAGCTTGGTCTCATCTTTGGCTCGCTGACAAAGCAGGCCGACGAGCTTCAAAAATACAAATACGTTGTCCACAACGTGGCACACGCTTACGGCAAAACAGCAACGTTTATGCCCAAGCCGATCGCAGGCGACAACGGCACAGGCATGCACGTGAATATGTCCATCTGGAAAGACGGCAAGCCGCTCTTTGCAGGCGACAAATACGCAGATCTGTCTGACGAAGCATTGTGGTTCATTGGCGGCATCTTGAAGCACGCCAAAGCGCTGAACGCCTTCACAAACCCGTCGACAAACTCCTACAAGCGCTTGATCCCAGGCTTTGAAGCTCCTGTTTTGCGTGCGTATTCCGCGTCCAACCGCTCCGGTTGTGTTCGTATCCCGTGGTCGGAATCCCCCAAGGCGAAACGCGTCGAAGCACGTTTCCCCGATCCATCTGCCAACCCGTACCTGTGCTTTGCGGCCCTGCTCATGGCCGGCCTCGACGGCATCAAGAACAAGATCGATCCGGGCCCTGCATCAGACAAAGACCTGTACGACCTGCCACCCGAAGAGTTGGCCGGCATCCCGACTGTCTGTGCCTCGCTGCGCGAAGCCCTCGAAGAGTTGGAAAAAGACATGGACTTCCTGCTTGCAGGCGACGTGTTCACCAAAGGTCAGATCGAAGGCTACATGGGCCTGAAATGGAACGAAGTGTACGCCTACGAGCACACACCTCACCCCATCGAGTACAAAATGTACTACTCCTGCTAATCAGCGGACGTATTACGGAATTGAAAAGGGCCGCCCATGTGGGTGGCCCTTTTTGCATGTGATGCGCTTAATTTTCCCGACAAGACTGTCATCTGGGACAGTTTAGCGTGCCGCGAGCATCGGTAGGATCAAACCCCACTTGGTCTCTCGGGATGGTCCGGCGGGCCTAAACCCCAACTTTGTATAGACCGCTATTGCGCGGTGGTTGTCTGGGTGCGGGTCGGTCGCGATCACGGGCGCGCCTGCCTCAAACAACGCCTGCATGCGTGCGCCGATAAACGCCGTTCCATGCCCCAGGCCCACCATGTCGGGCTCTGCGATGTATTGATCAATGCCTCGCGCGCCTTTTGGTAAGCTGGCAAAATGATGATCGTCCCATCCATGCACGGTGTAATCTTGCATAAACGCAAAGGGGTGATCGTGCGATGACACGATGAAACGCGAGACACGCGGATCGTTTATCGCCTTGTCATTATACGGATCGGTTGACCCCCACCACGCACGCACATGGGGGCGCGCTTGCCACTGACAGAGCATCGCCACATCATCGCGTGTCACACGGCGAAAGTCATATGTTTTAGCTGCAACCATGTGGGCACTTTAACATGTCGCGACATTGATGTCTGGACGCCCGTCCGCCCATACAAAAAGGGCGCGCCCTACGGCACGCCCCTTTGCTATTCAATTTTGATCACGCCTTAGCCGCGGGCGCGGCCGACGAACTTCCATGCAGCGGGCAGAACCATTGCTGCAAGGGCGAGCTTGAGCGCGTCACCGATGAGGAAGGGTGTCAAACCCCATGCAAGGATCGGCTTGTCCACACCGTACAGAACGGCGAGCCAAATCAGGCCGGGGACGTAGATCAATGCGTTACCCAAAAGCATGGCACCGGCCATCTTCACGGGGCTGCGATCCCAACCGGCGCGTGCGGCCATGCCGAGTGCGACAGTCGCCAGAACGTAACCCACAAGGTAGCCGCCTGTGCCGCCCATCATGTAGGTGATGCCATGCGCCTCAGCGGAGGAGCCTGCAAAAACGTCAAAACCGAGCGCACCGACGAGCATGTAAAGCGCGATGGTGGCAAGGCCGAGGCGAGGACCGTAAGCTGCGCCAAGCGAGAGCACTGCAAAGGTGCCCATCGTGATCGGCACGGGCCACATTGGAACGGCAATTTTGGCGGAGATCGCAAGGATCATCACACCTGCGACGACAAGCGCCACTTGCTTGGCCCGCAATGCGGTGCCCTCATTTGCGCCAAATGCTTCGGCAAGCACTTTATCGGTCATTGCAATCGCCATGGATCATCCCTTTCCCGCGAGATTAATAGTGTTGATGGCGATTTTGCCCCATGCGTGCCTCAAGGGCAAGCGCATAGAGAGGGCGCGACCCCAAATTCGGGCAAATTCGCAAAGTCTCTGCAAACCCGAACGCGCAATTTGCAAACCGCCCGCCTCAACTGCGTGAAAATTCGGTGCGTGATGTGTAGTCTTTGCGCGGGCCGTGAACGCGCCACGTCACCTGCCATATGGGCCACGCCGAAAAGTCGTAGGTGACATCATAACGATCGGGCGGGCAATCATGCGTGGCACTTACCACATCCCCACGCGGATCAAAGGCATGAAAAAATCGCCCATCATCAAAATAAACTGCGATATCAAACCCTTGAGAGGTCCACGTATAGCGCCTTTCGGCCTTGAGAGCGACGGATGCGCCCGCAAACTGCAAGGTGCCGACCTCTGCCTGAACAAGGCCGCCATCGTGAGGGGTAAAGCTGCACTGTCCAACCAACTGCGCGTTTGGCCCACCTGTGAAATCGGTGATTGTGCGGGTGATGTGCCATGTCCCGTCAAAGTCGATGAGTTGTCGCATGTCCGCCCTCGCTGCTGTGATGATTAAATACGCCTGCACATGGTGTGGCTGCAACCCCGCGCTCTTGCCCTTTGCCTTCCCCCCGCGTAAAGACGCGGGCGAAATCCCTGCTCAAACGGAAAGGTCCGCCGATGATCCCCCGCTATGCCCGCAAAGAGATGGTCGACATCTGGGAACCCGCCACCAAGTTCAAAATCTGGTACGAGATCGAGGCCCACGCCTGTGACGCCCAAGCCGATCTTGGCGTGATCCCACGCGAAAACGCTGATGCTGTGTGGAAAGCCAAAGACGTCGAGTTCGACGTGGCCCGCATTGATGAAATCGAAGCGGTCACCAAACATGACGTCATCGCGTTTCTGACCCACCTCGCTGAGCATGTCGGCTCCGACGAGGCGCGGTTTGTCCATCAGGGCATGACATCCTCGGACGTTTTGGACACCTGTTTCAACGTACAGCTCGTGCGCGCCTCTGACATTCTGGTCAAAGACCTCGAGGCGCTTCTGGCCGCACTCAAAAAACGCGCTCTCGAGCACAAAATGACCGTCCGCGTTGGCCGCTCGCACGGCATCCACGCCGAGCCGACCACAATGGGTCTGACCTTTGCACGGTTCTACGCCGAAATGGACCGCAACCTTGCGCGCCTCAAGCAGGCCCGCGCAGAGATCGCCACTGGCGCTATTTCGGGTGCCGTCGGCACATTCGCCAACATCGACCCACGCGTCGAGGAACATGTGTGCGAAAAGTTGGGCCTATCGCCCGAGCCGATCTCAACACAAGTCATCCCGCGCGACCGCCACGCAATGTTCTTTGCCGTGCTCGGTGTGATTGCCTCGTCTATCGAAAACGTGGCCACTGAAATTCGCCATATGCAGCGCACCGAAGTCCTTGAGGGTGCAGAGTTTTTCTCTGCGGGCCAAAAAGGCTCATCGGCGATGCCACACAAAAAGAACCCTGTGTTGACCGAGAACCTCACAGGTCTGGCCCGCTTGGTGCGCATGTCGGTCGTTCCCGCGATGGAAAACGTGACGCTGTGGCACGAGCGCGATATTTCGCACTCGTCCGTAGAACGCGCGATTGGTCCCGATAGCACCGTGACGCTTGATTTCGCGCTCAACCGTTTGACGGGTGTCGTCGACAAGATGTTGATTTTCCCTGACAACATGCTCGATAACATGAACAAATTCCCGGGTCTCGTGATGTCCCAGCGCGTTCTTTTGGCGCTCACCCAAGCGGGTGTATCGCGTGAGGGTGCCTATTCCATGGTGCAACGCAACGCGCTTAAAGTCTGGGAGGAGCGCCTTGATTTCCAAGAGTTGTTGCTCGCGGATGACGAGGTGGTTGCGGCCCTTGGCGAAGATGGCATTCGCGCCAAATTCGACATGGACTATCACACCAAGCACGTCGACACGATTTTTAAACGCGTGTTTGGCGAGTAAACCGTTATAAACGTAGATCAATTGCCCCCGCGCCCGACCATGGCGCGGGGGCTTTTTTATTCGCATTTTCACAAAAAAACAGGACGGTAAGTAGCGAAGCGTTAAGGGTCTCGCCTTACACGTGGACGCAACGAGGTGACAAAGGCGAGCAAAACGCGTGGACGGGCTACCGCAAATTTCGGACGAGATGGACGACCTCCCTGCGCTTGGCACGATGGGCGGCGGGTTTGGTGATATGGATTTCCCATCAACCGTGTCGCGCATGCCTACGCAACTGTCGAAAAAGGCGAAAGCGGCGGTGATCGTGCGCATTCTGGCCTCCGAGGAAGTCAAACTCTCGCTGTCACATTTCCCCGAGAGAACTCAGGTTGAACTGGCCCGCCAGATGACCGATCTGCGCCACATTGACCGCGAAACGATGATTGCCGTGGTTGAGGAATTTCTTGAGGAACTGGAGGCCATTGGGGTCAGCTTTCCAGGCGGTCTTGAGGGCGCGTTGAATTTACTAGACGGGACAATTTCGCCCGACACGGCCGCAAAACTGCGCAAACAGGCGGGCTTTTCGCTCACGGGTGATCCGTGGGAGCGCATTGCCGACATTGATCCCGAACGCCTCTTGCCAATTTTGGAAACCGAAAGCGTCGAAGTCTGCGCTGTGATCTTGTCCAAACTCAAAGTGGCCAAAGCTGCCGCACTCTTATCGTTGATCCCCGGCGATCGCGCCCGCCGTGTGGCCTATGCGATTTCTAAAACCGCATCTGTCTCGCCGGGTGTGGTTCAACGCATTGGCATTTCGGTGGCCGGTCAACTCGATAGCCAGCCGCCCAAAGCCTTTGCAGATGCGCCCACCGAACGTGTCGGCGCCATTTTGAACTTTTCAAGTGCCTCCACCCGTGATGGCGTCCTTGAGGGATTGGACGAGCGCGACAAAGAATTCGCAGAGGA
Source organism: Celeribacter marinus (assembly GCF_965656515.1). Classification (GTDB taxonomy): domain Bacteria; phylum Pseudomonadota; class Alphaproteobacteria; order Rhodobacterales; family Rhodobacteraceae; genus Celeribacter; species Celeribacter marinus_D. Next base: position 8,429 of record NZ_CBFHKW010000054.1, read on the forward strand.
AGTGCGCAAAAACATCTTTACCTTTGCAAATATCGCGACCCGCGTCGATGCGCGCGATGTCTCCAAAGTCATCCGCGAAGTTGAACAAGACGCGCTTGTCAAAGCGCTCGCAGGGGCCACCGGAGACGCAGAGGCATCGCGCGAATTCATCCTGAGCAACATGTCCAAACGAATGGCAGACGGGTTGCGCGAAGAGATGGCGAACCTCGGCAGCGTCAAAGAGGCGGATGCAGAGGTTGCCATGACGGCAGTTGTGACCGCGATCCGCGAATTGGAAGCCGCAGGCGAGATATTCCTTTTGACGGGGGATGATTGATGCCTGCAACCCGGCATGATCACATCGAAACATAAGCTGGGCAATTTGCGCCTATCTCCTGTGCAAGCGCGGCCACTTTGACCATATGGACAAAGCCACGTCCCATCCCTACCGTCCGCTTATGATCTGGTTTTCCCGCCTCCCCGATGCCACCAAAGGCATCTTGTTTATGCTTGTCAGTGTGACGAGTTTTTCGCTGATGGACGGCGTTGCAAAACTACTGGGTCAACGGGTTGATGTGAGCCAAGTTCTTTTGGCGCGCTATGGCGGGCAACTTCTCATTCTTCTTGTGCTGTTTCACCGCAACATACCACGCCTGTTGCGCACGGATTACCCACGCCTGCAATGGGTGCGGGCGGTCTTCCAACTGGCGGCCGCCGCCTGTTTCTTTATCGCGCTGAAAACCGTGGGGCTGGCCGAGGCCACCGCCGTGGCCGATTTGGCCCCTGTTATGATCACTTTGGGGGCGGCACTTCTTCTCAAGGAACGGGTTGGACCACGCCGCGCATTTGGCATTGCCACCGCCATGATCGGGGCGTTGATCGTGATCCGCCCCACCGGCGATGTTTTCACGCCCGCCGCCCTTTGGCCCCTTGGCACGGCTGTGTGCATCGCAGGCTACGCCATTGCGACCCGCTATATTGGCAAGTCCGAACCCGTGCAAACCGGCCTGATCTATTCGGGTATATTCGGAGCGGGTGTTATGATCCTCATCGTGCCATTCCGGTGGGTGACGCCGGACGCCACAACATGGGGCCTAATGGCGCTGATCGGCCTGATCGGCACATTCGCGCAATTGACGATGATCCAAGCCTATTCGACTGCCGAAGCCTCTGCAGTCGCCCCGTTTTCCTACGCAGGATTGATCACAGCCTCCCTGTGGGGTGTGCTCATCTTTGACACATGGCCTGACGTCTACACTATTTTCGGCGCTCTTGTGATCGTATCGGCGGGCCTTTATGTCTGGCACCGCGAAACACGTGGACCAACTGTGGCCCGCGCCGCATCCAAAAGAGCAACATAGGCAGGCCCCTACTCCCATGAAGATCAAGCGCGCAGATCTAGAAGGCTCGTTGAAACATTACTTGCAAAACCTCGCCATTCGCGCGGTGTTTCGTGTGGCGTTTTTGTTGCCCTATGGTCCCCGCGTGCGCATGGTTGGCTGGATCACATCGCGTATCATCGGGCCGCTTGCGGGATATAACGCGCGCGTGGCCGCGAACCTGAACTATGTGATGCCAGATTTGCCGCACCGTGAGGTGAAACGGCTGATGCGCGGCGTGACGGATAACGCCGGACGCACGTTGATGGAGATTTATTCAGGCGACGCGTTTGTCGAGCGGATGAAATCAGTGCCCTTTGAGGGGGCGGGTGTTGAGGCGCTTTATGCAGCGCGCGACAACCGCACCCCCGTCATTCTAGTGACGGGGCATTTCGGCAATTACGATGTGCCACGCGGCGCGTTGAATGCGCAGGGTTTCAATCTTGGCGCACTTTACAACCCGATGCGAAACCCGTTTTTCAATGCCCACTATGAACAGGCGATTGGCGCGATTGGCCAGCCGATTTTTCCACGCGGGCGGCGCGGGTTTGCGCGGCTTTTGCGTCACTTATCCGGGGGCGGCATGATCGGGTTTCTGGTCGACGTGTTCAACGGGGGCGGCGCAAAGCTATCGTATTTTGGCAAACCCGCGATGACTGCGCTGTCGGCCGCTGAACTGGCGTTAAAATACAACGCCTTAGTCATTCCGATCTACGGCATACGCCAAGAGGATGGCCTGTCGTTCAAGGTGCAGGTCGAGCCACCCATTGCACACACCACGCCCGAGGACATGACCCAAGCACTCAATGATAGCCTTGAGGCGGTCACGCGGCAGCATATGGAACAATGGTTCTGGATTCACCGCCGCTGGAAGCCTGAAAAAGTGGCTTTAATTGACGCAAAGCGCGCCAAGAAGATGGGCCCATCGTAACCGCGCTAAGATACGAAGATATACAGCAGATTAGTGGTCGGCCACGACCGCCGCGACAATCGCGCCGGCCTCGCGCACTTGTAAAATCACCGCCGCACGAGCCTCCCCCACGACGGGCACGACAACGGAGAGCGGCGCTTTGCCGTCCCAATCGGCCACAGGGGTCCATTCGGTGACCGTGTTGGTGTAATCCACAATGCGCCCCGCGTTTTCACCGCGCCGGATTTCAACTCTGTGATGCGGATCGAACCGTACGAGCTGCACGACCATCTTGGGCGGCAACGCGCCCGTGGCCTGCGCCGAAATCTTCAAAGACGTCCCTTGTTTCACTGCGTGCAAAGCCACCGGAACCGCGCCTGATTGTGCCTGCCTCCGTGTAATCTGCTCGGCCAGAACCATAGGCTTGAACCCGACCACGTGATCCACCCCTTGCACGATCATTTGCGGGGTGTAAATGGAGCGCTCACCCGCCGCGCGTGCATAGGCGCGCTGACGATCTGTGAACTTGGCTTGGGCAAATGCATCTTTCCACCCGATGTAATCCCAATAATCGACATGTAACGAAAGCGGCAAAATCCCGTCCAGTTCAGACAACTCGGCCATTAGGGCATCTGCGGGCGGACATGACGAACAGCCTTGCGATGTAAATAGCTCGACCACAACAGTGGGCGTCATATGCGCGTCCTGTCCGCGTGCAGTCTCTTGTGCCTGAGCACTTGTGGCTGTCAGAGCCGCAAAGACCAAACCTGTTAGAACCTGTCGCATCCGCGTCTCCTGTTTGCTACGTCCGTTCTATCCAACGTGCGGCCCACACGCCAATCAACCAATTGCGAGAAGCTGTTACAATCGGGCAATCAGCGCAACACCAAATAGAAAGTGCGCGCCATGAGGGGAAACCAGGCGCGCAATCTCAGACGATGAACAGTCGGAAGGACGGGATCGACATCCCTAGAAGAAATCAGGCAATAGGCCGACCGTGACAGAGCCAATCGGCGCGCCGGTATCAGGGTCCGTGATCGTCATCGATGCCTGGCCTTGGTAGGCGCCTGTGGAGGCGTCGACTTCCATGTCTCCAACGTGGATTGCGTCCACGCCGACACTGTAGGTCATTGAGAACTTATCTTCATCGCCTTGCCAGTAGTCCGATGTGGCTACGGACGCTGCGACATTGAGGCCAACCGCATCGGTTACGAACACTTCGCTCACCATGCCGTCAGAGCCCGCAACCATGTCGCGCAGAAAATCGCTTGAGGCAGTTTCCAAAACACCGCGTTGCAATGCGCCGGTCTCGTCAGAGGCACGCCATTCATCATCCAAGGCAATGATTTCAGCCTCACTCAAGCCCGATGTTTTGGCATTTTGTGCTCGAATAGCGTCCAATAAGGTCGCGTCCGACATCCAGTTGGCAACTGTGAGCGTCATATACATTTCCATATGTGGCGCATACTCGTTGTCGGAATTGCCATCGGCAGCCAACACGGGAGTAGCGCACAAAGCGGCAAGCGGGGCAGCTAAGAGCAAAGACATCAAACGGCTGTATTTTACGGGCGTTTTAAACATGTTAAATTCCTTTATTCAGGGGACACTGAGGGCCGTAACCGCGCATTCGACGCGATTGAGAATGTGTAGGCTTTATCCATTGCCCAACGCGGTATGAGCTAAAGCTTGGCCCCGTTATGTGCTGCATGTGTTACCACTCAATTAATCCGCACATAATTTTCGACAAACATGAGTTAAGCGGCCCTGATGTTATGGCGATCGACCCGCTATGTGGTGTCTAGGGCGCCCGCATGGCATGAATTAGCACGCGCCAAATGCGTAAATTCGTGCTGTTAGCGCAAACCATGTCAGGAATATCAACCATCATGCGTCTTTTTGTGTGCAATAGTATACAAAAGCGCAATCGCCCCCTTGATTGGACTCGCAAAACCCGTCAAAAGCAGGTCAGCAAACCCCTTATCCAGCCAGGGAGGCCAAGCCCCATGACAGTTGTTGTCGGTAATGACACCGCAAAAACCCGCCGCACGCTCGACGTGAACGGCAAGAAACTCGCCTATTACTCAATTCCCGCCGCACAAGAGGCCGGTTTTGGTGATTTCTCCAAACTGCCTGCATCGCTCAAAGTGGTGCTCGAGAACATCTTGCGGTTTGAGGACGGCGGTTTCTCCGTCTCCACCGATGACATCAAGGCGTTTTCCGAATGGGGCGCAAACGGTGGTAAAAACCCGCGTGAGATCGCCTACCGCCCTGCCCGCGTGTTGATGCAGGATTTCACCGGCGTTCCCGCCGTTGTCGACCTCGCTGCCATGCGTGACGGTATCAAAGCCTTGGGTGGCGATGCCAAAAAGATTAACCCGCTGGTTCCCGTCGACCTCGTGATTGACCACTCCGTCATGATCGACGAGTTCGGCAACCCGCGCGCGTTCCAAATGAACGTGGACCGCGAATACGAGCGCAACATGGAGCGCTACCAGTTCCTCAAATGGGGTCAGACCGCGTTTGAAAACTTCCGCGTTGTGCCACCGGGCACAGGCATCTGTCACCAGGTGAACGTGGAATACCTCGCACAGACCGTTTGGACCGACAAAGACCAGAACGGCGTCGAAGTGGCATACCCCGATACGCTCGTGGGCACTGACAGCCACACAACCATGGTCAACGGTTTGGCCGTTCTGGGTTGGGGCGTTGGCGGCATCGAGGCTGAGGCCGCCATGCTTGGCCAGCCAATCTCGATGCTTATCCCCGAAGTTGTCGGTTTCAAACTGACCGGTGCGATGGTCGAGGGCACGACTGCCACCGATCTCGTGCTCAAAGTCGTTGAAATGCTGCGCGCCCACGGTGTGGTTGGCAAATTCGTCGAGTTCTACGGCGAAGGCCTTGACCGTCTGCCGCTCGCAGACCGCTCGACCATTGCCAACATGGCGCCTGAGTATGGTGCAACCTGTGGTTTCTTCCCGATTGATGATGAAACCCTGCGCTACCTCAAACAAACAGGCCGTGACGAAGATCGCGTGGCCCTCGTCGAAGCCTATGCCAAAGAGAACGGCTTTTGGCGCGATGCGGATTACGCACCTGTCTACACCTCGACACTTGAACTGGACATGGGCGAAATCGTGCCTGCCATCTCGGGTCCAAAACGCCCACAAGACTACGTGGCGTTGACCGCATCCAAATCTGCCTTTGCAGGCGAGATGGAGAACACGTTCAAGCGCGAACAAGGCAAAGAGGTCGCCGTGAAAGGCGAAGATTACACTATGTCCTCGGGCAAGGTTGTGATCGCCTCCATCACCTCATGTACCAACACATCCAATCCTTACGTGATGATCGGTGCGGGCCTTGTGGCGCGCAAAGCACGCGAATTGGGTCTGAACCGCAAGCCTTGGGTGAAAACATCCCTCGCGCCCGGCTCTCAGGTTGTGACGGAATACCTTGAAGCAGCTGGCCTCCAAGAGGACCTCGATGCGATCGGTTTCAACCTTGTTGGCTACGGCTGTACAACCTGTATCGGTAACTCAGGTCCAATCCAGCAAGAGATTTCTGACGCGATCGCCGAGGGCGATCTGGTGGCAACGGCTGTCTTGTCGGGCAACCGCAACTTTGAGGGACGTATCTCCCCCGATGTGCGCGCCAACTATCTCGCATCACCGCCCCTCGTGGTCGCCTATGCCCTTGCCGGTGACATGAACATTGACCTGACAACCGAGCCACTTGGCACGGACAAAAACGGCAATGACGTGTACCTCAAAGACATCTGGCCCACGAACAAAGAGATCTCCGATCTCGTTGAAAAGACCGTGACACGCGAAGCGTTCTTGTCCAAATACGCCGATGTATTCAAAGGCGACGAAAAGTGGCAGGCCGTCGATGTAACCGAGAGCGAGACCTACAATTGGCCAACCTCCTCGACCTACATCCAAAACCCGCCGTATTTCCAAGGCATGTCCAAGGAAAAAGGCACGATTGCCAACGTCACGGATGCAAAAGTCCTCGCGATCTTGGGCGATATGGTCACAACCGACCACATTTCCCCCGCGGGCGGATTTGCGCAATCGACACCGGCAGGCAAGTATCTGACCGAGCGCCAAGTGTCGCCGCGTGAATTCAACTCCTACGGCTCACGTCGTGGCAACCACCAGATCATGATGCGCGGCACCTTTGCCAATATCCGCATCAAGAACGAGATGCTTGACGGCGTCGAGGGCGGTTACACCAAAGGACCAGACGGCGCGCAAGCGGCGATCTATGACGCGTCGATGGCGTACCAAGAGGCCGGGACACCGCTTGTCATCTTTGCAGGCGAACAGTACGGCGCGGGCTCGTCGCGCGACTGGGCGGCCAAAGGGACTGCGCTCTTGGGCGTCAAGGCCGTGATTGCCGAAAGCTTTGAGCGTATTCACCGCTCCAACCTGGTTGGTATGGGCGTTGTTCCGTTTGAGTTCACAGGTGGTGACAGCCGCAAATCTCTGGGCCTGACGGGCGACGAGACAGTGACCATTTTGGGTCTTGATAGCGTTTCCCCGCTGCAAGAGTTGACCGCAAATATCACCTATGCGGATGGCACGACCAAAGACATCACGGTCAAGTGCCGCATCGATACAGCTCCTGAAATCGAGTACATCGAAAACGGAGGCGTGCTGCACTACGTGCTGCGCAACCTCGCAAAAGCCTAAGACGCCACGGGGGTTTAGAGCCTCACGTATCTTACAAACTGTAGAAAGGCTCCGCGCAAGCGGGGCCTTTTTCATGGTTAATCCTTGGTTAAGGCACAATCGGGCCACATTCGTCGGGCATAAATTAACCAACTTAGACCATCAGACCACCACCCGACCCTTGCCTTTTGGAAAGACCCGCCATGACCTGTAGACCCCTCACCGCTAGCCTGATCGCACTCGCCCTCGCGCCGATTGCCCACGACGCCACAGCCTTGACGGTTTCTACAACGTTTGACGGGTCCATCTCGACCATGAGCCAAACCCGCCAACGTGGTTTTATCACAGATACTGATTGGTACACAGAGATGTCGGCGATCTCGTTTAGTGTCGAACAAGGCAGGTTCTCGTTTGGCGTTGAGGCCGTAGACGGGGTATTCGACCCCTATATCTACCTGTTCGAAGCAGACAATAACTTCAGCGAAAACGATCTCATCGCCTTTAATGATGACATCAATTATCCAGAGGTGCTCGACTCCTATCTGTCGGTCAATTTGGCGGCGGGCGACTATATCGCTGTGGTTGGACAATGGATGAACTGGGGCGGGAATGGTGCGGATGACATCGACTACCAAACAGACATTTTGAACGGCAATGTGTATGGCGGCGTGGCCAACTGGAACACCCTGCCCGAAAACGGCACGGTTCTGGCCACGTACAACTACCAGATCGCAATGACGGGTGAGAACCTTGTGGTGGACGGCGTCCCCGCCGTGCCCCTGCCCGCGTCCATGCCATTGCTGCTCGGGGCGTTCGCGGTGCCAATGCTGATGCGGCGGCGCAAGAAGTCTGCACCGACGATGTCCCAGGCGGCCCTTCTCGCCTGAAGATTTGGGCCCGCCTGACGGCTGCGCCCGCTGACGGCTGCGCCCGTCTGTCCACCCCCAGACGTAAAGAAAATCGTAACGGTTTTGCGCCAAACTTTAGGGATGGAACACAAACCTCAAAGCCACCGCGCAATTACACTCCCCCGCCACATCCCGCTGCCGTGGACGGAATGGCTTATTATTCTGCCAATTTTACTTTTGGGTCTGCTCTAACCACCTGCGACATTGCGCCACGTGGAGTGAGCGCGTAGTCTCCCGCCAATTCATCATATCGGGAGACCACGATGTCGGACAACAAACTCGGCTTTGACACATTGCAAGTCCACGCAGGCACTGCGCCGGATCCAGCAACAGGCGCGCGTCAGGTG
>NZ_CBFHKW010000055.1:0-16523 GCF_965656515.1 Celeribacter marinus
TATCGAGGGACCACAGGACGGCGCGGCGGCACTGGAGGGGGTGTTGCGCCTTGTCGCGACCGCACAGTCCATCGGCGCGGACGCCATCATCATCGCCTGTTTTGACGACACGGGTCTGGCCCAAGCGCGCGCTGTCGCGTCGTGTCCTGTGCTGGGCATAGGGCAGGCGGCCTATACGGTCGCGGCCTTCTCGGGGGGGCGGTTTTCGGTTGTCACGTCCCTGCCGGTTTCGGTGCCGGTGATTGCGGGCAATATCGACGCGGCGGGGATGTCGGATCACTGCCTAGAGGTACGCGCCAGCGGTCTGGCCGTGCTTGATATCGACGCGGGCAGCGAGGCCACGCGGGTGCGGTTGGCTGATGAAATTCGTGCCGCTCAGGCGCAGGGGTGCCGCTCGGTCGTGCTTGGTTGCGCGGGCATGGCACCACTGTACGCGGATCTGAGTACACGCACGCAGGTGGCGTTGATCGACGGTGTCGCAGCCTCCGCGCATCTGGCCGTGGCGGCCATTGCCACGATAGCGCCGAAATCCGTATAGCAACGGCGCATTGAGTAAGCCGCCGGTGCCGCGCGCTGTGCAGCCATGAAAAAAGCGGGCGCCGATACCGATGCCCGCTTTTGATTTCGTTGGTTTTGCGCGGGATCACTCCGTGCCGCGTGCCAAAGCCGCCACCCCTGTACGGGCGGTTTCTATCAGCCCAAGAGGGCGCATGAGATCGGCGAAGGCATCGATTTTTTCCGACTGACCTGTCATCTCGAACACAAAGCTGGTCAATGTGCTATCGACCACATTGGCCCGAAAGATCTCCGCAAGGCGCAAGGCCTCAATGCGGTTGTTGCCTGTGCCTTCGACTTTGAACAGCGCCAGCTCACGTTCGATGGAGGGACCATCGACCGTCAGGTCATTGACCTGATGCACAGGCACTATACGGCCGAGCTGTGCCTTGATCTGTTCAATGACATCACGGGTGCCAGTGGTCACGATGGTGATGCGCGACAGATGCGTGTCATGGTTCACCTCGGCCACGGTCAGGCTTTCGATGTTGTAGCCACGACCCGAAAACAGACCGATCACGCGCGCCAGAACGCCGCTTTCGTTATCGACAAGCACCGCGAGCGTGTGTTTCTCGATGATTTCCGCGTGGTAATCACGTAGATCATAGGCGGAGTGGCTGCTTGAGCCTTCTTTGATTTGTAGGGCAGACATGTGTTCTCTCCTTACACCAAAACCGCGCCATCGGACTTGATCGCACCATCGGTGGACGCTTCGCCGAGCAGCATTTCATTGTGGGGTTTGCCCGATGGGATCATCGGGAAACAGTTCTCGTGCTTTTCAACCAAACAATCAAAGATCACCGGACCATCGTAGTTGATCATTTCCATAATTGCGTCATCGAGATCTTTGGGATCAGAACAGCGAATACCCTTCGCGCCAAAGGCCTCTGCGAGTTTCACAAAGTCGGGCAGGCTTTCGGACCACGAGGAGCTATAGCGCTCGCCGTGCAACAATTGCTGCCACTGGCGCACCATGCCAAGGCGTTCGTTGTTGAGGATAAACTGTTTGACGGGGGCGCCGTATTGCATCGCCGTGCCCATCTCTTGCATGTTCATCAGCCAACTGGCCTCACCCGCGACATTGACCACAAGCGCGTCAGGATGCGCCATTTGCACGCCGATTGACGCCGGAAAGCCGTAGCCCATCGTGCCAAGACCACCCGAGGTCATCCAGCGGTTCGGATCCTCAAAGCCAAGGAACTGCGCCGCCCACATCTGGTGCTGGCCCACTTCGGTGGTGATGTAGCGATCCATGCCTTTGGTCAGTGCTTCAAACCGTTCAAGCGCGTATTGCGGTTTGATCACCGTGTCCGAGTTTGTGTAGGTCAGGCATTTGACGTCCCGCCACTCTTGGATCTGCTTGGACCATGCGCTGATATCAGCGGTCTTGCGGCCACGTGATTTCCAGACTTTGAGAATATCCTCAAGGACATGTGCCACGTCTCCGATGACGGGCTTTTCAACGCGGATCACCTTGTTGATGGATGACGGGTCAATGTCGATGTGGATTTTCTTTGAGTTGGGCGAGAAATCTTGAATACGGCCGGTGATGCGGTCGTCAAAGCGCGCGCCGATGTTGATCATAAGATCACATCCGTGCATCGCCATGTTGGCCTCATACAGACCGTGCATCCCGAGCATGCCGAGCCAATGCTCACCGGACGCGGGGTAGGAGCCAAGACCCATCAAGGTGGACGTGATCGGAAAGCCTGTGGCCTCGACCAATTCGCGCAACAGCTGAGAGGCGGCAGGGCCGGAGTTGATTACGCCGCCACCAGTGTAGAACACGGGGCGCTCGGCCTTTTCGATCATCGCCACAACGTCCGTGATATCCTCAATCGAGGCTTTCATCACGGGTTGGTAATGGCTCACTTTGGCTTTCGATGGCGCGACGTACGTCCCTTCGGCAAACTGCACATCCTTTGGCAGGTCAACCAACACAGGGCCCGGACGGCCGGAGGTGGCGACATGGAATGCCTGATGGAGCGTCTCCGCGAGTTTTTCGGTGTCTTTGACGAGCCAGTTGTGTTTGGTGCACGGGCGGGTGATGCCAACGGTATCGGCCTCTTGGAACCCGTCAGTACCGATCATGAATGTCGGAACCTGACCCGAGAGTACAACAATCGGAATACTGTCGAGCAGCGCATCCGTCAGACCCGTAACGGCATTTGTAGCCCCGGGGCCAGAGGTGACAAGGGCCACACCGGGTTTGCCTGTCGAGCGCGCGTAGCCTTCGGCGGCATGAACGGCGGCTTGCTCATGGCGCACAAGAACGTGGTTGATATCGGTTTGCTGAAAAATAGCATCGTAGATCGGTAGAACAGCCCCACCAGGGTAGCCGAATATCGTGTCGACGCCTTGGTCTTTCAGGGCTTGGACGATCATTTGAGCGCCGGTCATCTGACGTGTCATCTCTTTTTCCTCTTACGCGTCTCGTGTCATGGTCATTGGCAGTAGATGGTCGCTTAGCAATAAAAAAGCCCCCGATTTCGGGGGCGCATGGGAACCGATAGGGTCAACCTCTCTTTAGAGGCCCATGCGCGGGTATCCCACTCGTACGACAAGAATGCCAAGCATGGCGTTCGCTCCTTTACTGCGTTGGTGGAACTTAGGGCTGACACAAAGGGGCGTCAACCGCAAAATTGCGACTTAGAATGCATAAAGTGTCCCGTTTTTGATCAATTTTGAAACTAAATTACAAAAAGTGGGGGTTCCGCTAATCTTTTCAGAAAATTGATCGTCCATATGTGGGTCATTGAGTAGGCGATTGGCCTGTCGGCCTGCAAGATTGTCGAGCCGACCGCAATTGCATCCAAAGTTGATGTCACAAAACTTTCGAATATCTGAAACACGGTCTTCACAAGCCTGCCGGATCGTTTGGTGGACCGCGCACCGAGTGGATCGCGCGCTTTCGTCAGAAACATTAGGACGCTTCAGGAGCTAGCTATGAAAGACCAAGATATCACAGACCTGTCATGGGATGACTTCGACGAACTGCGCGACCCGCGCCCGGACGACAACGCATTCGACGCGGTTGTAGACCGCGCCATGTCGCGCCGTGGCTTTCTCGGCGGTGTTCTGGCCTTCGGGTCTGGCGCGGCCGTCATGGGCGCGGGCGTTTTAGGCTCCGTGAAATCCGCACAGGCCCAGACCTCGCGCTTTGCATTCACTCCGATTGATATCGCCACCGACTTCGACATCCACGTTCCAGAGGGCTATGAGTGGAAAGTCTTGACGCGTTGGGGCGATGCTTTGTTCTCGGATGCTGCATCTGCCTATTCGCCTGTGGGCGGCGTTGACGTCTCGATGTCTGATCGCGTGTTCGGTGAAAACACGGACGGGATGGAATTGTTCACAGATGGAGACAAAGAAATCATTGCTGTGAACTCCGAATATGTGAACCCGAAAATCAACTTGCCTGAGGCATCTGCAGGTGTTCCGCAATCTGGCGACGAAGTGACGATGCTCAAAAACCTTCAAGGTGTCACCGTAATGGAAGTTGCCAAGGGCGATCAGGGGTACGAGGTTGTAATCGACAGCCCTTATAACCGCCGCATCACGCATGAAACAGTGATGACACTCGACGGTCCTGCGGCGGGTTCGGATCTTATGAAAACCAACGCTGATCCTGAGGGTATGAACCCCAAAGGGACAATGAACAATTGTGGCTCGGGCCGTACGCTTTGGGGCACATATCTGACGTGCGAAGAGAACTTTAACGGCTATTTCGGCGCGACATCGCCCGTCGAAGGCACCGAGGCCCACGCCCGCTACGGCATCGGGGGTGAGGGGCGCTATGCCTATGAAAAATTCGATCCGCGCTATGATCTTGCTGTCGAGCCGAATGAGCCTAACCGCCATGGTTGGGTGACGGAAATCAACCCGCTTGATCCGTCATCGACGCCTGTCAAACATACGGCACTTGGTCGCTTCAAGCACGAGAACGCTGAGATGGTTCAGGCCAATGATGGCCGCGTAGTGGTCTACATGGGCGACGACGAGCGCGGTGAATTTATCTACAAGTTCGTATCAAACGGCGTCTACACCGAAGGGGGCTCTACACAGGGTCTGTTGTCGGACGGTCAGTTGTACGTGGCCAAATTCAATGACGACATGACGGGCGAATGGATTGCGCTCACACCTGAGGCCACGGGCATGTCGCTCACAGAAACATTGGTGTTTTCGCGCATGGCAGGGTCCAAAGTCGGAGCGACGACGATGGACCGTCCTGAGTGGATCGCCGCAAACCCGATCAAATGCGAAGCCTATTGTGCGCTCACCAATAACAAAAACCGTGGGGTCAAACCCAATGCGGGTGGCGATGCGACCCCTGTAGGCGGTCCAAACCCGCGCGAAACCAACAACTATGGTCAAATTGTGCGCTGGACACCTGCCGGCGAAGATCACGGTGCCGACAGCTTTACATGGGACCTCTATGTCATGGCAGGCAACCCCGATGTCTATGACAACGTCTATGGTGGCTCTGACAATGTGACATCGGGCAACATGTTCAACTCACCCGATGGCATGGCGTTTTCGTCTGACGGGATGTTGTGGATCCAGACCGATGGCGATGACAGCAATGAGGGCGAGTTTGCAGGCCAAGGCAACAACCAGATGCTCGTCGGTGATCCTGAGACGGGTGAGATCGCGCGCTTTTTGACCGCACCAAACGGGGCCGAGGTCACAGGTCTATGTTGGTCCGCCGATAAAACCACCGCGTTCGTTGGCATTCAGCACCCAGGTGGTAGCTGGCCCGATGGTGCCGGCAAACCGCGCTCGTCCGTCATTTCGGTCTGGCGCAAAGATGGCGCATTGATCGGCTAATGCACCGCATGCAAGTTTTATGACCAAGTAATAGTAAAACGTCAGGAGCGCCCTTTGGGGCGCTCCTTTTTTTAAAGGTCTGTCGCGTTTTTTTAGGCCGTGCCACGTGGCGGGCGTCGAAGATCGAGACGAGCAACACGCTGTCATCAGGGCGCAGTGTAAACACGCTTGGTTCGTCAAAGCGACACGGGGTTGCGCATTGGTCAACAGGTCCGAGACATGGGCGCAAAGGCCTGTTTTGACCTACGTCAATCCACTGATTTTGATGCATGTCAAAGTGATAAATCTGGACTCATTCTAATTTAAGAATGTAACGCGCGAAACGCTGATTCATTCTAGGAGAGACCCAATGAGGTTCACCACAGTTTCGTCTTTGTTTGTCATCGCGACATTTGCAGCTCTGCCTGCAAGCGCTGATTTGCGCGAAGACGCGATGGACATGTTTAAACCCCTTCCATCTACTATTCCTTCGGTTCAGGACAATCCGATTACCGCCGATAAAATTGACCTTGGCAAGGCGCTGTTCTTTGATCCGCGGATGTCTGCGTCAGGCGTTTTCTCGTGCAACTCCTGTCACAACCTTGCCACCGGTGGGGATGACAACCTTGAGACCTCCATTGGCCACGGATGGCAAAAGGGTCCGCGTAACTCGCCCACTGTGTTGAACGCCGTCTTCAACGAGGCACAGTTTTGGGACGGCCGCGCACCCGATCTGGCAGCTCAGGCGAAAGGTCCGGTGCAGGCAGGGGTTGAAATGGCCAACACGCCCGACAACGTGATCGCCACGCTAAAATCCATGCAGGACTACGTGGACTGGTTCGCGGCATCCTTCCCAGACGAAAGTGATCCGATCACTTTTGACAACTTTGCCAAAGCCATTGAGGCATATGAAGCAACCTTGATCACACCTGCGCCGTTCGATGCCTGGCTTAACGGGGACGAGGCGGCACTCAATGAAACAGAACTAGCCGGCTTGAGCCTGTTTATGGACAAAGGGTGTGTGTCGTGTCACGCGGGTATTAACGTCGGTGGCGAAGGCTACTATCCCTTTGGCCTCATCGAAAAGCCCGGTGCGGATATTTTGCCTGAGGGTGACGTTGGCCGCTTTGCCGTGACTGAAACCGCGGATGATGAATATGTATTCCGTGCCGCACCGCTGCGTAACATCGCCGTCACTGCGCCATATTTCCATTCGGGCAAGGTTTGGGATCTCAAAACCGCAGTTGTGATTATGGGGCAAAGTCAGCTTGGTGAGGATATTAACGACGAAGAGGCCGATCAGATCGTTGCCTTCCTCCAAACGCTGACGGGCGAAGTGCCCGAGGTCGTCTATCCGATCCTGCCTGCCGAAACATCGGCCACGCCACGTCCATCTGGTCAGATAATCCAGAACTGACCCAAAAAGAGAAAATGGCACGCGATCAGTTCAGATCGCGTGCGTTACCTTTGTGCGCATGCATGGGGCAATGGCAAATGGTGTATATGTCAGTCTCGCTCACGGCGCATATTGTGTGATGTTTCTTCCGGTTTTTTCGGGGTGGGCCATTGTGTTGCGCGGCGCGCCGCATTACCATTGCCCCTATGAAAACAGTGCCAAAACCAAACACCGATGACGCCCTTATTCAGGAATTTTTGAACAAAGGCGGCAAGGTCAGTGTCGGAAAAACCAAACCTATGCCGGCCGAATTGGGCCTGAGCAACAACGTTTGGAACAACAAACTGACCAAAGATGAGAAGGCGGCACGCGATAAGAAGTGATCGCTTGCGCTTATGTTAAAACCGTCCGGTGCCTTGCAAAACGCCGTGCTCCATCGCATAGCGGGTTAGCCCTGCGGTCGATGAAATACCTAGCTTGCGTTTAATGTTCTTGCGGTGGGTCTCCACCGTGCGCACCGATATATCCAGTGCTTCGGCAACATCGCGGTTTGAGTGCCCCTGTGCCAACTCCAATAGAATTGTCTGTTCGCGTCCCGTTAGCGCCTCACGGCCATCGCGGGTTTTTGGGCTCATTGCGGCTTGTGCGCCGTTACACAAATACCGCTCACCACGCATCACGGTATCAATCGCGTCTTTTACGTCATCTGTCGGCACGTCTTTGAGCACGTAACCCATAGCGCCGTGACTCAGTGCGGCTGAGATGTATTCGGGGCTGTCGTGCATCGACAGGATCAGGATGCGGGTCTCAGGGGCGCGTTCCAGAATGATTTCGGTCGCGGTCAGCCCGCCCATGTGCGGCATGTTTAGATCGAGCAAAATGACGTCTGGGCACAGAGCGGCCAGTTGGTCCACCGCCTCTTGGCCATTGGTGAGGCAGTCAACCACATCAAGGTCGTCAAACGTCTCGAGCAAGGCGCGAATGCCCTCGGCGACCATCGGGTGATCGTCCACAATCAATACGCGTGTGATAGGTTTGGTCATTGTGCGGCCTTTTTGGGAGGGTCGGTGCGATTGGCGGAGGCGGGCGGGAGCATATGTTTGAGTGGGACGGTTGCGTCAATACAAGTGCCAGGGTTGCGGTGGCTGATCGTAAACGTGCCGTCAAGTTGTTCCATGCGTTCCGCCATATTGCGTAGACCCAATCCATGCCCGCGCAGATCCGCAATCCCGCGCCCGTTGTCCATAATGTGCATAGACGCACCCGTGCGGTGGCCCGACAGGTGCACTTTGACTTCGGTGGCATCCGCGTGGCGCTCGATGTTGGTAAGTGCCTCTTGAGCAATGCGAAACAGCGCGATTTTGGCCTCTTCGTCCAAACGGTTGCGAAACACCACGGTTTCGAGCTCGGTGGAAATCCCTGTGCGTTTTTGGAACTCCTCCGTTAGCGCCTGAAGGGCAGGGCCGAGGCCCAGATCATCCAAAATGCCAGGGCGCAGGTCGCGTGAAATACGGCGCACTTCGGAAATGGCCCCGCCGAGCATATCCACACCCTTATCAAGGCTTTCAGGCGCGCGGTCGTCACCCGTTTTCAGGCGACGTCGCGCGAGATCAAGCGCATAGCGCACCCCGACAAGCATTTGCGAGATACCGTCATGAAGTTCGCGCGCCACACGTCCACGCTCTTCCTCTTGGGTGTCGAAAATGCGTTGTGTCAGCTCTTTGAGCTTGGCATCGGCGAGGCGGCGTTCGCGGATGGTGATGCTCACGCCCGACATGAACACCAACAACACGGCGGCCAAAGCAATCGCACCAATGTACAAAAATGTACGGTGGACGCGGTATTCGACCTGCGCGCGTGTGCTGGCCACAGAGTTGAGCACGTCATCTAAAAACACGCCCGTGCCAATCACCCATTGCCAGTCTTGTAGGCCAACAACGTAAGACACCATTTGGGCCTCTTCGCCAGTGGAGGGTTTGGGCCACAGGTATTCATGGTAGCCGCCACCTTGACGGGCCAACTCGATCAGCCGGTCTACAACGGGGGTGCCGGCACTATCGGACAGGCCGGCCCAGTTTCGGGTGATGAGATCGGTTTGGCGCGGTGCAACAAGGTTGGTGCCATCATAGTCGTAAACGAAAAAATACCCTTCGGTGCCATAGGTCATGGCTGCGAGGCGCTGTGTCACGATCCGTTTGGCGGTCTCGTCATCGGGGGGCGCGGGGTTGTAGGTGTCCGACACCGAGGCGCGGGCAAGTTGTACGTAGTTTCGCAACTCGTCTTGTTTGGCCGAAATAAGCTGCGCTTCGAGATCGGAAATCTCGCGCTCTGCCATCGCCCGCGATTGATGTGCCACCAAAAACGCAATCGCCGCCACAGCCAACAACAGCGGCACAGTGGCGAGCAAAAAGAGTTTTTGCGCGTAGCTGATCGGTCGTTTGATCGGCGCGCTAAGGCGAGGCAATTGGCGTTTCATCCGTGCGGGGGCGTCCTTGCGGTTCTGGATCGTCGCTCGAATCATAAGATAAAGACAGCGACGGGCGCGTCAATCGTGGCTTTGGCATCTAAACGGGGCGTCCATTGCCTTTTTTGTGCGGCTCAATTGGGGGAGATCGCAGGCTGGAGCGGAAAATAAACCAGCTCTGCGTAGTCTTGGGTATTTATTCTAGTCACAACGCTCGTTAACGTCGCTCTACGAGCCGGTCCTTGATCTGCGCGTGTGGGGGAGTTTTGCGTTTTTAACATCGTCGCTTTCGCAATCGAAACGGCGCGAAAACAGTTTCTCCAAATGCGCGCGAATTGGGGTCCAAATACTGGCCATAGACCACTCTGGGAGGATTTATCTCTATGGATCGCCGTTCATTTTTGAAAACTACAGCACTTGGTGGCGCGTCTGCTGCCGCAGCATCGACACTTGCGGCCCCTGCATTCGCGCAAGGCAAACGCACATTGACCATGGTTACGACATGGCCACGCGGCCTTGCGGGCGTTTGGGATAGCGTTGAGCGTTTCGCAACATCCGTGACCGAGATGACCGATGGCGCGTTGACCATCGAACCCAAAGCGGCGGGCGAACTCGTTGGCGGCCTCGAAGTGTTCGACGCTGTGACTGCCGGTCAGGCCGACATGTACCACGGTGCGGATTATTACTTCACCGGTCAGCACCCTGCGATGGCCTACTTCACAACCGTGCCGTTCGGCATGACCGCGCCTGAAATGATGGTATGGTACTACGGTATGGGCGGCATGCAGCTGCACCACAACCTTGGTGAAATCTTCGGTCTTAAATCCTTCATCGCGGGCCAGACTGGCGCTCAAGGTGGCGGTTGGTTCCGTAAGGAAATGACGTCACCTGCCGATTTCCAAGGTCTCAAGTTCCGCATGCCGGGTCTTGGTGGCGAAGCGCTGTCCAAATTGGGTGCGTCTGTTCAGACCATCGCTGGTGGCGAAATCTATCAAGCTCTGTCCTCCGGCGCGCTTGACGGCACCGAGTGGATTGGCCCGTGGTCCGATGAGAAACTCGGCCTGCAAGAAGTCTGCGACTACTACTACCCTGCCGGTTTCCACGAGCCAGGCGCAGCCCTTTCCGTTGCGACCAACCTCGAAGTGTTCGAAGGTCTCACACCAAGCCAGCAAAAAGCAATCGAAGTTGCCGCCGGTGATGCGCATCAGCACAACTACGCCTTGTTCATGGCCAACAACGGTCCGGCTTTGCAGCGCTTGATCTCTGGCGGCACGCAGGTCAAAGAATTCTCGAGCGAAATTTGGGACGCGTATGGCGCGGCCTCCAAAGAGGTTCTTGACGGCTACATGGATGACGAGCTGTTTGCAGAAATCCGCACCTCCGCCGAGGCCGCAATGGCGTCCACATCCGGTTGGGCCGCTCGCTCCGACAGCGCGTACACCGCACAGCGCGACCGCGTATTGGCAAACCTGAAATAAGGCGCGCCCTGTTGCAAAGATAAAGAGATGCGCGCGGGAGCCCGCGCGCATCTTGGCGTCAAAAAATAACATTCAGATCACGCTAAAAGCGATTGAAAAAACACCGTTTTCGCCCTGTAGATGTGCCGTAATTTTGCACGCGTCTGCATCGCCAAAACGGTTTGGGAAGGGGACACCTCAGACATGGAAGAGCAATCAGCACGTGGCTTTTTCGAACTCGTATTCGACGGTATATTGGCGTTGTTCGTCAATTTGGGTCTTGGGTTCTGGCATATACTGCAGGCCATTTTGAACCCGTCGGCATGGCTCGATTGGTCGAACAAAGAAAGCCTTTTGCGTTTTGTGTACTACGGCGGATCAAAGGAACTTTTGTTTGTGTTCCTCGATCTGGTTATCGTGATAACGGTCATCGGCTTTTTCCACCGGCCGCTCTTGTGGGCGTTGGTGCGTGGTCTTGAAAAGATCAACAACACCGTGGGACGTGTGGCGGCATGGGCGGGTTTGCTCATGGTCTTACAACAGATCATGGTCGTGTTTTTGCAATCCATCTTTCGTCTTGGCGAGATCAACATCGCGCCGTTTGGAACGGGCTTCACCCAATCCGTTGGCTGGTTCTCCGAGAGCCTCAAATTCGAGAACGCGCTCGTGGTGTCGCTGTGCGTGTCCTACGCGTTTATCCAAGGTAGCCATGTGCGCGTCGACCTTGTGTATGCTGGCGTGAGCCACCGTGTAAAGCGCATGATCGACATGTTTGGTGCGCTGTTCTTTATGTTGCCCGTGGCGATGCTGACATGGATGTATGCGTGGTTTTTCCTGTGGCGTCACCTGATCACGCCCAAAGTTTCGGCTTCCGACAAACTCGAGTTGATGCTCAAAAAAGCGCGGATCGTGAAATGGAACGTCGAAACCGTGTCCTTTTCGGCCAATGGCTTTAACGGATATTTCCTCTTTAAAATCCTGATCCTCGCGTTTTTGACCTTGGTTATTTTACAAGCGATCGCCTTTTTCTATCGTTCCTATCTGGAGATGATCGAAGGCGAGGAAAGCGCGGGTAAATACCTCGACAAAGACACACTTGGCGCAGGCGAAGAAGCTTTTGAGGGGACGCATTGATCATGGCCGACTGTCCGACCACCCCGATACTGGCGGTTTGTGCCGCTCACCTAGCCACACACGACCACGCGATCCCTGACCTCGCGGCGAAGGAATAGACACATGATTTTTGGACTTGATGGCGTAGAAATCGGCCTCATCATCGTATTCCTCTGCCTGTTCAGCGGAATTCTCACCGGCTTTCCCGTGGCGTTTGCCATTGGTGGCGCGGGTCTTTTGTCCTTTGGGATCATCGCGGCATTGGACGGGGCGGGTATTCTCGTCCACCAAGCCATTGATACAGGATCGCAAGCCTATCGTGATCTGGTGAGCAGTGGCGTAAACCCCGTCAATATCTCGCATTTCAGGTTCCCTGATCTGCCCCTTTATGCCGAACCGTTGTTTCCAAACGGGTGGGAACAGGCGGTTGACCGCAATCTGTCCTTTATCGTCAACCGGATGAACGAGCGTGTGTTTGCAGGGGCCTCTATCGAGACGCTCTTGGCCGTGTTGATGTTTGTGATGATGGGGATCGTGCTTGAGCGTTCCAAGATCGCGAACGACCTGTTGACGACAATGGCGCGGGTGTTTGGTCCGTTGCCCGGTGGTTTGGCCGTGTCGGTTGTTATCGTTGGGGCTTTCCTTGCGGCGTCCACAGGCATCGTGGGCGCGACCGTTGTCACCATGGGTCTGTTGTCCTTGCCCACGATGTTGCGCCACAACTATTCGCCCGAACTGGCGACGGGTGTGATTGCGGCGTCTGGCACCTTGGGCCAGATCATTCCGCCGTCCATTGTGATTGTTTTGCTCGGCACGCTTGCGGGCGATCTGTATTCCGCCGCCCAAGAGGCGCGGGCGCAATCGGTGGGTTGTTCTGACGCGCTCACATACCTTGGCGAGCCTGCGGTGGTATCCGTTGGCACCTTGTTCCAAGCGGCGATGTTGCCGGGGATCATGCTTGCCTTCCTCTATGCCGCATACGCGTTCACCTATGCGATGTTTAACCCACACAAAGCGCCCCCTGTGCATCTTGAGCACACGTCGCACGATGTGATCCCGCGCCGTGATGGCCTATTGTGGTTCCTCGCGGTGCCAGTGTTGATCATTGGTGGCGTTATCATGGCGGCGCAAACGGGTCTGTCCGGCTCGCAATCCATCCACGTGAACCAGTTCACCGACAGCGGGGCCACAGCTTCCTTGCGCACCAATGTCTCCGAGACTTGCGAAGCGGCAATGATCGAATTGCACGGCGATGAGGCATGGGCCACGGCCCTAGCCGAGCAAGCGGCGATTGAGGCCTCTGGTGGTGCAAAACTCTCCGTCGAGCGGACGGCCGAGGAAATCGAAACACTGACACGTGAGGCGGTTGAGACCGCGCCGAAACTTGGTACAGGCCTTTTGGTCATCATGGCGCTGCTGGGCCTTGTGTTGTCGTTGGGTCGCGGTGTCGCCCCGATGGGGGATCCCAAAAAGCTGTTGGTCGGTGTTCTGGGCGTCTTGGGCGTTTTGATCATCGATGCGCTGTTTGTTGGCCCGTTGATGAGCCATGGCACGTCCTTTGTTTTGTATGCGATCCCGTTTGCCGCGATCGCCTACGGGATGAAACAGGCAGCGATCAACCTGAGCAAAAACGAATTGTTCCGCGTGGTGTTCCCGCCGTTGGTGCTCATCGTTGCGGTGCTTGGGTCCATCCTTGGGGGGGTGACCAACCCGACACCTGCGGCGGGTCTCGGGGCCGGTGGTGCGCTCTTGCTTGCGGCGTACCGCAAACTCGCGGACCAACACAAAATGAGCAAAATCATCCTTGGTGGAGCCTTCTCCATTGTCGTGATGATCCTCGTTGGCTCCAACTTTGATTTGCGGATGGGGCGCGGAGATGTGCCGTTCGAGGATTGGGTGGCCTACTTTGTGGCTCTGGGCGCCTATTACTTTGCGATGTTCGGTATTCTCTACGCCTGTTACGTGCTGTTCAAAGACGGCACTCTGGGCATCGTGGTGCGCGAAACGGCGAAAGTGACCTCGATGGTATTTACCATCCTGATCGGCTCGCAATTGCTCAACCTCGTGGTCATCTCCTTTGGCGGCGAGCACTACATCCAAAGCTTCCTGCGCTCGTTCGACAACGAGTTCACGGTGTTCCTGATCGTGATGGCGGTGCTCTTTGTGCTCGGTTTTGTGCTCGATTTCTTGGAGATCATCTACATCGTGGTGCCGATCGTCGGTCCTGTGATTTACGGCGGCACGATGGACCCGAAATGGGTGACGATCATGATCGCTGTGAACCTTCAGACCTCGTTCCTCACCCCGCCGTTCGGCTTTGCGCTATTCTATCTGCGCGGTGTCGCCCCCAAGGAAGTCACAACGGGCCACATCTATCGCGGCATCATCCCGTTTGTGTTGATCCAAGTGGTGGGCATCGGAACGCTGTGGCTGTTCCCGTCTATTGTGACGATCGTGCCCAATCTGATCGGCCACTAGCGCCGGCAGGCACCGCGACATGATAAACCCTTAAAAACGGCCCCGCCTAAATCGCGGGGCCGTTTCTTTTTGACTTGATTTTATATCTGACAAAAACAATAAGAAAAGAGCGCGTGCTGAAGTCACGCCCAATCGCACATTAGTTTATGAGGGCCTCATGTCATTTCAACACAGCTTGTCCACTGGGGCCGCCACGGTCGGCGCGTTCGATACACTTCCCGTCGAAGACCGCTTTCTCGTCTCGCTGTTTCGCGGCGATCCGACCGCGCGGCGCGACAGTGATATTGCCCGTGTCGCGGGTCAGTTGTTGAGCATGTTTCAGTCCCACGGGCGCAGGCCCTTGTTGTCGCATTCCAAGTCATGCAACTGTGTGGGGGCGGATGAGGCGGTGTTTGTGCAATTCGTGCGCCTCGCCGCAGACGGTCAGCGCGAAGACGCGACACTCATGGCGCTGTTGATGATCCGTGCACAGGTGGCCCCCTTGGCGGTATCGCTTGCCGAACAGTTGGGGCTTTTGATCCGGACGTTGGCGCGGGTCGACGCCTTGGCCGTGCCATATCATTGATGCGAATACCACGGCGCGATGGCAGGGCGATGGCAGCTGAGCGCGCCTAGCTGTCCGTGCCGTCGGACCTGCTGAGTGGCACAGGAGCGGTAAACGTCTCGGGTAGTTTGATTTGCGCCACTTGGCTCGCGATTGGCTCGTTCTCGAGGGGGTGTAGCTCGGCGACATAATCGGACTCGGGGGCGAGGGGCTCCCACTCGCCATTGCGGTACACTTCCAGGCCGGAAAAGCGCGCCTTATACCCCATCTTTGCCGAACCAGGCACCCAGTATCCTAAATAGACATAGGGCAATCCGGCTTCGCGGGCGATGTCGATATGGTCGAGAATAATGTAGGTGCCGATGCTGTCTTTGACAAAATCGGGATTATAGAACGAATAGACCATCGACACGCCATCATCGAGCAGGTCGGTTAAACAGGTCGCCACTAAGTCACGCGGCTGGCCGTCTTTTGAGGGCGTGTAATATTCGATGATACGCGTACGGATCGGCGTTTCCTCGATCATCGCGGCGAATTCGAACACATCCATATCGGCCATCCCGCCATCGGCGTGGCGCGTTTCCAGATAGGTGCGAAACAGATCGAACTGGGTCTCGGTGGCCCATGGCGCGGTGGAGGCGCGTTTGAGATACGCGTTTTTGTTGCTGACACGGCGTTGGCTTTTGGAAGGTTTGAAATCCGCCACACGGATACGCGCCGACATACAGGCCGCACAATCCACACAGGTCGGGCGATACAGCACGTTTTGCGACCGGCGAAACCCTTGTTTGGATAGCGCATCGTTGAGCTTTTCAGCAGTGTCACCTTGCAGTGCGGTGAACAATTTGCGCTCCATCCGCCCGTCCAGATATGGACAGGGTTGCGGCGCCGTCACGTAGAATTGCGGGGCTAGAGGCAAAGAATGACGCATAAACGACTGAGTGTATGTGACCCAAGGACCAAGGAAAACGGTGTGTTACGCCAAGACTATCCAAAACCGCGTGCCACGCCAAGCCCTACGGTAGGTCAAATCCAACCGACTAAAACCGTGAGGGGCGGTTGATCGCTGCGGTGCCGAGGATGAGATCGGTCAACCCTTGTTTGCGCGCCGTTGTCAGCATCAAGATGACAGAGGCAACTTGGACGATGAACATCAATCCCCATGCGGTAAACATCACCGTGTGCAAGAGGGCATAGCCAAGATCAAAGCGCTCGCCCTTTGACGTGCGAAACTCGATCCCCATGAGACGCATCCCCAATGTGGCCGACCCGTTGGCGATGGTGACGACACGGTAGGCAAAACTCACCACCGCAACGATAAACGGGAAAAAGAAGATACCGGTAAATGCGGTAAGCGGGACAACAAGCGCGGATAGAACGACAATGATGATCAAGTCGACCACAAACGCCAATAGACGCTTGGTCGGGACGCTGTCGTAAAAGCCTGCTTGGCTCACAGGATCGGGGAGGCCCCAAATGTCATGATCAATATGGCTCATCGGCTTTGTCTCACTTTCTCACGTTCGAGGTGGGTGTTTTACCCGTGTTTGTCAATTGTCCGCCCGCACAGCGTCACGGATGACACGGTACGGGCGGCGCGACTATGGTGTCGTTATGCGTCTTCTTTATTGGTCGCTTCGACATCGGTTTCAGTCTCTGACTTGGTCGTGCGGTCATCCATGAACTGGTCGAATTCGGCTTTGTCCTTGG
>NZ_CBFHKW010000056.1:0-4722 GCF_965656515.1 Celeribacter marinus
GGCCGCACACACCAGTTGCGTGTTCATATGGCCGAGATTGGTCATCCGATCATTGGTGACGGCAAATACGGCGGATCAGGTCAGGAAAATATGGGCGATGGATGGGGCGCACAACTGGGCGGCATCATTTCCAAAAAGCTGCACCTGCATGCCCGCTCGTTAACCTTTGAGCATCCCGTGACACGCAAACCAATCACTGTGACGGCACCGTTGCCCGAGCACATGGGGCATTCGTGGGAGACCTTCGGGTGGAGCGAAGATATTGCAAGTGTCGATCCGTTCGAGGCGCTTCATAAATGAAGCTTGTGATCTTTGACGTGGATGGGACGCTCGTTGATAGCCAAGCTCATATTGTGTCGTCGATGGAGGCCGCGTTTCTTGAGGCCGAATTACCCTGTCCGGATCGCAACACGGTTTTGTCTATCGTCGGGCTATCGTTGCCCTATGCGGTGGCCAATCTTGCGCCACAGGCGGATGCAGACACACATACGCGCATGGTCGCGGCCTATAAAAGTGCGTTCAATGCGACTCGCTCTAAGGTTGGATCCAACGGATTCCCACTTTACCCAGGGGCTGAGGCCGCGATCCGTGCGTTGGGTGCGCGTGACGATATCAAGCTGGCAATTGCCACTGGGAATAGTCGTCGCGGACTTGATGCGCTGATGGAAGGTTGGGAGTTTGCTGATCTGTTCGTGAGTACACAAAGCGCCGATGAACACCCCTCCAAACCGAACCCTTCCATGGTTGCTGCGTGTCTTTTGGATGCCAATGTTTCGGCGCATGACACGGTTGTTGTAGGCGACACCACTTACGATATGGAAATGGCGGCGGCGGCGCGTTGTCGCGGGCTTGGTGTTTTGTGGGGCTATCACGGGCGCGAGGCACTTTTGAGTGCGGGCGCTGGGCGTGTGATCGATAGCTTTAGCCAATTGCCCGCCGCACTTGATGACGTTTGGAAGGACTAGCAATATGTCAGATTGGACAGCAAAGCGGTTTTGGAAAGAGGCATTGGTTGTTGCTGATGGTGACGGGTTCTCGGTGCACCTGGATGGCAGGCAGGTGCGCACACCGGCGAAAGCGCCGCTTGTCGTTCCAACACACGCCTTTGCGCAGATCATCGCCAATGAATGGGATGCCCAAGTCGATAAGATCGACCCCGAAACGATGCCCGCGACTCGCCATGCAAATGTTGCAATAGATCGC
The DNA here is from genome assembly GCF_965656515.1 of Celeribacter marinus. Lineage (GTDB taxonomy): Bacteria > Pseudomonadota > Alphaproteobacteria > Rhodobacterales > Rhodobacteraceae > Celeribacter > Celeribacter marinus_D. The sequence goes on from NZ_CBFHKW010000056.1 coordinate 1,204, forward strand.
ATAGGTGTGGTTCATGACGAAGTTGTCACAATGATCTGTGATTACGGAGATAGTGATCTTTTGTGCTACCGTGCGAGCTACCCCGAGGCTCTAATTGCGCGCCAACGGGAGGCTTGGGATCCGCTCTTGGCGTGGGCATCTGATGTCTTGGGGGCGCACCTAGAGGTGCACGTAGGCGTCATGCATGTGCCGCAGTCAAAAGCAGACCTGAACCGGTTGCGGTCATTTGTCGATGCGATGACTGCGTTTGAATTGGCGGCGTTTCATGACCTTGTGTCGCTGTCGGGCAGTCTTATTATTGGACTGGCTGCGACCAGAAATGCACAGCCTGTCGAAGCGCTTTGGGCGATTTCACGCACAGACGAGACATTTCAGTCCGAGCAATGGGGTAAGGATGATGATGCCGAGGCGGAATCTGCCATAAAACGAAAGAGTTTTATCGACGCCCATCAGTTTTATCACGCCGTTCAAAAATAGATCGATTGGCTCAAAGCGCAGTCATTTTGTGATTTGGTGCCCTGAGACGTAGAGTAAACATGTTAATTCCTTATAGTCCCCTTGACGATCTGGAATGAATCCTCTCAACTTAGCTCATTGAAAGGGCATATGCTCAATTCGATATCTAACCCGTTCCGTAAGAGGACGGAAAGTGCGTCATAATCGGCGCAACATCAGGAAGAGGTAAAAATGAAAAAATCCGTATTTTTTAGCGCACTGACCGTGGCCGGTCTCGTTGCTGGCTCCGCAATGGCTCAGGATGGCGGGTCTCCGACACTCGCCCTCGTGAAGGACCACGGTGCTCTGAAGTGTGGCGTGAACACCGGTACGCCCGGCTTTGCAGCTCCAGACGCGAATGGCGTTTGGAAAGGCTTTGACGTCGATTTCTGTCGCGCTGTCGCAACCGCTGTTTTCGGTGATCCCGAAAAAGTCGAGTACACACCACTTAGCTCCGCTGTTCGCTTTACTGCGCTCGCATCTGGTGAAATCGATTTGCTTGCACGCAACACCACGTGGACATTTACACGCGACGTTGATCTTAAAAACACCTTTATCGGTGTGAACTACTACGACGGCCAGGGCTTCATGGTTCCTAAAGATCTCGGTGTGTCGTCCGCAAAAGAGCTCTCCGGCGCGACTGTTTGTATCGAAACAGGGACAACAACCGAGCTGAACCTCGCGGATTACTTCCGTGTCAACGGCATGGATTACGAGCCTGTACCTGTGGACAGCTTCACCGAAGCGCAGACACAGTTCCTTGCTGGTGCATGTGACGTTTACACAACGGATGCTTCCGCACTTGCATCTTCGCGTTCTTCTTTCGAGACACCTGACGCCTATGTCATCTTGCCTGAAATCATTTCCAAAGAGCCACTCGGCCCGCTTGTTCGCCACGGCGATAGCGCATGGGGCGATATCGTACGTTGGACACTCAACGCTATGGTTTCTGCTGAAGAGCTGGGTGTGACATCCGCAAATGCGGCAGAGCTTGCTAAAGGCACTGAAAACCCTGAGGTCAACCGTCTCTTGGGGTCCGAAGGTGAGTTGGGCGGCATGCTTGGTCTCGAAAACGATTGGGCGCTCAACGTGATTAGCCAAGTTGGCAACTACGGCGAAGCGTTCGAGCGTAACATTGGCGAGAGCACACCGATTGGTCTTGCGCGCGGTCTGAACGCACAGTGGACAAACGGTGGTCTGATCTACTCCCCACCATTCCGCTAAATCCTACCGTCAAAGAGAAGGGCGCGGGATTTCCGCGCCCTTCCTACATTTAACGACCCGTATTATAAAAATGACTCTTCACGGACCGATGTACGCACGCGGACCGAATGAAGTGCTATCAGGGAAAACAGGGGGCCGTCTCACATGACGACTATGACCGATCCGCCGAAAGGTGATGGCTTTCGCCTAAGTCAGCTACTTTACGACACGCGATACCGCTCGATGACTATTCAGGTCATTGCGCTTATTGCGTTTATGATGTTCGCAGCGTTTCTGGTTCGAAACACGATCATAAACCTCGAAAACCTAGGCAAAGATATAAATTTTAGCTTTTTGGGCTATTCTGCAAACTACGATATCAATCAGCGTTTGATCCCGTATGTGTCGTCAGATTCGAACATGCGCGCAGCGGTTGTTGGTTTGCTCAACACGCTACTGGTTGCCTTTCTCGGCTGCATTCTCGCCACCGTTGTTGGTGTGATCGCGGGGGTTTTGCGACTGTCCAAAAACTGGCTTACAGCACGTATTATGACGGTATATGTCGAAACGTTCCGCAACATTCCTGTGCTTTTGTGGATTTTGGCATTTATGGCAATTCTGTCTGAAAGCTTGCCTGTACCCCGCTCGTTCAAGGGGCCAAATGCCGAGTCGTCTATGTGGCTTTGGGATACTGTGGCGGTCACGAACCGAGGCACATATGTCCCGATGCCTATCTGGGGCGCAGGTTCAGCATTGGTCGTTATCACGTTCTTGTTGTCCCTCGTCGGCATTTGGGCATTTGGGAAATTCGCCAAGCGCAAGTTTGAAGCAACGGGGCAAATTTTGCCCACGTTCTGGATCAAGCTGGCCATTTTCGTTGTGCCAACAGTCTTGGCCTACTTCGTCTTGGGGCGTCCCGTGACACTCGCCTATCCTGAGTTCAAAGGGTTCAACTTCACAGGCGGGCTGCATCTGCGCAATTCGTTGCTCGCGCTTTGGCTTGCGCTCAGTCTCTACACAGGATCCTACATAGCGGAGATTGTGCGCTCGGGTATTCTTGCCGTATCAAGCGGTCAAACGGAGGCCGCATATGCTCTTGGATTGCGCCCTTCGCGTACAATGAATCTCGTGATTTTGCCGCAGGCCCTACGCGTCATCATCCCGCCGCTTATTTCCCAATACCTCAACTTGACCAAAAACTCGTCGCTCGCACTCGCTGTGGGATACATGGATTTGCGATCAACGTTGGGCGGAACGACCCTCAATACGACGGGCCGTGAGTTGGAGGCGATGGTCTTGATGATGCTGATCTATCTCGTGGTATCGCTTTCCATCTCGTCGAGCATGAACTTTTACAACAAATCAGTGAAGCTGAAGGAGCGGTAAGATGAGCGATACACAATCACACACCGTCGCCTATGTCCGCGACACGATGCTAGGGCAAAAGCCGGCCCCCCGTTCCAATGTGGGTGCCGCGCGTTGGGTCCAAGAGAACCTGTTTTCCGGTTGGTTCAACTCGATCCTCACGATTGTCTCTATCTTTGTTATCTACAAACTTCTTGCGGGCTCTTTGCCGTGGATGCTTGGCGGAGTATGGCAAGCTGATAGCCTGTCCGAGTGCCGTGACATCCTCAATGCGAAGTTTGGGAATACTCATTACGCCTGTTGGGCGGTTTTGACCGAACGTTGGAACCAACTCCTATATGGTTTCTATCCGAACACAGAGTATTGGCGCGCCAATTTAGCGTTCGTTGTGATGCTCGTTGCGATAGCGCCAATTTTGTTTGATGCTTTGCCGCGCAAACTTCTATGGGTCTCGGC
>NZ_CBFHKW010000056.1:4821-13127 GCF_965656515.1 Celeribacter marinus
CTTTGTAGCGATGCGGATCGCGGCGCGCTTTGGCGACCTAATTGCGCTTTTCATAGGGCTAGCTGCGGCATTTGTATGGTTCATTTTTGTGGGTTCAGCCGTTGTATCCATGCTTGATGCGACCATGCCAGTGGGGCACTTGCTAGAAGTTGAGAGCCGCGAACTTGGTGGCTTTATGATCTGCGTGATCATCGGTATCGCAGGTATTGCTATGTCATTGCCCATCGGTGTCGTTTTGGCTCTTGGTCGGCAGTCTGACTTGTTGATTGTAAAAGCGATCTGCGTTGGCTTCATCGAGTTCATTCGTGGCGTGCCGCTGATCACCTTATTGTTCACGGCGTCCTTGATCTTGAACTACTTCTTGCCGCCCAACACGTCTTTCGATTTGACCGTCCGCGTTATCATTATGGTGACGATGTTTGCCTCTGCTTATATGGCCGAGGTGATCCGTGGTGGTCTCGCGGCGCTGCCTAAAGGGCAATACGAGGCGGCCGATGCTCTTGGTCTCGACTATTGGAAGGCGCAGCGCCTCATCATTATGCCGCAGGCCTTGAAGATCTCTATTCCGGGTATCGTGAACACCTTTATCGGGCTGTTTAAGGACACCACGTTGGTGATGTTTATCGGCATCTTTGACATGCTTGGCCTGTCAAACGCCATTCGCGCCAACTCGGCATGGAACGGCGTGTATTGGGAATTGTTTATCTTCATCGGGTTGGTTTTCTGGGTCAGTTGCTTTGCAATGTCGCAATATTCCCAGTGGCTAGAGCGCAAGCTGCGCACAGATCATCATTAAGAAAGGAGACCAGAACATGTCTCTCGTACAAGAACGCACGATCAATCGCAGCCAGATGCAGGTTTCCGATAAGGTCGCAATTCAGATTACCAATATGAACAAATGGTATGGCGATTTTCACGTCCTTCGCGATATCAATTTGACCGTCAATCAAGGTGAGCGGATCGTTATTGCAGGGCCGTCAGGATCGGGTAAATCGACGATGATCCGTTGTATCAACCGTCTTGAAGAGCACCAAAAAGGTCAGATTATTGTAGATGGTACTGAGTTGTCCTCAGACCTCAAAAACATCGACAAGATCAGATCTGAAGTTGGAATGTGTTTTCAGCACTTCAATCTCTTTCCGCATTTGACCATTTTGGAAAACTGCACGCTTGCCCCCATGTGGGTTCGCAAAACACCCAAGAAGGAAGCAGAAGCACTTGCAATGCATTTCCTCGAAAAGGTGAAAATCCCCGAGCAGGCTGACAAGTATCCCGGCATGTTATCAGGTGGTCAGCAACAACGTGTGGCTATCGCGCGCTCACTATGTATGCAGCCACGCATCATGCTGTTCGATGAGCCGACATCGGCCCTCGATCCAGAGATGATCAAAGAAGTGTTGGATACAATGATCGAGCTCGCCGAGGAGGGCATGACCATGTTGTGCGTGACCCACGAGATGGGCTTTGCCCGTCAGGTCGCCAACCGCGTGATCTTTATGGACCAAGGCCAGATCGTGGAGCAAAACGAACCGGAAGAGTTCTTTAACAACCCGCAGTCAGATCGCACCAAACTGTTCTTGAGCCAAATTTTGGGTCACTAACGCGTCCGCGCAAGTCGAGACAAACAAAAGGGCGCCCGATGTGGCGCCCTTTTCGTATTTCGCATTCTGTGTGGTTTAAGATTTTAATGCGCGCGGCGTGATGAAATCAATTACACGGTTTTCGCCGAACTTTGCCTGCGCCCATGTGGCCACGTCGACGTCAAACACTGCTGTTGCACAAGTTGGGTAGCGGACAAAGTCGGGGTGAGCGACGGGGTGAGACGCAAAGTGCGAAACGAAATCTCCGATACCTGGATTATGGGAAATGAGCAGAACCGTGTCACCCTTGGCCTGTGCGAGGGCACGCAGAATCTGGAAATCAGGCGCGTGATAGAGCGCTTTTGTCGACGACTGGTCAGGCGCAGCATCGAACGCGTTTAGAACGCACGCACAGGTCTGTGTGGTGCGCACAGAGGATGACAGGATCACTGTATCGGGGATATAGCCCTTTTGTGAAAGCCATTTCCCCATTGCAAGAGCGTCAGTCTGCCCGCGCTCATTGAGAGGGCGTTCAAAATCCGTCAGCAGAGGGTCTCCCCAGCTTGATTTGGCATGACGCATTGCAATAAGGCGCAAAGTCATTACGCGCTTTGCGGCCGTATAGTGGGTTGAGTGTCTCGAATAAGAGAACCGGCCCCGTGCTCTGTAAAGAGCTCAAGCAAACAGGCGTTAGGGGCGCGACCATCTAAGATGACCACAGCGCGAACACCCTCTTTGAGTGCGTCAAGTGCCGTTTGAGTCTTGGGAATCATGCCTCCGGCAATCACCCCCTCGTTGGTGAGCTCAATAATCTGCTCTGAGTTAAGGGCGGTGAGCACCTCGCCATCGCTGCCTTTGACGCCAGAAACATCAGTGAGCAACAGCAGACGATCAGCTTTCAGCGCGCCCGCGATCGCACCTGCGGCCGTATCGCCATTCACGTTAAAGGTTTCACCGTTTTTACCCGCACCAAGCGGCGCAATCACCGGAATGAGGTTTTCATCGCCAAGTTCACGAATGATGCGCGGGTCCATGTCTACGGGCGTTCCAACAAAGCCCAAATCAGCATTTGTCTGTTCGCAGATCATGAGGTTGGCATCCTTGCCGGATATGCCGACTGCGCGCCCTCCTTGTCCGTTTATCGCCTGCACAATCCGCTTGTTCACAAGTCCGGACAACACCATTTCGACGACTTCAACAGTTGTCTTGTCTGTGACCCGCTTGCCATTCACGAACGTACTCTCGATACCGAGTTTATCCAGCATCTGGTTGATCATCGGGCCGCCACCATGAACGATGACGGGTTTGACCCCGACTTGCTGCATGAGAACGACATCACGGGCGAAATCTTCCATGGCTTCATCAGAGCCCATGGCGTGCCCACCCAACTTGATGACCACAGTGGCGCCTTCATAGCGCTGCAAGAATGGCAGTGCTTGGGAAAGAGTGCGGGCGGTGGCGATCCAGTCTCTGTTCATATCTTGCTTCTTCATATCCATGGCATCCATTGACGAGCGTTATCCATCAATACCGTGAAGGGGCTGACTCCTGCAAGGCGGTGCAGGGGAGCAGATTACTGATGTTCGGATCAAACGAGATTGGCAATAACCGCACGCAGGACATCCACACCCCAGCCTTTTTCCGAGGACGTAACGATCATCTCGGGGTAGGCGGCTGGGTGTTGCGCGATCTTTTCACGGACTTGCTGCATAATTTTTTCACGCTCGACGTCTTTCACCTTGTCCGCTTTGGTCATCACCACTTGGAATGTGACTGCGGATTTGTCGAGACGTGTCATGATCTCTTCGTCGACAGATTTCACGCCGTGACGGCTATCGATGAGAACGAATGCACGGCGCAGAGTCGCGCGACCAGACAGGTAGGCTTTCAGGAGACGTTGCCATTTCTCGACTGTTTTGATCGGGGCCTTGGCGTAGCCATACCCCGGAAGGTCCACAAGGTAGTGGCTCTCACCGCAGGTGAAGAAGTTGATCTCTTGTGTGCGACCAGGTGTGTTGGACGCTCGTGCGAGTGCCTTGCGCCCTGTTAGCGCGTTGATCAGTGATGATTTGCCAACGTTCGAGCGCCCTGCAAAACAGACTTCGATGCGGTCATCTGGCGGCATACCGTCCATTGCGACGACACCTTTGACAAAGTCGGTCTCGCCTGCAAACAGCAAACGACCCTTTTCCAAGGATGCAGCATCTGGTTCTACGATGGGGAATGTAAGCTTCATGAGTGAGACGCGCCCGTTAGGACGCGTCCTCCTTTTTCTTTGAGCGCAACGAACCCAAGATATTACCCAGAACTTCCGGCTTATGGCCGTGGCTGCGCATGATCAGGTACTGCTGCGTAAATGTGATTGTGTTGTTCGCGATCCAGTAAAGGACGAGACCGGAGGCAAAGCTGCCGAGCATGAACATGAACACCCATGGCATCCACGCCATGATCATTTTTTGGCTTGGGTCGGTGGGCGCGGGGTTCAGCTTTTGCTGAAGCCACATTGAGATACCGAGCACGATCGGCAAAATACCAAGCGATAGGATCGCGAATATCGAACCAGGCTCGGGCGGTGTGAAAGACAGCAGGCCAAACAGGTTCAGGATCGACGATGGATCGGGGGCTGAGAGGTCGCGAATCCAGCCGAGCCATGGGGCATGCCGCAATTCGATTGTGACGAAAATCACCTTATAAAGTGAGAAGAACACGGGGATCTGTAGGATCAGTGGCAAACAGCCCGAGGCAGGGTTCACCTTGTTCTTTTTGTAGAGGTCCATCATCCCGCGCTGCATCTTCTCGCGGTCATCACCAGCCTCTTCCTTAAGCTTTTCCATTTCTGGCTGAAGCTCTTTCATCCGCGCCATAGAGACGTAGGATTTGTAGGCGAGCGGGAACATGATGCCTTTGATGATCAGCGTCAGAACGATAATCGACCAGCCCATGTTGCCAATAATGGCATTCAGAGCATGTAGCAGACGGAAGATTGGTTTGGTGAAGAAGAAGAACCAGCCCCAATCAATCGAATCGACAAAGTGATAGATGCCGACTTCGTCTTGATAACGCTTGATCGCCTCCCATTCCTTTGCGCCAGCAAACAGATAGGTGGTGTTTTCAACCGACGCGCCTGGTTCAATGGTTTGCGCGGGTAGGCGGCTTTCTACTTGGTAAATTTCCGAGTTTGCCACGTATTTCACAACGGAGGTGAAGGATTGACCGGGTTGCGGAACGAGTGTGGTCATCCAGTTTTTGTCGGTAAAGCCGACCCAACCGTTTTCTTCAACCTGAGCGACGGAGGCTTGTGCGCCCTCGCGTGCGACCATGTCATAGTCTGCAATGTCTTTGTAATCGGCCTCTTCGAGTGTTTTGTCCGTCAAGCGGACAAGACCCTCGTGCAGTACAAAGTAGCGGGACACTTCAGGGGTGCCATGGCGTGCGACAATCCCGTAGGCCGCCATACGTTTGGCATCGGCCCCTTTGTTTTCAACGGACTGTGTGATTGTGAAGAGGTAGTCTTTGTCGATGGAAATTGTCCGACGAAACACCAGGCCGCTATCGTTTTCCCAAGCGAGGGTCACAGGGGCGTCCAGACCAAGAGCAGTGCCGCTTTCAACGGACCACTCGGTGTTCGCACTCGGCACGTCAGCACCGGTCAGATCGCCACCGGGTGCCCAACCATATACCGCGTAATATGGCGCATCGGACCCCACGGGGGTCAGCAATGTGACAATCTCGTCGCTATCCAGCTCGGTTTTGTAGTCTTTGAGGGACAGGTCATCAATCCGGCCACCGATCAGCGAAATCGATCCGACAACGCGGTCCGTCTCGATGTCGATGCGTGGCGCATCTGAAACCGTTGTGGCAGGTTGCGTGACCGCGCCATTTGTCGTTATGCCCGCATCGGTTGAGGGCGGGGCAAGCGCGATTGTGTCGCCCGCTGCGCCTTGAGATGCCACACTTTGCTGAACTGTAGGTGCGTTCGGATCTATGACTGGCTCCGGCGCGGGGAAAAAGTATGTCCACGTGAGCAACACGATCCCGCTAAGCACAACTGCAAGGATCAGATTCTTGTTTTGATCGTCCATTCCGGCCGCCTGATTTTTGGAATTATATCTGTGCAGGTTCAATCTGCCTAGAGCCGAAAGGTCAAGCTGTTTTGCCCGAAAATGGGGTGTTTTGCGGCAAACTTAACGGTGTGAGGCGCGTGCAGGGCGTTTACCAGCTTATCCCGCATGACGCCCGATGGGTGGAGTCGATGCAATTTTTGTATTATGTTGCGCCAACCATGCGCTTACATTTGCCTCGGGGAGAGGGCGCGACACTGAAAATCCCTGCACGTATCCACATCCAAGTTGGGCAAGCATCGCGTGCTCTCCGAGCGTTTCAACGCCCTCAGCCAGAGTTTCCAAGTTCAATTGCTCTGCCATTGTCAAAATTGCAGTCAGCATGTTTTGTTGTTCGCGGTCACGATCACAACGCGCCACATAGGAGCGATCAATCTTTATCCGGTCCACGGAAAACCGGCGGATATTCGCAATCGAGGCGTGACCCGTTCCATAGTCATCAAGGTCGATACGACACCCAATTGCCTTGAGCGCCCTTATATTGCGCGGGATGATGTCATCATCAGTTGCGGCAATAACATTTTCCAATATTTCAATTTCGAGACGGTCAGGCGATAGGTCAAACCGGTCCAATTCCCAAGTCAGCTTTTCCACCAGCTTCGGGTTTGCAAGTTCGGTGGCCGTGAAATTAACAGAGATCGAACCGATTTTGATGTCGCCTTGATCCCAGTCGCGGAGCGCGGACAGGGCGTGAAACCGGATCACCTCACCCAGACGCTCCAAAAGCCCAAGCTCTTCCAACACGGGAAGAAATGTGGCGGGGAGAATCACGCCGCGCTCGGGATGCTCCCAGCGTGCCAAGGCCTCCATTCCCGTCACTTCGCCTGTGTCTGTCGATACTTGGGGTTGGAACCACGGAACGATGTGCCCGTTTTCAAGGGCCGCTCCGAGTTCATCAGGATCGCAGGTTTGTGCCGATTGGCGTCCGGTGAGGTCTGACGAGTAGGCCCGAATTGAACCCGAGCCGTTATGGATGGCGTCCAAAAGCGCCACCTCTGCGGCATCTATATACGCCGCTGCGGTTTGTGCTGGCGCGCGCGTGGGGGTGCAAAATCCGATTGATGCCGATCCATATATTTTGGATGCATTGATAGAATATGGCTCTGCGAGGGCGGCCTGAATGCGAGACGACAGTTGTATCAAGGTCTCAAGGTCGGCGCGATGGACGGGCGCAAGAGCAACTGCAAAACGGCTCTCAGCCAGCTTTGCTACGATATCGTGCTCTCTTACCGTCTCGACAATGCGTTTTGCCGCGATTTTTTGTAACGTATGCGTGGTTTCAACGCCATAGGACGCAGATATCGCGCCAAGGTTCTCAATTTCGATCATGAGGCACGCGGTTGTGCGCCCGTTGGCGACAGATGTCTCCAAAACGCCATCAAGTGTCGTAATAAAAGCAGGGCGAAGCGGTAGGCCCGTTTGTCCATCTCTTTGGTGTGGGCGCGCGCGGTCCGCGTAAAACGCATAGACAGCTGCGGGAAATATCACCGAGGATACAATGAGCGCGGCCTCGCCCCCAAACCAGTAGGCGGCCAGAAATATCGCAGGAAGAAAAGCAATGCTCTGGGGCTTGGCCGCGATACGGCGCAAGGTCGCAAAATCTGGAACTGCAACTGGTTTTTTCACGTGCCACCTCATCCATCGCGCCGTCTATGTGGGCGATCCTTGAGTGATAAATACGTGCAAAAAGGTGGCTGTCAGGTTAACGCAGGCGCGGAATATCTGTAGATTCTTCGCCTTTTTCCGAAAGTTCCAATCCGGCAAAATCAAATAGTTTTGGATCGAGCATATGAGAGGGGCGAATGTTCGTGAGCGCTTTGAACATCACCTGTCTGCGTCCGGGGGCATTTTTTTCCCAGCCATCAAGGATTTGTTTGACCTGTTGGCGTTGTAGCCCGTCTTGGGAGCCGCACAGATCACATGGAATGATGGGGTAGTTCATGGCGGTTGCGAATTTCTCACAATCGACTTCGGCTACGTGGGCAAGGGGGCGATAGAGAAAGAGATCGCCCTCTTCGTTGACCAGTTTTGGTGGCATCGTCGCAACGCGTCCACCGTGAAACAGGTTCATAAAAAAGGTTTCTAGGATGTCATCACGGTGGTGGCCGAGCACAACCGCCGAACAGCCCTCTTCGCGCGCGATCCGGTACAGGTTGCCACGGCGCAGGCGCGAACATAGCGCGCAAAAGGTGCGCCCCGCGGGGACCTTGTCCATCACAATTGAGTAGGTGTCTTGGTATTCAATGCGGTGCGGAACGCCCATTTTCTCAAGAAACGCGGGTAGAACCGTTGCGGGAAAGTTGGGCTGACCCTGATCGAGATTACATGCGATCAGCTCGACAGGCAAAAGTCCGCGCCATTTAAGCTCATACAGCACGGCCAAAAGAGTATAGCTGTCTTTCCCGCCCGAGAGGCACACCAGCCATTTCGCGCCGCGTTCGATCATGCCGTACTGCTCAATCGCTTCGCGTGTATTGCGCACAATCCGTTTGCGTAGCTTTTTGAATTCGGTGGTCGAGGGCGCACCGTGAAAGAGCGGATGGATGTCTTCGAGTTCATCAGGCATCGGGAGAGTCCTTGGGGGGTGTTTTGGGGTCTGGGACCG
>NZ_CBFHKW010000056.1:13225-16402 GCF_965656515.1 Celeribacter marinus
GGATCGTAGCCCGTGCCGCCCATCGGGTGGCATCGCCCGATACGTTTGGCTGCCAAGAGCGAGCCTTTGATCGCACCGTGTTTTTCGAGGGCTTCCATAGCATAGGCGCTACATGTGGGCTGATAGCGGCAATTAAAGCCAACAATCGGACTAAACACCAAGCGGTAGGCGCGCACGGGAAGCGATACGATAAATGCGAAGGGTGTCATGGCTGCGACTGTTTGGGTTCGCCATGCACTTTGCGCATTGCGTATCGCATGTCTTTGAGGAGGAGGTCAAATGGACGCGCAGAGGTGTCTACAGCTTTGCCGATTAACACGTAATCCCATCCATCATGCCCCAACTCAGGTAGGATATGGCGCGCAATTTCACGGAGCCGCCGTTTGGCGTGGTTGCGTTTAACTGCGTTGCCAACCTTTTTAGAGCAGGTAAATCCAACACGAATTCCCGTTGTCTGCTCATCGCCATCGCGCTTGCGTGCCTGAAGCAAAAAACTTCCAGTGCCCTGCCTACGTGCACGAGCGGCGCGCAAAAAATCCGCGCGTTTTGTCAACGTCATCAATGATGAGGCTGAAGAGGTGTCGGAGCATGACAAAACCGCCGATCGCTGACCTTTGGTTCCGGCTATTGCCATTCCCTCGGGTGCGTCCGGCGGTGTCATATTCGTAGAGCCCTAAGGCTGCCCTTATGCGGACAGCGACTTGCGGCCGCGTGCGCGACGTGCGTTCAGGATCTTACGGCCCGCTTTAGTTGCCATACGTGCACGGAAACCGTGGCGGCGTTTGCGGACGAGGTTACTCGGTTGAAAGGTGCGTTTCATCGCGCCATCTCCATCGGTTTGGTCATGACCCAAACCTCAAGGCGTGAGATTCGAAGGCCGACATTCATTGAAGCCCTGCGTTTAGGTGTCCAAAGGCAGCTTGTCAATTCGTGTCGTGGGGAATTCTGTAACAATTCGACAGTATCAGACCGAAACCTCTAGAGAACCGCTCGCGACAGATCAACCGCGCGTGAGAACAGTGCAATAGAAGGACTGTTAAGGTAGCAATATCGTGCCATATGGCGCAGGTTCGCCCTCCATAGTGAACGCGAGGGCCTCATGGCACAACCCAGTACATCAACCAGTACACCAAAAACACGTCGCCACATCGGGCCTATCGTTGTTTTCGCCACCATTGCAGTTGGGTTGGCGGTTTTATTTCGCGATTCTCTGAGCTTTGATTCTTTAGCGGAGAACCGAGGCGCGCTTTTGGCGTACCGCGATGCACATTTTGGCCTCTCGGTTGCGCTTTTCATGGTTGTTTATGCGGGTATTGTCGCGTTTTCCCTGCCAGGGGCGACCATCGCGACACTTACGGGCGGCTTTTTGTTCGCGACCTTTCCCGGCGCGGTGTTCAATATCATTGCGGCGACATCGGGCGCGTGCCTTTTGTTTCTCGCTGCGCGGTGGGGGTTGGGTGATTGGTTGTCGACCAAGATGGAAACGGGGTCGCCGCGCGTGCAGCGGATCAAGCGCGGGCTTGATGACAATCAGTGGTCGATGCTCTTTTTAATGCGCCTTGCGCCTGTGGTGCCGTTTTTCGTCGCAAATCTACTGCCTGCGCTTCTTGGTGCATCGTTCCACCGCTTTGCGATTTCGACGGCAATCGGAATTATTCCGGGTGCGATTGTCTATACATCGGTCGGTGCGGGGCTTGGTAAGGTGTTTGAGGCAGGAGCATCGCCTGATCTCGGTCTTATTTTTGAGCCACATATCCTCTTGCCGATTCTTGGACTCTGCGCTCTGGCGATCTTGCCGATATTTCTGAACTCTCGCACCAAACAGGATCTTTGACCTATGACGAAACTCAAAACAGATCTTTGTGTGATCGGAGCGGGGTCGGGGGGGCTCTCTGTCGCTGCGGGTGCCGTTCAAATGGGTGCGCGCGTGGTTTTAATCGAGAAGGGCGAGATGGGGGGCGACTGTCTCAATTCCGGCTGTGTGCCGTCAAAGGCGCTGTTGTATGCGGGACAAGATGGGATGAGCTACGCGGATGCGATGGCGCATGTCCGCGCGACCATCGCGACCATTGCTCCGCATGATAGCCAAGAGCGGTTCGAGGGATTGGGCTGCACAGTGATCCGCGCACACGCACAGTTCACGTCGTCAAAGACAGTTGAGGCAGATGGTATAGAAATCACGGCGCGCCGGTTTGTGATTGCGACCGGATCGCGCCCTTTTGTGCCGCCTATCGACGGGCTTCATGCAGTTCCATATCTGACCAACGAGAGCCTTTGGGATGTCACGAAGGCTCCTGAGCATCTATTGATTTTAGGGGCTGGCCCAATCGGAATGGAAATGGCGCAAGCGCATCGACGTTTGGGGTGTGAGGTCACGGTTGTCGAAGCCGCCACGGCCCTGTCGCGCGAAGATCCCGAAGCCGCAGGGGTTGTCGTGGCAGCCCTCAAGGGCGAAGGCGTGAATATCATCGAGAATGACAAGGTTGTGCGGGTGTCGGGCACGCAGGGTGATATCACTCTCTATCTTGAAAGTGGAAGCCAGATCAGAGGGTCGCATCTGTTGGTGGCTACGGGCCGTGTCGCCAATTCCGACAGCCTTGCATTGGAAAAGGGTGAGATCAATCACAACCGTGGTGGCATCACGGTGGACGCGCGTCTGCGGACCTCGAATCGCCGTGTTTATGCGATCGGCGATGTTGTTGCGGGTAATCTGCAATTCACCCATGTGGCGGGGTATCAGGCGGGCGTGATTATCCGCTCTTTGCTGTTTGGGTTGCCTGCAAAGGCCTCAACGCACCATATTCCACGGGCTACTTATACATCCCCTGAATTGGCGCAGGTGGGCCTGTCCGAAACTGATGCCCGTGCCACTCATGGTGACAAGGTAGAGATTGTGCGCGCACAGGTGTCGGGAAATGACCGAGCCATTGCAACACAGCGTGCGGATTCGGGATTTATCAAGGTGATGGTGGTAAAAGGGCGTCCGGTTGGTGTCACGATCGTGGGGCCGGATGCGGGTGAGTTGATCACTCTTTGGTCGCTTGTTCTTTCTTCAAACCTCAAAATGAGCCAGATTGCGGGTATGATTGCGCCTTATCCGACACTTGCGGAGCTTAACAAACGCGTGGCGGGTGCCTATTTTACACCAAGGCTATTTGAGAGTGCCAAGGTGAAAAC
>NZ_CBFHKW010000057.1:0-2606 GCF_965656515.1 Celeribacter marinus
TCAAAATATCGGGTGTATTCCACGCCAAATGTTGACCGCCATCTACACATAAAAGCTGACCTGTGACGCCGTGGGCATCGATGAAATAACCCAAAGCCGCGGTAATATCTTCGAGGTTGGACCCTCTGTTCAGGATAGTCGCGGCGCGTTGTGCGGTGAACATATCTCGGTCTTGATGCACGCCCTGTAATGTCGGCCCCGGACCAATGGCATTTACACGAATGCGCGGAGCAAGGCCCTGCGCCGCCGTCTGGGTAAATGCCCACAACCCCATCTTTGCAATCGTGTAGCTCATAAATTTTGGCGTCAGTTTTTGAACCCGTTGATCCAACATATTGATCACAAGAGCGCTGGCACGCGCCTCACCGCGCAAGTCTGTCTCCACCTCTGGAGCCTGAGCGGCAAACGCTTGGGTGAGTACAACAGGCGCGCGCAGGTTGCTCTCTATATGGCGATCCCAACTCAGCCGCGTACCGTCCTCGATGCTGTCCGCCTCATAGATCGACGCGTTATTCACAAGCAACGTCAATGGTCCACCAAGGGCTTGTGCAGCACGTCCCACCAATCGGGCGGCTTCGTCTTCGATCAACAAATCTGCTTGGACGGTTTGCGCCTTGACGCCCATATGGCGAAGCTCGGCCACGACCTCATCGGCTTCAGTCTTGGACGTTGCATAATGTACGGCAACGTCGAACCCGCGCTCTCCAAGATACAAAGCCATTGCACGGCCAAGTCGTTTACCTGCTCCAGTGACCAATGCCCGCCGTGATTTCATAGTGTTCCCCTTAAAAGACCATCACAATGTAGAGGACATATAGGGCGGTCAGGGCGAGACCCCAGATCAAAGTGATACTTTTACGGCGCAGAACAAACAAACCTAACAAAAGCGATGATGCAATCATCACCCAGATATCGAACTGCATAATTTCGGGTGCAACGGGAATGGGGCCAACGAGTGAGGCCACACCGATAATGCCCAATAGGTTGAACATATTGGAGCCGATCACGTTGCCAAATGCCACATCTGCCTGACGGCGCAGCGCCGCCATCACGGTTGTCGCAAGTTCGGGCAACGATGTTCCCAAAGCTACAAGTGTCAAACCGATCACAGTGTCCGAGACCCCGAACGATTGTGCAATATGAGTTGCGGCATTGACCAACAACTCGGCGCCAATAGGCAAACCAATCAAACCTGCAACAAGGAAAGCAATGATTTTGGGCCACCCCATATGCGGGTCGGCCCCTTCGACGTCATCCTCATCCATCGTGCAAAGTGCGGCATCCGCCGCGTCAGCACGGTGCGATCTTGCAGCACGCGCTGCATGGACGAGCATTAACCCCAATGCAGCGAGTAAAATCAAACCCGAGACCCGACCAAAGGGGCCAATAAACGCCAAAGCTGTGAACAGTGCCGTCGCGGCTATCATTTGAAGATAGCTGGCGCGGGTTGAATTATCGACCACATGTAGCGTTGTTATCAATGCGGGAATACCCATCACCAATAGCACATTGGCGGTATTCGAGCCGACAACGTTGCCAAGGGCAAGCCCCGGAACCCCTTCGTGAATAGCCGAAATAGAGATGAGAAGTTCAGGCGCGGATGTCCCGAATGCAACGATGGTTAGGCTAACGATCAACGCAGGCACACCAAGGCGAAGCGACAGATTTACGGCCCCACGCACGAGCGCATCACCCGCTAAAAGTAAGACAACAAGCCCTACCGCAGCAGTCAAAAAGTCCATTAGGGCTTCCCTTTCTTACAGGCGCATGGGCCTTTGCCAATGACATAGCGTCCGCATTTGGGACAGGTCATAGAGGCGAGTTTTGTCTGACCCGGAAAACGGACACGCCCGAACAGCGCCAACACCGCAATAAAGATCATAAAGACAGAAATAATTTTAAAGATCATGTCACAGCCCGTAGCGCGCCCAAAGACTGCGCTCTTCGACAGTGTTGACCGCCTCATCGATGATCTGTGCGCCAAACCGACCCAAGAATGGCTTTTTAGGGCCAAAGACCGCAAACCGTGTTTTAGCGCCAAACATATCTTTCATAACGGGCAAGAGATGTCCGATCCCATCGGCCAAGCCAAGATCAACACTTGTTTTACCAGTCCAATACGTACCGTCGAACAGCTCGACATCTTGCGACAACCGATCCCCACGCGAGGCTTTTACATGCTCGACAAAGGCTACGTGAATGTCTTCTTGAAGGGCTTTGAGGCGCACAACGTCCTCGTCGCGCTCAGGTTGAAATGGATCAAGCTGGCTTTTTGAGCCGCCCGCGGTGTAAACGCGCCGCTCGATGCCATATTTGGCAATCAATTGATCGAACCCGAAGCCCGCAGAAATAACACCAATGGAGCCAACGATAGAACTGCGATCCACGAATATTTTATCAGCCGCGCACGCGAGCCAATAACCGCCCGATGCCGCTACATCCTCAACAAAGGCAAACACGGGCACGTCCTTTTCGTCTGCCAGACGGCGAATGCGTGCCGCGATCAACGACGACTGAACAGGCGATCCGCCCGGAGAATTGATCGACAAGGCAACTGCCGATGGCTTGCCCTTACCGAAGGCACGTTCAATTGCGGACGCAAGCGC
>NZ_CBFHKW010000057.1:2706-15925 GCF_965656515.1 Celeribacter marinus
CCCGGAGAATTGATCGACAAGGCAACTGCCGATGGCTTGCCCTTACCGAAGGCACGTTCAATTGCGGACGCAAGCGCCTGATCATTCAATCCACCGCGCTTGGTCACAATGGTTCCGCTGAGCCGCACAACGTTCACGCGCGGCTGAGACTTCAAAAATGGGATCCAGTTTTTCATACAACGGATGTAGAGCCCCAAACCGCCCCAAACAAGGGGCGTTAGCATCCCTATTCTACTGGCACGGCATAAACGCCTGAGTGATGTGATCCAAAAGTGCGATATAGAACTGTGGCCCCGCCTCTAGGTGTGTACCAAGCGGATCAATGACGGCACGCGCGCCGACACTTTTACCAAGCACTTTATCAACAAGCTGACCGTTGTATTGGGGATCACTGAACGCGCAGGTGACGCCTGATCGCTCCACCGCGTCTTGCACCTGGGCAATCCGTTGGGGACTTGGCGCACTTGCATCGCTGATAGAAACAGCCGCAACCGCCTCAATCCTAGCGGCATGTCGCGCCTTGGACTTTTTGAAGTCGAACGGATTTGCTCACAATATCGATCACGAGGGCCGCGACTTTTACGATGCGATCTTGCTGGCCCGCCACAAATTAGACGTTGCCATGGCGGCTTTTAATCGGGCAATTTGCCTCGGCTTCCAGGTGCGTTGCAAATGCGGACCTGAGCATCTAGCCGTAAGCATCCGAACGCAGTACAGCCATCGCTGTGGCGCCCGAGTCCTATCGGTCATAGCGGGAATAGAAGCCGCGTTTATCTTCGGAACGTCCACCTGTCCCACCATTGTAAGTGCGGCCGCTGTCGTCTTTGCGTCGGATCGAAATACGAATGACACACGCGGCTTAAGAGGCCAGATACTTGTCGATTGCCGCCTCGGTTCCGTCCGCATAAATGGTAATGAGCCAGGCTTCGAACACATCGGCAAAGCGCGCATCCTCGGCCAAATCGCCATAGATGTGACGCATAGACAACCACGTCTTGGGCTCTTCTTGTGCCTGTTCTGCCAACGATTTGAGATCGTCCCAAAACGGATCATTCGGCTCAACTGTTGTGCCGTCTTCGCGAACACCCAGACAGTAACGCGCCCAGATTGCGGAGCACAACGCCAGTCCCTCAACCGTCCGGCCAGCAGCCAAACTTTCGCGCACTGATGGAATGATGAACCCTGGCTGGCGCGACGATCCGTCAAAAGCCACACGGCGCGTGGTATCCACAATCTTCGGGTTCGAGAACCGGTCGTGGATCAACTTCACGTAATCCTCGGGCGTGAATTCCGGAACGGGTTTTACGTTAGGCATGATCTCTTCGCGCTCGACCTTGTCAAACAGTGCCGCGATCTTCGGATGCTCCATACAGCCCGAAATCGTCTTGACACCAAGCACTTCGCCCGCGTCAGAAATCACTTGATGACCGCCATTAAGGATGCGGATTTTCATCACTTCGTAGTCATGCACATGGTCGCAAAATGTTGCCCCCGCCTTGTCCCAATCGGGACGGCCCGCGCAAAAATCATCCTCAATCACCCATTGGCGAAAGTTTTCGTGCGTCACAGGCACATCGTCACTCACACCAAAATCACGGGCGAATTCAAGCTCGCGCGGACCCGTGGCGGGCACGATGCAATCCACCATTGAATTAGGGAAGGTACAATTTGCATCAATCCAGTCCGCAAGGTCAGGATCAGACATCCGTGCAAGCGTCACAATAGTTTGACGCAAAATGCCGCCGTTGCCTTGAAGATTGTCACAAGACTGTCCGGTAAATGGCCCGACCCCACGTTCACGGCGTAATTTCAGCGCGGCGACAACAGCCCCGAACGCCGTACGCGGAGCGGTTGGATTGGCCGCGTCATTGACGATATCAGGGTGGGTTTGGTCAAAGGTCTGGGTGGCAGGGTCAATAAAATAGCCGCCTTCAGTAACGGTCAGTGCAACGATGCGAATGTCTGGCTGTGCCATGCGTTCGATTAATGGACCATGTCCCTCGACCACGGGAACGTAGTCGATCATGGAGCCTACAACCTCAGCGGAGGAACTGGACGGGTCCAACTCGATCAGCGTGGTCATGTAGTCCTGCTCCGCCATCTTTTGGCGCATGACTTCGTCATAGGGGCGAACCCCCGCGCCAACGATTGCCCAATCTTGCGCATATCCTTGTTGCATCAATCGGTGAAGATACCACGATTGGTGAGCACGGTGAAAGTTGCCGAGGCCAATGTGCACGATCCCGGCCGTCAGTGCAGACCGGTCATAGGTCGGGCGCACAATCGCGTCAGGCAGATCATTTAAAGTGTCGTTGCACAGCTTCATCGTCATATTCCCAATCGTCAGGAGCCTATGCCCCTAGATTTTTAAACTTAGCGTAGCCAAAAAGGGCGGCTTATTTATCACCAATACGCAAGCCATCAGGGCAGAAGCGATGGAGGTGAGCCGCGTCTGGAGTGAGATAAACCGTCGCTCCATACGACAACTCAACTTCGCCTGAGGCCCGTACCGTCAGCGGCTCGGAAAAGCCCTCGACAGTGATATGGAAAAACGTGTCGGATCCAAGGTGCTCGGAAACGCCAACAGTCCCTTTCCAGTCCCCTTTTTCACGATCAATTTCAATATGCTCTGGACGAATGCCAATGGTTTTAGCATCGTATTTGGCGGCCTCGGCCCCTTCGATCAGGTTCATCTTTGGTGACCCGATAAATCCCGCAACAAAGGTGTTGCGCGGTGCACGGTACAACTCCATCGGCGAGCCGACTTGCTCGATGTAACCTGCGCGTAGCACAACGATTTTGTCGGCCATGGTCATGGCTTCAACCTGATCGTGGGTCACGTAAACCATCGTCGTGGCGAGACGTTTGTGCAGCTCGGAGATTTCCAAACGCATGCCAACGCGCAACGCGGCGTCGAGGTTGGACAGGGGTTCGTCAAAGAGGAAGGCAGAGGGTTCACGCACAATGGCGCGGCCAATCGCAACACGCTGACGCTGGCCACCCGAAAGCTGTCCGGGGCGACGATCAAGGTAGTCAGTGAGGTTGAGCGCTTTGGCCGCGCTCTCAATGCGGCGGTCCTGTTCAGCCTTGTCCATGCCCGCCATTTTCATCGGAAAGGCAATGTTCTTGCGCACCGACATATGCGGGTAAAGCGCATAGGATTGGAACACCATCGCCAGACCACGTTTGGAGGGGGGAAGCTCGGTAGAGTCCTGTCCATCGATGAGAATATCCCCGCCGGACACATCCTCAAGACCCGCAATCAGGCGTAAGAGTGTGGATTTGCCACAACCAGAGGGCCCAACAAAGACGGTGAATTCGCCGTCTTCGATTGTGAGGTTGAGAGGTGGAATGACCTCAACCGTACCAAAGGTTTTTGTGACGTTTTCGAGTTTGATTTGTCCCATGGTATCCGTTCCTTATTTCACAGCGCCAAAAGTAAGGCCGCTGACAAGCTGTTTCTGGCTGAACCAGCCAAGGATGAGAATTGGTGCGATAGCCATCGTCGAGGCTGCGCTAAGTTTGGCGTAAAAAAGGCCTTCGGGGCTTGAGTAGCTCGCGATGAAAGCCGTCAGAGGAGCCGCTTTCGCCGCCGTGAGGTTGAGGGTCCAAAACGCCTCGTTCCAAGCTAGAATTACATTCAAAAGCAAGGTGGATGCGATGCCCGGAATGGCCATCGGCGTCAGGACGTAAAAGATCTCTTCCTTCAGGCTTGCACCATCCATACGGGCAGCTTCAAGAATTTCGCCGGGGATCTCTTTGAAGTAGGTATATAGCATCCAAACGATGATCGGGAGGTTGATCAACATCAGAACGATAACGAGACCCACGCGGCTGTCCAAAATCCCCATACGAATGAAGATCAGGTATATCGGGTAGAGAACACCAACTGCGGGGAGCATCTTTGTCGAGAGCATCCACAGGAGAATGTCTTTGGTACGGTTAGAGGGCACAAAGGCCATCGACCATGCGGCTGGAACCGCAATGATGATCCCGAGGATCGTAGAGCCCCCCGCGATGATGATGGAGTTCCACAAGAAGCGCATGTAGTTCGAACGCTCTAGAACCACACCGTAGTTTTCCAAAGTCCAGTTGAACCCGAGGAAAATGGGCGGATCGGCAATAGCCTGTGCTTCGGTTTTGAAGCTCGTGAGGATGGTCCACAAGATCGGAAAGAAGATCAGGAACCCGATCGACCAAGCAGCCACTGTATTGATCGTTTTGCGCTGTGTTGTAACGGCACGTGACATGTGAGCCCCTCCTTACGCGTCTAGGTTTTTGCCGACGATGCGCATCAAGAAGATGGCAACGATGTTGGCGAGGATGATGGCATAGACACCACCGGCGGAGCCCAGACCGATATTCTGGCTTTCCAGAACGCGCTGGAAGATCAGGTAGCTAAGCGTTTTTGTTCCAAAGGCACCGCCAGTGGTCACAAAAATCTCGGCAAAAATCGAAAGCAGGAAGATCGTCTGGATCAAAATAACGACCGTAATTGAACGGCCAAGGTGTGGCAGGGTGATAAAGGCAAAGCGTTTGGTCGCAGGCGCTCCATCCATTTCAGCGGCTTCAAGTTGCTCACTGTCTAGCGACTGAATTGCCGTCAAAAGGATTAGGGTTGCGAAGGGCAGCCATTGCCAACTGACGATAATGACGATCGACGGCAGCGAGGCTTGGCTCAACCACTCAACCGGCGCTGCACCGAAAAATTTCCAAAGATATGCGAAGAGCCCATAGTTGGGGTCCATGAACATGTTCTTCCACACCAGCGCCGAAACGGTTGGCATGACAAAGAACGGTGCGATGACAAGAATACGTACAAAGCCGCGTCCCCACATCGGTTGGTTCAAAAGGATCGCAAGCAACACACCGAGGACCACGGTGATGGCGAGAACGCTACCGACGATGATCAGTGTGGTGAAGATGGATGGCCAAAACGCGCTGGAAGTTACGAAGCGGATGTAGTTGTCAAAACCAGCCCATCCAAGGTCGCCGCCACGCATTGGCAGGTAATTTCTAAACGAAAAGTAGAGAGTCATAATGAGGGGAACAAGCATCCAACCAAGAAGAAGGACAACTGCGGGCGCCATCATTATACGGGCTGCAGATCGGGAATGCTGGGTTGCCATGACGCACCTCTATTGCTGACGGCCTATGTGCCGCCGTGGGATGAGTTGGTCGATAATCGGAGAATGGAGAGAGGGCAGCGCTTGGCTGCCCTCTGACGTAAAGCGCTAGCTTAGTAGCCGGCGGCTTCCATTGCATCGGTAGTGATCGCTTGAGCTTTCGCAAGAGCTTCTTCAACGGTTTGTTGACCAGCGTAAGCTGCCGAGAATTCTTGGCTCACATCAGTAGCGATGCCTGCGAATTCTGGGATCGCCGCAAACTGAACACCAACATATGGTGACGGTTCAACGGTCGAGTTGTTCGGATCAGCCGACAGGATCGAGTCCAGTGTCATTTGAGCGAATGGAACCGCTTGGTAGTTGGGGTTTTCGTAGAGCGATGTACGTGCGCCCGGAGGAACGTTTGCCCAACCTTCGTTTGCGGCGACGAGATCGATGTAGGATTTAGACGTTGCCCACTCGACGAACTCTACAGCTGCGTCTTGTTTCTGAGTGCCGGCAGGAATTGCCAGCGCCCATGCCCAGAGCCAGTTGGAGCGTTTGCCCAAACCAGTGTCGGGTGCAAGTGCGAAACCAACGCTGTCTGCCACAGTTGAGTCGTCAGGATTTGTCACAAAGGATGCCGCAACAGTTGCGTCGATCCACATGCCACATTTGCCTTGTTGGAAGAGCGACAGGTTTTCGTTGAAACCGTTAGTCGCGTAACCAGCAGGACCAGACTCGTCCATCATGCCTTTGTAGAAGTTCAGTGTGTCAGCCCAAGGCTGCGTGTCGAACTGTGCTTTCCAGTCCATGTCGAACCAGCGCGCGCCGAAGGAGTTGGACATAGCTGTGATGAAAGCACCGCCCTCACCCCAACCCGCTTTGCCGCGAAGGCAAATACCGTTAATTTCGGCGTCGCGGTCGGTCATCGCAGCAGCGGCTTCGCGGATGAAGTTCCAAGTTGGCGCGTCAGGCATCTCAAGGCCCGCAGCTTCCATCAGGTCTGTACGGTACATGATCATCGAGGATTCGCCGTAAAACGGTGCCGCGAAAAGCGTACCATCGTGGGACAAGCCGCCAGCCATTGCGGGCAGAATATCGTCAACGTCATACTCTTCGGACAGGTTGTCCAATGGGACCAACCAACCGTTTGCGCCCCAGATAGGCGTTTCGTACATGCCGATGGTCATGATGTCGAACGCGCCACCTTTGGTGGAGATGTCCGTTGTCACGCGCTGGCGCAAAACGTTTTCTTCCAAAGTGACCCACTCAACAGTGTGACCTGTTTTGGCTGTGAAATCATCGGTCAGACCCTGCATGCGGATCATGTCGCCGTTGTTCACAGTTGCGATTGTCAGAGTTTCGGCTTGTGCGGTCAAAGCAACAGCAGACAGAGCCGTGGCGCCCATAAGGACGCGGATAGTTGTATTCATGGTTTCCTCCCGTTGGACGGTGAGCAATTGCTCAGCCGTTGAACAAATACTCACCCGAGGACATGATTCTTGTCAAGGTGATTTGGAGGCATTTTTTAAGGGTAATAAAAAGTTAATTATTTATAAGAGCTTGCGCCGTAATTTCGTCCGTCACAAGATCGGAAATTAGCCCGCCGCGCAGGGCCGCGCGGATTGCCGGCAACTTTTTCGCACCGCCGCCGATGCAAATCACGCGCATGTGGGAGACGTCAGGCAGCAATCCGACCATCTGCCGGATGACCGGATGATCAATCATTTGGCCATTTTCATCGAACATGTGACTGCAAATTTCGCCCGCCGCCCCTAGCGCCTGAACTTCGCTAAGCTGCTGCGCCGAGATGAACCCGTCGACGAAAAGCGGTGCATCGTTCCCCATCTGCCCAACGCCGACGATCGCGGTACTCGCCTGTTTGGCCAGTGCGCGCGCCGCGCTCACGTGCGGCAATGACAAGTAGAGATCCATCTCGGCATCATTGCGCGCCAAAACGGGGACTGACATTGGATAGTGAGGTGCATTGACCTTTTCCGCGAGCCGCATGATCACCTCGTAAAACGAGGCAGATCCATCGGGCGAAACGTTCCCGATCAGCGAGGTAAGTTTGTGATGGGAGCCGTCAACGGCCTGCATCTGATCCACGACCATACTTAGGGTCCGCCCTGTCCCAAGTGCAATCACCTGTGGATCAACATCCTCAAGAATGCGCTCAACGAACGGCGCGGCAAAGGTTGCAATTCCAATACTGGGATCGACGGAGTCACCCGCATTGGGTGCCACGCGCACCGAATTCAATGCAAACCGGCCCTTTAATTCGCGCTCTAATTCAAGACATTCCGCAATCGGATGATCAATGCGCACGCGTATCAGACCTTCGGCTCCGGCACGCGCCACAAGGCGCTGCGCCCGTTGGCGCGAAATTCCCAGCTCTTGGGCAATCTGATCTTGTGTCATGCCGCCGACATACGACATCCACGCCGCCCGTGCCGCTAACCCGCGGTTAGAGCGTTCACCATCGTCTGTGTTTACCTGCGCCATGTTATTCGGCCTCGCCCGTTAGTTCGGGCGCAATCTGAAATAATTCGTCGAAATGTGCAAACACACGGTGTGGCTGCGCCGTCTCGTCAATCGGAAGTTCAAGACCTATCAAGTGGCTGCCCCCCACAAACCGCCAAACCGTCATCCCCGCCGACAGCCCCGCGCGAACACCCGCCAAAGAATCCTCAATCACCAGACACCGCGACGGTTCAACGCCAAATCTCTTGGCGACATGTAAGAACAAATCGGGCGCAGGTTTACCGCGCGCAACCTCAGATGCCGTATTGGAGCGCCCCTCGAACAAAGCGGTAAGTCCAACCATTTCCAATGAGCTTTTAAGGCGCACCGGACTAGAACTTGTTGCGACACAATAGGGCGTGCGGATGCCGTCAAGAACCGCCTTAATACCAGGCATGGCCATGAGTTTTTCCTCAAACGCCGCCAGTAAACGAGCGCGATAATCTGCCTCGAACCCCTCCGGCAAAACAACCCCAAACTCGTCACGAATTTGCTGTAAGACCACGGGATAACTACGCCCTAAAAAGTGCCGCGCAACATATGCGCCATCGACATGAACATCATAATGTTTCAATTCGGCGATTAACATTTGCGCTGAAATCACTTCGCTATCAACGATCACGCCGTCGAAATCAAAAATCACCAAATCGAAATCAGCCATAGCCCTGCCTTTGTATCGCGTCAGTGGATGCTCTGCGCATTACTAGACGCTACCGCGACCGTTATGCGCGAGGAGCAAAGGGTTTCCAAGGCGAAGTTACGCATCTCGTCAATTCTCTCCAATGGGTCTATACCGATCTTCAACGCAGTTTTGAGTGAGTTTTTAGCTATGATCGACCTAGAATCCGACACCCTGTCATGTGACGTATTGATTGTTGGTGGCGGCCCTGCGGGATTGGCCACCGCGCATACGCTTGCGCCTCACGCAAAAACAATTGTCATCCATCAAGACCGCGAAATCGGCAAACCCGTGCGCACGTCTGGCGGGACCTGGGTGGCTGACATGCAGGCTTTGGGTGTTCCACCGCACTTGTACCAACAGATCGACGAGTTGCTGTTTCGCTCTGATAATCGCGAAGTTGTGCAACCGCTGGCACAACGTAAATGCGCCGTATTGGACATCACGGGGACGTATCAATGGCTGGCCGATCTGGCGCGCGGCGCAGGTGCCGAGGTCTATACAGATACCAAATTCATGCAGACCGAAGAAACAGATGACGGGTTCGTCTCTACCATTCGGTCGAGATCCATCACGGCCTCTCGCATAAAGTCACGTTTCATTGTTGATGCCTCTGGGACGCCGCATGCAGTTTTGTCCAATTTGGGATTGGTGGAAAAGCCCGACCGTGTTGGTGTTGGCATCGAGCATGAGTTCGAAATCAAATCAGCGCCTAAAAGCCGAGCTGTTTTATTTGTCGGACAAGCCGTCAAATCAGGATACGGGTGGATTTTCCCTGCGCCAAACAACCATATTCGCATCGGGGTCGGCATCATCCAACCCGACAGCGACCTGTCTCCGCGCGACATCTACAACAGCGTTGTGACGCCCGAATTTCTGGAAAGTTACGGCCTTGAACTCGGGCCGCCCGTTCAAGTCAACGCAGGTATTATTCCCTCCGTGCCATACGATTCCAAGCTGGTATTCGGCAATGTCATCCGCGTGGGCGATACCGCCAACTTCGCAACGCCCACCGTGGGCGAAGGGATCCGAATCGCGATCAAGTTCGGTCGCATTTTAGGTGAACGATTGGGCGAAGCGATTACCCAAGGGTGCCGTGCGCCATTGATGCGCTACGAGTTGGAATGCCGCAAAGACTTAAAACGCAATTACAGTTTCGGCTTTACCGCAAATGAGCGGATCGCGACATATGACGCCGCAGATTGGGATCGAAGTCTTGACCGCCTTTCACGCCTTGATGAAGCCGAAGTAGTCTCGCTCGTGAAAAGTGAGTTCACCGCAAGGATGATGCTCAAGGCCGCATGGAAACAACTGCGCCATAAGGTGTTTGACTGACGCCCCACATGATGCGCCGAACCGCTTGCGCGACACGGGCACGTCGGCCAAAATCCAAATCGACACTATGAGATCCATAGGAGTAAACCTTATGTTAGAAGTTTCAATTATAAGCATGCAGAAATCGTAATTTAGGATTCCAGCATGTTTCACTTTCGCCAGCCTAAAATTATTCCAACTCCCTATGATGCACCCATAGCGACACTAGGCCGCTCGATGGCTGTTGTTTGGTTTGATCTTGAGGGCACGATTTCTGAGGCAAGTGACACTTTTTGCAACACAATGGGGTACACGCGAGACGAGGTCATTGGGCAACATCATTCGATGTTTTTGTTCCCCCAAGATGCGAACTCGGCACAATACCGACAATTTTGGAGCGCGTTGGCGGGCGGACAAGCACAACAACGCACCTTTACGCGCCGGCACAAATCCGGAAACCGGTTGTTTATTGAGGCCTCATACGTACCGATTTGTGATGCAAGTGGCACCGCCACAGGTGTTGTCAAAATCGCGACAGATGTGACAAAATCCACAACCGATGCATCACGCGCGACGTCAATCATTGCTGCAATTAATAGATCAGCAGCGGTCATCGAATTCACCTGTGATGGCTACATCACCGCCGCTAATGATAATTTTTTGAACCTGATGGGCTACACTTTCGAGGAGGTGCGCTCAAAACACCACTCAATGTTCATTCACGACGATGAGAAAAACGCTCCGACCTATGTTGCATTTTGGGACGAACTCAAAGCTGGAACTTTCCAAGAAGCCGAATTCACGCGGCGAGCCAAAAATGGCTCCGACATCTATATCCGGGCGTCCTACAACCCAATTTTTGACTCAAATGGCGACGTACAAGGTATCGTAAAAATTGCCACTGACATCACCGACGAAACCGTACGCAGGCTCGACATTGAAGGCCAAATGGCAGCCATCGATCGATCCGAGGGCATCATCGAGTTTTCACCCGAGGGTATTATTCTAAAGGCAAATACGAATTTTCAAAACGCCATGGGATATACAGAGGCGGAAATATTAGGGAAGCATCATTCGATGTTTGTGACTGCTCAGGAGCGCGATTCCACGGACTATGCAGCCTTTTGGAAGAGCCTGAATGACGGCGACTTTCAAACACGTGAATTCCACCGTGTTGCAAAAGATGGCCATGACGTGTTCATACACGCAACCTACAATCCGATTTCAAACTCGAAAGGTCGCGTGACCAAGGTTGTAAAATTCGCAACCGATGTCACGCCGCAAAAAACAGCGATTAACGAGTTCCAAAACGCAGTTTCACGCTTGAGAGACGGTGATCTGACGGTACATTTACCGGATAAGATGCCTGGAGAGCTGGAGCATTTACGCAATGATTTTAACGATACAATCAAACGCCTCTCAACTCTGATCAGTCAGATCACGGTCGGAACAGGCCACATGCACAATGAAGTCGAAAGCATCGCGGCGTCTTCCTCCAATTTAGGACAACGCACAGAACGCCAAGCTGCTGCACTGGTTCAAACGGCATCGGCGATTACGGAAATGACCGAGTCTGTAGATATGGCGGCCAAACGCGCCAAAGATTCGGCAGACACCGCATCGCGGGCGCACACCCGGTCGAGCGAGGGCAAACATCTTGTAGATCAAACTGTGAAAGCAATGGCAGATATCGAAATCAGCTCTCAAGAAATTTCAAAAATCACTTCGGTCATCGACGACATTGCCTTTCAAACAAATCTGCTTGCCTTGAACGCAGGTGTCGAGGCGGCGCGTGCGGGTGAGAGCGGTCGCGGCTTTGCCGTTGTTGCCTCAGAGGTTCGCGCACTGGCACAGCGCTCATCCGATGCTGCGCGTGAAATTGCGCGTTTGATCGAGACATCCGGAAAACAAGTAAAATCCGGCGTCGGTTTGGCGAATGAATCTGGTGCGGCGCTCACGGATATTGAAAGCCTGATCACGGCCGATTCTGTTGAAAAACACCGTGTTGCTGGCGCAGAAAGTGCGGCTCAAAACTGAGGGCGAGCGCCTTTCTTGTCAGGCTTTGCGCGTTTGCTGCGGTGCAGGAAAGATCTTGGCTAATTTGCGGAGGTTTTGGGCGGTTGCAGCGAGTAAAAATTCGTCATTAGCGCCGTTTGGGCCTCGTAATCGGAGCCGCCCCAGCCCCAAGATCCGTTTGAGGTGGGCAAAGAGCATCTCCACCTTCTTGCGCAGCCGCATCGAGACCACATATTGCTTGGTTTTGGCGATATCGCGGGCAACTTGACGGGCATCTTCATGTTCCTCACGTGTGATTTTGCGTGCATCAGCTTTTGGGCAGCATTTCATCTTCGATGGGCAGGCCTGACAGGTGTGTTTCAAAGCCTGATACTTGGCGACGCCCTTGCCCGTGGGTTTCCGGTTCGGATCAGAATAATTGCGCCGGAACTGTTTAAGCGGTTCCCCTTCAGGGCAGATGTATTGGTTGTTCTCGGCGTCCCATTCGAAGTCAGTGCGGGACCATGTGCCGTCAGTCCGGCCTGCTTTGTCCAGTACGGGAATGTGGGGATTGATGTCGCGATCAACGAGCCATCCCAGCATCGGCCCTGATCCATAGGCGCTGTCTGCAATCAATCGCTCTGGGTCAATGTCATGCCGATCCTTTATCCGATCCAGCATGGTGCGCACTGAACCGACCTCAGCCTGTCGGATCGACCGTGTACCCTCAACGTCCACGATGACGCTGTGATCGGTGTCGATCAGATAGTTGGTCGAATAACTGAAGAATGCAGGGCCTTTACGGGCAGCAGTCCACTGGCTTGCTGGATCTGAGTGGGACGTGAACTTGGGTTCCACTTCCGAGGCGGCTCCGAAAGCTGCATTGTCCAAGACGTCGAGGTATTCCTTCACAGCTCGTGGCGCATCGTTTGGATCAATGGCGCTGCGATCCCAATCTTCCTTTGGCGTAGAGTTCTGCTTGTTCGCATCTGCCTCGATCAGGCTAGCATCAGCGGCAAGCCTTTGCCCGCTCACCAAGCCATCCGCGATGCACCGAGCAACAGTCTTCTCGAACAGGTGACGCAGAAGTTTGCTTTCCCTAAAGCGCCCGTGACGGTTCTTGGAAAAGGTCGAATGGTTTGGAACTGGATCAGATAGATCAAGGCGGCAAAACCAACGATACGCGAGGTTCAGATGGACTTCTTCGCAAAGGCGGCGCTCTGAGCGGATACCAGAACAATAACCCACCAATAACATCCGGATCAGAAGCTCTGGGTCGATGGATGGGCGGCCAGTGTGGCTATAAAAATCGGCCAAATACTGACGAATGTCACTCAGATCAACGAACCGGTCAATCGAGCGCAGTAGGTGATCTTGAGGGACATGATCCTCCAGCGAGAACTCATAGAACAGCGCCGCTTGCGCTTCTTGCTTCGGTCCCATCATCGTTCAACCTCCCCATACCGTAGAGAAATTGAATCAGTCACAGACCCTCAAATCAAGAAGAGTTTTTCAACAGAATTAGCTAATGACTGCCGTATCGCCAGCAGCAACAACGTAGTTTTCATCAGCATTAATTCTTACATTGGTGTCGGCAAAC
>NZ_CBFHKW010000058.1:0-4129 GCF_965656515.1 Celeribacter marinus
CGTTCTTCGGCGCGCAGGACGAGAAAATCGAGGATCGCGCCCGCGGATTTGGTGTCGGCGGCGAGCCAGTTGTCGAAGTGGTCGCGCACGGAGTTCTCGACGAGGCGGGCGGCCTCGGTGGTGGCAAGGCGGTCTTTGGTCTGGCCGACAAACTCGGGGTCGCGGATGAAACAGGAGACAAGGGCGCAACCGCCGGTGAGCAGATCGTCGCGGGTGATGTCTTTGGCTTTGCGGTTGCCGACCAGTTCGCCGTAGGCTTTGACGCCTTTGAGGATCGCAGCCCAAAAGCCGCCCTCATGGGTGCCGCCCTCGGGCGTGGGGACGGTGTTACAGTAGGATTGGATGAAGCCATCGCGGGCGGGGGTCCAGTTGACGGCCCACTCGACCTTGCCAGGCACGCCAAAGCGGGGGCCAAACTCGACCGTTCCGGCAAAGGGTTTTTCAGAGTAGGTGGAGGATTTTCCCAAGGTCTCGCTCAGGTAGTCGGCCAGACCACCGGGGAAGTGGAATGTGGCCTCCATCGGGGTTTCCCCGTCGTCGATTTCCGATTTCCACCGCAGTTCGACGCCCGAGAACAGGTAGGCTTTGGAGCGGGCGAGTTGGAACAGGCGTTTGGGTTTAAAGCGGTGCGTGCCAAAGATTTCCGCGTCGGCGTGGAAGGTGACAAAGGTGCCGCGTTTGTTGGGGGCGGTGCCGATTTTCTCGACGGGACCAAGGGGGATGCCGCGTGAAAAGCGTTGCTCGTAGAGCTCTTTGTTCTTGGCGACTTGGACGACGAGGCTGTCGGAGAGGGCGTTAACGACCGAGGAGCCAACCCCGTGAAGGCCGCCCGATGTGGCATAGGCATCGCCGGAGAATTTGCCGCCCGCGTGCAGGGTGCACAAGATGACTTCGAGGGCGGATTTGCCGGGGAATTTGGGGTGCGGGTCGATCGGGATGCCGCGCCCGTTGTCGGTGACGGTGACGGAGTAATCGGCGTGCAGGGTCAATTCGATGCGGTTGGCGTGGCCTGCAACGGCCTCGTCCATGGAGTTGTCGAGGATCTCGGCCACAAGGTGGTGTAGGGCGCGTTCATCGGTGCCGCCGATATACATGCCGGGACGTTTGCGCACGGGTTCCAGACCTTCGAGGACTTCGATGGAGGATGCGTCATAGGCGCTTGGTGTGGTGGCGGTGGTACCTGCGAGGAGATCGTCGGACATATGGGGCGCTCGATTCTTGGGGTTGGTCGCACAGGGTGCTTTAGGGCAGGATTAGACCATTCACGCGCAATGGGCGCAAGGTGTAGTGGGCGCAAAGCGTGAGGGGCGGGACGTCTATGTCCCGCGTAAGAAGGCGCTTGCGCGCGCCACGCCATCGTCATGCGCATTGCCGAGCCCCGTTTTGACGGTGTGGGAAGTCGCGTGGACATTTTCGTCCGCTCCCCGATGATGATCAGGGTGGGTGTTGAGATGTGCGCGATGACGCCGCGGGTGTCGTCTGCGGCCAAGGGCGCAATCGCACGCAACCTTGGCTTAGATCAAAGCGGGCTCGTGCGATTGCGTATAAGCGGAGCCATTATTTACGCCTTTCAGGAGAGTTACAAATGGTTACATCTACAACGCCCAAACCGACAAAACCTACACAGTCCCCAGCAGTAGTGGCCAATGGCACGTCTGCACAAAGTGAGGCGGCGACTGGCCCGAAAGAATTCCCCAAAGTGGCTTCTGACAAGGTGGCACAGGCGTTTGAGGCGGGCGTGTTTCCCTATGAGACAAAGCTGTCACGCAAGGACTACGAAGAGCAAAAAGTTGCACTTCAGGCCGAATTGCTAAAGGCACAGCTTTGGGCGCAAGAGCAGGGCGAAAAGTTCGTGCTGTTGTTCGAGGGGCGCGATGCCGCTGGTAAGGGCGGTGCGATCAAGCGGTTTACCGAGCACCTCAATCCGCGCGCTGCGCGTGTTGTGGCGCTCAATAAACCCACCGATGCCGAGCGCGGACAGTGGTTTTTCCAACGCTATATCGAGCACCTGCCGACCGATGGTGAAATCGTGCTCTATGATCGCTCGTGGTACAATCGTGCGGGCGTAGAGCGGGTGATGGGGTTTTGCTCTCCCACTGAATATCTCGAATTTATGCGTCAGACGCCTGATCTGGAACAGATGCTCGTGCGCTCTGGCATCCGTTTGTACAAATACTGGTTTTCGGTCACACAAGATGAACAGCAACGCCGCTTTAAATCGCGTGAAAACGATCCGCTCAAACAGTGGAAGCTGTCTCCGATTGATAAGGCGTCTTTGGGTCTGTGGGATGATTACACCGAGGCCAAAGAGGCGATGTTCTTTTACACCAATACCGCAGATGCGCCGTGGACGATTATCAAATCCAATGACAAGAAACGTGCGCGGCTTAATTGTATGCGTCACTTCCTATCGACGGTGGATTACCCCGATAAAAACCACGATGTTGTGGGGCGGCCCGATCCATTGATCGTGGGGCACGCCAGTCATGTTGTGCATAAATCCGATCACATATTAGGCACGGCGCTGCATCCCGAGACGCGGCGCGGCAAGAATGCTTGAGGCGGCCATGACGCCATAGAGTAAACGCAAAAAGGCCGCTCTGATATGAGCGGCCTTTTTGATGTGAAGCTGTAAGGGGCCGAGCGATTGAGCAGGTTAGTTTGCGGTGTCGAACCCGTTCATACGCTTGGCCCATTGATAACCGACAATCGCGCCTTTGAGACGTGGCAACAGGTAGAGCGACAGGGCCACGGTGCCGATGGTGAACACTGCGATAGTGGTGAGCGGATCGGGGCGAAACTCGACGAAAAACCAGCCCAAGATCGGGGCCATAAGGTGGCCGACAATCAAAATTGTGAGATAGGCGGGACCGTCATCGGCGCGGTGATGGTGAAGATCTTCGCCGCACACGGGGCATTCATCGCGCACTTTCAGATAGCCTTTGAGCATGGGGCCGCCACCACATGAGGGACAGCGCCGCCGCCAGCCGCGCAATACTGCGGGGCGCATTTCGCGGTCCCCATCACCAAGTTGCGTGACAGAGCCGGAATAGGTTTGATCAGTCATGTGCGTCTAGCCTTTGTGCGTCTTTTATACGGTGCGCGTGCATGATCTCAGTGTTCGATCATTCAGGGCATTAAGTCACGATGTTTATCAAAGCCGAGTGGCCTTTGTCGCCGCGTCCTGATGTCGCGTGATGGGCGCAGCGGGGGTGGTGAGCAAAAAGTTTTCACAAATCGCGACGGAAAGCGGCAGGTGCCCCGTTTTATGATTGATACGTGCGCAGATCACGAGGGGTGAAACCGCTGCACGAGGGTAAGTAACAAAGGAAGTTCTATCATGAAACGTAACACATTTATCTCCGCACTCGCATTGGTCGCCGTTCTGGGCACCGCAGGCATCGCCTCCGCATCTGGTATGGGTGAGCGCGGCCAAGGTGGCGAGGGCATGGGCCGCATGGGTCCACAAGCAGATTTTGCCACCCTTGATGCGGATGGTGATGGCTCTGTGACACAGGCCGAGCTTGATGCGCAAAAACAAGCGATGTTCGATGCGATGGACACAGACGGCAGCGGCACGATTAGCGCCACTGAGTTGACCGCCCATAAAGAGACACAGCGCGCCGAGCGTATGAAAGCGGGCGCAGACCGGATGATCGCCAAACGTGATGCCGACGGCGATGGTGTTTTGAGCCTTGAGGAGCTGACCACGCGGCCAAAGGCCTCCATGTTGGAGCGTCTTGATACGGACGGCGATGGTGCGGTGAGCGAAGCCGAGTTCGACGCGGCCAAATCCCGTATGGGTGAGCGCGGCGAACATGACGGCAAACACGGTGGACGTAAAAACCACTAGCGCCTTGGCGTAAGATGACCGGCGGGAGCGCATTCATGTGCTCTCGCCAATAGACGCCACACAAGACTTGGGATACGCATGGCTGGTGATGAACATGCCTTTTGACGCACTTGGCGATGTCTCTAACGAGGCGTTGCTCGTTGCCTTTGGTAACGGTGATCGCGCATCTGCGCAGGCATTAACCATGCGGCTCACGCCTGTGGTTTTGGGCTACGCGACGCGGTTGTTGCGCGATCATGCCGAGGCGGAGGATGTGGCCCAAGAGGCGATGTTGCG
>NZ_CBFHKW010000058.1:4227-8530 GCF_965656515.1 Celeribacter marinus
CATTAGGGACGTTGCCCGAGCGCCAAAGACAAGCGGTGGTTTTGCGCCATATCGAGGGGCTATCAAACCCCGACATTGCACAGATCCTAAACGTGAGTGTGGAGGCGGTTGAAAGCCTTGTCGCACGGGGCAAGCGGGTGTTGGCCAAACAGTTGGCCGGCGAAAAGGAAAGATTGGGGTTCGAAGATGACGAAACGTGACAAAGATCGCTGGGGTCCATCCCCCTTTGAGGCGCCGCTTGATCCCCAAGTGGATCAGGCGTTGGACGCGCTGTTTGCGCAGGCTCGTGATGTGGCGCGTGATGTGGACCGCGGACCATCGGCGGACCTTATGGCGCGGATCATGGCGGATGCGGATGCCCAGCTTGCTGATATGACACCCGCACCACGCGCCGATGCGCCACGGCACCATCCGGTCCTGCGCGCGGCGATGGCGGCGCTGGGGGGGTGGCGTGGCCTCACAGGTGTGGCGACCGCAGGTGTGACAGGTTTGGTGATCGGTCTTGGCGCGCCGGGTGTCGTGACAAATGTGGCATTGGGATCGCAAAGCGCGAGCGTGTCGCAAGCACCGGTTGAGGTGAGCGCATATGCGCTCGACGATCTTGTGCCGAGCTTCTACGATCTGGGGACAGAAGGATAAACCATGAGCGATCTTGATCAAACCCCGCCCAAGACCAACAGGTTCCATTGGAGCCGCGTGGTCCTTGCCGTCTCGTTGGCCCTCAATCTGGCTGTTGTCGGACTGGTTGCGGGGGCGGCGTTGCGCCACGAGAAACGCGATGGTTCGGACGATGATCATGCGCGCAGCATGCAGACCCGTGATTTCGGGTTTGGTCCATATGTTGGTGCGTTTGACGGGGATGTGCGGCGTGAGCTTGGCCGTGCATTTGCGCGGCAGGCGGGGGGGCGCGTTGAGGCCCGTGCGCGCATTCAGGCGCAATTTGAGGCAGTGATGGCGGCATTACGCAGCGAGCCGTTTGATGCGGCGATGTTCGAGAGTTTGATCGTCGGGCAACAATCGGATTTGGCGGCGCGCCAAGAGATCGGGGCGCGCCTGTTGGCCCAAAAAGTTGCAGCGATGACACCGGATGAGCGTTCGGCCTACGCCTCGCGTCTTGATGACATGATCAAGCGCGGACCGCGCGACGACAAAGGGCGCGACGACAAAGGGCGCGACGACAAAGGGCGCGACGACAAAGACGGCTTCAAGAAATAGCGATGAGGCTTTCGCACAGATGGATTACCATGCGAGGCCATGTTGATGCCATCATCACGCGGCCGTAGCACCGAAGGTCACTTGATTACGCCCGCCAGATTTTGACGCGTAAAGGGCGGTGTCGGCGATGTCGATGAGGCCTGAAACCGAGAGTTCGTTGGGTATCATCTGTGTTGACATAGCCACGCCGAGGGAGATCGAAACGCTGATAGGCTCGCCGTCCCCTGTGACGCATGCGGGTGTTGCGCAAACGCTGTTGCGGATACGTTCAGCGGCCACATGTGCACTTTGTGCCGTGGTGGCAGGCATCGCGACCAAAAACTCCTCCCCACCGATCCGCGCCACGAGGTCTTGGGGGCGCAAGGTGTCGCGGATGCGCCGCGCCACCTCGACCAACACCGTATCGCCAAGCGCATGGCCAAAGGTATCATTGACCGATTTGAAGTCGTCGATGTCCACAAGCATGACCGCCAAGGGCGCGTTGGTTAGTGTCGTCTCATGTGCCAGTCGTTCGAGGTGTGGTTTGGCGTAGCGGCGGTTATACAGGCCGGTGAGCGGATCAACCGACGCCATGCGCATCCCGTGGTCGATTGTATCGCGCAGGCGATCCGCCTCACGTTTGCGACTGACGAGCTTACGAATGCGCAAGGCAAGTTCATCAGGATCGCTATTGAGCGGCATGATCGCATTGGCCCCGATATCCAGCGCCAAAATCGCATCAATCCTTTTTTGCTCAGGATACATGACCATGACCGCAGCATGACGGGTCTTTTCGTTTGCGCGAATATTGGACAACAAAAGAAGGTCATCTCTAAGATCATGAAAATGACTCGAGACAATGACCAAGTCCGCGTTCTGGGTCGCGTGAATGGAATGGATTGCATTGTCGTAGCGGGCGACATCGACATCGGAATTTATGAGGCCGCGCAGGGAGCTGCGCAGCTTCACCGCATCGTCCGCGTATGGGGAGGCAATCACAATGTGCGATGGCGTCACGGGTGATGTCGTGTCGGTGGGGAAGCCCATTTCGAGGGCTGTTTGTGTGCGCCGCTTCAACTCGTTTGCAGTATCTGACACGCGCTTGAGTGCGCGCATCTGTGCCAAAAGTGCGACGCGGTCCAGCGGTTTGACCAAATATACATCAGCACCTGCGCGCAAAGCCGCTATGCGGTGTTCGGTCGTGTCAGGGCCGACCATCGCGATGGGAATGTGGCGCAACGTATCCGTGGCCTTGAGGCGCGTACAGACGCCCGCAGCGCCGGCATCGCCCAAATCGTGATCGATAATGATCACGTCGGGGTTCGACGTTGCGGCGTTCGAAAGAACGTCATTGGCACAACTGGCCATAGACACGTCATAGTGAGCCGCGCTCAACATCACCTTCATGGTGATGCGGCTGGTGGGAACGCTATCCGCTATGAGGATATGGCCTGGCATTTATGTTTATATTTCCTCTTTAATTTCGCGCGTCACATCCTAAACAGTGTCGTCATGCGAGAGCGGCATCGCGCGATGACGAAGATTGATGCTAAAATGGTTAACAAATCGTTTCTTTGTTAAGAAAGGTTACGAAATATGAAGCAGGACTCTGCCGAAGCACTGGCCCTTACCATCCTCGCTTGGCTCGTTGGGGATGATGATCTTTTGCCAACGTTTCTCGGCTCGACGGGTATGGATGGCGCCGAATTGCGCGCCCGTGCGGGTGAGACAGAGGTCTTGGCCGCGGTTCTCGATTTCTTAATGATGAATGATGAATGGGTTTACAGGTGGGCCGATGAAACACAGGGTGATCCCACGCATGTGATGCGGGCGCGTCAGGCACTTCCCGGTGGGGAGCAGATCAATTGGACATGACGCATTCAGCCCGCCCTGTGAGAGCCGTTTTGTTCGACAAGGACGGCACGTTGATCGATTTTCAAAAGACATGGGGGCCGTGGGCGGCGCAGGCCATTCGGGATTCGGCGGCACAGACGGGCGTGGCGGCATCACAGATTGCCGAAACATTGCGGTTTGATCTGACGCATGACACATTTCACCGTGACAGTCCGGTGATTGCCGGCACGCCCGATGATCTGGCAGAGTTGCTAAAGCGCTATTTGCCCGAGCTGTCACCGCGCGACATCTTGGCACTGATCACGCCCAAACCCGGCACGCTCACGCTTGCGCCTGTGGCGGGTCTGGTCGAGATGCACGCGGCCTTGGGGGCGGCGGGGATCGCGCAAGGGGTCGTGACCAATGATTTCGAGGGAGAGACGCGGGGCCAAATTCGGGATCTCGGATTGGACGGCGTGTTCGGCGTGGTGATCGGATATGACAGCGGGCATGGTGGCAAGCCTGCGCCAGAGGGCTGTTTGGCGGCGGCGCGCGCGCTTGGGTCTGATCCACGCGATACCGTGATGGTGGGTGATAGTTTGCACGATCTCAATGCGGGACGAGCGGCGGGAATGCGCACTGTTGCGGTGCTAACGGGGGTCGCGGTTGAGGCCGATTTGTCCGCGTATGCGGATGTTGTTTTGGCCTCGATTGCCGATTTGCCAGCGTGGATTGCACGCCAAGGAACAGCGTAGTCGGCGCGGCCCGTCGCGCGTTTTTCAGCGAGATTTATAAATAATTTGAGGTATTTGGTGCCCGTCGTCTGGCATGTAGACGGATGTATTGGCACTTTTTTAAGACCAAGGGCGTAACTGTGAGGGCGTAAAACAAGATCAGGTTGCTAAAAAGGGATCGCTCCACATGCACGGGATGATCAATCGCGCGTTACAATGTTTTTTGCGCGACACATACGGGGGCCAAACCTGGGTAAAGATTGCCGAGGCGGCGAACCTAGGATTTGAGAATTTCGAGGCGATGTTGGGCTATCCCGACAGCGTCACTTTGGATGTGATAAGTGCGACCGCGCGTCATTTCAAAAAGCCTGTCGATAGTATTCTAGAGGATTTGGGCACCTATATGGTGTCGCATCCCAATGTCGAACCCGTGCGCCGCCTGTTGCGGTTTGGCGGTGGTGATTTTACAGAATTTTTGTTTTCACTCAATGAGTTGAAGTGGCGCGCGGCGATGGCGCTTCCCGATCTTGAGGTGCCGGAAC
>NZ_CBFHKW010000058.1:8629-15735 GCF_965656515.1 Celeribacter marinus
TAACGGTTGTGGCCTCCGGTGAGGCGCAATTTCTAATGACGTGTTCGCATGCTGTCCCCGGATTTGGCTATGTTATGTTGGGGATTTTGCGGGCGATGGCGGATGATTACGGCGCCTTGGTGGTTTTGGAGCACCAAGGGTGGCAAGACGCAGGCGAGGAGGTGATCCAAGTTCATCTCTTGGAAGCAGCGTTCGCGCAGGGGCGCAGCTTTGATCTGGTTGCCGGCGAGGGACGTGCGTGATGCAGGGCGCGCGCACGGCACAAAGGGCGCATGCGGCGCATTGGGGGCAGGCCGCAAACGCATTGATGCCGATGAATCTGGTGTTCGATGATGCCGGTACGATCGTTCACGTCGGGCCTACGTTGCAAAAGCTACGACCCCATATTGATATGGTCGGAACACATATCCACGATCTGTTTGCGATCCGTGACAACGGGCGTGGCGATGAGGGAAGCGTGCTTCCGCTCGATACCAAACTATACCTCACCTTTAAATCGAGCCCCGCCACCGTCCTCAAAGGGATCGCGATCAAGATTCCCGGTGCGGATATCTATTTGCTCAACCTGTCGTTTGGCATGTCGATTGTGGAGGCCGTGCGCGCCCATGGATTGAGTGACGCTGATTTTGCACACACGGACATGGTGATTGAAATGCTGTATCTCGTCGAGGCAAAGTCGGCGGTTCTCGAAGAGATCAAACAGTTGAACGCACGGTTGCAGGGGGCAAAATCGCAGGCGGAAGAACAGGCGCAGACGGATGCATTGACGGGATTGAAAAACCGTCGTGCGATGGACCGTGTGGTGGCAAGATTGCTCGCTGGGCGGGTGCCGTTTTCGCTCATGCACCTTGATCTGGACTACTTTAAGCGAGTCAATGATACGCACGGACATGCGGCGGGCGATGCGGTTCTTGAACGTGTGGCGGACATTCTACGCGAAGAGACGCGTGACGACGATATGGTGGCGCGTGTCGGGGGCGATGAGTTCGTCTTGGTGTTTAGCCGGATGGTCGATAGCGCGCGGTTGTTGCGTATGGCGCACCGAATTATTGCGCGTCTTGAGGAACCAATAGATCACAATGGCCTGCGATGTGCGATTTCTGGGTCAATCGGCATTACGACCAGCGCGCTATCTCGAGCTGGGACGCCTCAGGCGATGATCCATGACGCGGATCTGGCGCTGTATGCGGCGAAACATGCAGGGCGCGCCACGGCGATCGTTTTTGACCCCGTACGCCACGCGCATGATGCGCCATTTATGCATATAAATGAGGCGTAAGGCTGCGGCCCCCACGCGGTGAAACGGGTTGACGCAACACATTCGGTTGCGTCTATATGTTGTCGTACCTTTGGGAGGAGACCCGACATGCCCCGTAAAATTTTTACCGCTCTAACACGCGCAATTCCCCTCGTCATCGGCGCCGTATCGGGTGCCGTATCTGGTGCCAATGCGACCGAAGGAATCGCGGATAAGTATCCGCAGTCCGTGCTTTACAACAAACCCGTGCAGGTGACGCAGCATGTGTTTTCCGCGATCGGGGCGACCGCGCCGCCGACCTATGAAAACGCAGGTCACAACAACAACCTAAGTTTCATCGTCACGGGGGACGGGGTGATCGTAGTCAACTCAGGCGCAAATGTCGCCCTGTCACGCGCGCTTCATGACGAGATTAAGGCGGTCACGGATCAGCCGGTGCGACTGGTGATCAATGAGAACGGGCAAGGGCACGCCATGCTCGGCAATAAGTATTGGGTCGATCAAGGGATCGACGTTTTGGCGCATGTCGATGCGGCGCATGAATTTGAGGATCGTAGTTTTCAAGCGGTGGAGGGTATGAAACGGTATGCGCGCGAGAACGGTGCGGACACCGAGGCGGCTTTGCCGACGATCACGTTCGAGGACAGCTATGCCATTGATATGGGTGATTTGCACATTGACGTGCTGCACCTCGGTCCTGCGCATAGTCCGGGCGATATTTCGGTATGGATTGCCCAAGAGGGCATCGTGATTGCGGGCGATATTGCGTTTCACGAACGTATGCCGCCGATTTTCTCGGACACCTGTACCAGCTGTTGGATCGAGACATGGGAGACAAAGTTTGAGCCGCTTGGGGCGTCCTATGTGATCCCCGGCCACGGGCATCCGACGACAATGGATGTCGTTCGGGCAGGCACGGTGGGATACCTTACGTATCTGCGCGGTAAGATCGGTGCACATCTTGAGGATGGCGGAACGCTCGATGATGCGTATTATGTCGACCAAAGCCCGTATGCAAATCTCGACACCTATGAAGAGTTGGCCACAAAAAATGCGGGCGTTGTGTATACAGAGATGGAATTTGAATAATGGCAGCTGTTCCCCCCGTATGTGAGTTTGACTGGTCGGCGCCGGCGTTTTCGCTCCCTGCAACGGACGGGAAAACCTACACATTTTCGGATGTGGCGGGGGAGAACGGCACTCTTGTGATGTTCATTTGTAACCACTGTCCTTACGTGTTGTCGGTGATCGACCGGATCATTCGGGACGGGCGCGATTTACAAGCGCTGGGTGTGGGGGTGGCCGCCATTTGCGCCAATGATGCGGATGCCTACCCCG
The DNA here is from genome assembly GCF_965656515.1 of Celeribacter marinus. GTDB lineage: Bacteria > Pseudomonadota > Alphaproteobacteria > Rhodobacterales > Rhodobacteraceae > Celeribacter > Celeribacter marinus_D. The sequence goes on from NZ_CBFHKW010000058.1 coordinate 11,226, forward strand.
ATGACAGTTTCGACAACATGATCAAAAAGGCGCGGGAATGGGCGCTGCCGTTTCCATACCTGCATGACGCCGATCAGTCCGTTGCGCATCGCTTTGGCGCGGTATGTACGCCCGATTTCTTTGGGTTTAATGCGCAAGGGGGTCTGCAATATCGTGGGCGTCTGGATGCCTCGCGCAAAGACGCCGGACCCGTCGATTTGAAACGTGATCTGTTTGATGCAATGCGTATGGTGGCCCAAACGGGTCAGGGTCCGCAGGATCAAATCCCGTCGATGGGATGCTCTATCAAATGGAAAGATGAATAACGCGGTTATTACCTCGTCTTTGGCTGAGCCGTGCGTGTTATGTCGTGGGGGATTACAAAGTGGCAGCCCGTAGGGGAATCGAACCCCTCTTTCCAGGTTGAAAACCTGGCGTCCTAACCGATAGACGAACGGGCCACTCTTTGTGGCTGTGAAGCCGTTACACCAATGGCAGCCCGTAGGGGAATCGAACCCCTCTTTCCAGGTTGAAAACCTGGCGTCCTAACCGATAGACGAACGGGCCGCGATTGGCGTGAGGCGGTATTTATGAAAAGCAGCACGGGTGCGCAAGAGGAAACTTGAGAACTGAGGGTATTTTTGGTGCGGACGGGGCGTTACGCCTCGGCGGCATCGTCAAGGCGCAGCTGTGCACTACGCCGCCCCCCCCACGTGTTGATTTCCAATCGCCCCGCAAGGTGGAAGCGTTTGCCGCCATGTCCCTCAAGAGCGGGGCCAAGGGGGCCGTCAAATGCACCAAAACAGATGGCATCAAGGCGCGGACCAAGGCCGTCCGAGATCGTGACTTTGAGATGGCTTTCGCCCACACGGCGCGCAAAGTGGATTTGACAGTCAGGAAAGGCAAAGCGCGGGGCAGGGGCGGATGCGCCATAGGGGCCTGCGGCCTCGAGTTTTTCGATCAATTCGACGGTTGCGGCCCCCGGCATAAGGAGTGCGTCGAGTTTGAGGTCGCGCGGGCCGCCAGATCCCGCACCTTGTTTTTCGAGCAACTCGGACAGGCGCGCCATAGCGGCGTCGAGTTTGTCGCGCTCGACGGTGAGGCCTGCTGCCATTTTGTGACCGCCGCCTTTAACCAACAGGCCCTCTGCGGCGAGTTTTTGGATGGACGCGCCGAGGTCGACACCTGTGACGGAACGTCCTGAGCCTTTGCCGATCCCGTTTTCGTCAAAGCCGATGACAACGGCAGGGCGGTTGGTTGATTCTTTGAGGCGCGAGGCAACAATGCCGACCACACCCGGATGCCAACCGTCCCCTGCGGCCCACACGAGCGGGGCATCGGTGCCGCGTTCTTCGGCCTGTATGATGGCCTCGGCGCGGACGTTGTTTTCGATCTCTCGACGCTCGGAATTGAGCGCGTCGAGGCGCTCGGAAATGGCTTGGGCTTCGGCCTCGTTGTCGGTGGACAAAAGGCGCGCACCCAAATCAGCCGCACCGATCCGCCCGCCTGCATTGATGCGCGGGCCAAGCATGAAGCCGAGGGAATATGATGTGGGGGCGGTGTCCATACGCGCCACATCGGCAAGGGCGCGCAGGCCAATACGGTCGCGGTCGGCCATCACACGCAGACCTTGGCGCACAAGCGCACGATTGACGCCGATAAGGGGCGCAACATCGGCCACGGTGGCAAGGGCCACAAGATCAAGCGCACGCATCAGGTTCGGGGATTTCTCGCCTGCATCACGTAGCTGGCGAGTCACGTTGACCAGCATGAGAAACACCACGGCGGCGGCGCACAGGTGGGCCAGATCGCCACTCTCATCTTGGCGGTTCGGATTCACGACAGCCACACAATCGGGTAGGGTCTCTCCGCCAAGGTGGTGATCCAGAACGATCACATCGGCACCTTTGGCCGCAGCGATGGGACCGTGGGACAGCGTGCCGCAATCGACGCAGACGATCAGGTCGTGGTCCCGCGCGAGGCGCGCCATCGCCTCGTCGTTGGGGCCATAGCCCTCATCGATGCGGTCGGGGACATAGAGCGTACAGGTGCGCCCCATATCGCGCAGCCACGTCACCAAGAGCGCCGCAGATGTTCCGCCATCTACGTCATAGTCGGCAAAAATCGCAATGCGTTCACCGTTTTTCGTCGCGGCAATAAAGCGCGCTGTGGCCTTGTCCATATCCAACAGCGTGGCAGGATCAGGCAGCAGGTCTTTGAGGGTCGGGGCCAAAAACGCGTCTGCGTCCTCAGGGGCAACACCGCGCCGCGTCAGGGTGTGACATAGCGGTAGGGGCAGGCCCGTTTGTTGCGCCATGGCCTCGGCCAAGCGGTCGTTTTCGGGCGAGGGACCGACCCAACGGCGGGCGGTGAGCGAGGCTGCAACGTTCAGGAAATCTGTCATATGGTCTTAATGCCCGCTTGCGCGCAGCGGCGCAACGGGGTTGCCATTCAAAAAGGCGACCCGTTTAGGAGTCGCCTTTGCAGATGGGTTTTGGATACGGCCCTATTTGACGGGGTTGCGGTAGGTCATGCGGCGCACGGAACCGGTTTTGGAGCGCATCAGGATGGTTTCCGTGGTCAGATATCCCGGTTCGCGTTTGATGCCGTGTACGATGGAGCCATCCGTGACGCCGGTGGCGGCAAAGATCACGTCAGAGGTGACCATCTCGTCGCGTGCATAGATTTTGTCGAGATCGGTGATACCCGCCTTGGCGGCGCGGCCGCGTTCGTCGTCGTTGCGGAATGTAAGGCGGCCCCACATTTGCCCGCCCATGCATTTGAGGGCTGAGGCCGCCAGAACGCCCTCGGGCGCGCCACCTGATCCCATGTACATGTCGATGCCGGTGTTTGGCTCGGCGCAGTGGATCACGCCCGCGACATCGCCGTCCGTGATCAGGCGAATGGCGGCGCCTGTGGCGCGTAATTCGTTGATCATGTTCTCGTGGCGGGGGCGTTCAAGCACGCATAGGGTGATTTTGTTCGGCGTGACGCCCTTGGCCTTTGCCAAGGCGTGCACGCGCTCGGTCGGGGTCATTTCAAGGGACACAACATCGGTGGCATAGCCCGGACCGATGGCGAGTTTGTCCATGTACACGTCAGGCGCGTGTAGTAGCGTGCCGCGCGGGGCCATGGCGATCACGGTGAGCGCGTTGGGCATATCTTTGGCGGTGAGCGTGGTGCCCTCGAGCGGGTCGAGCGCGATGTCCACGGCGGGGCCGTTGCCTGTGCCGACCTCCTCGCCAATGTAGAGCATCGGGGCCTCGTCGCGTTCGCCCTCGCCAATGACAACGGTGCCGTGGATGTCGAGTTGGTTGAGCTGTTCGCGCATGGCGTTTACTGCGGCTTGGTCGGCGGCTTTCTCGTCGCCGTGGCCCACAAAGTCAGCCGATGCAATTGCGGCCTGTTCGGCAACACGGGCAAGGCCGAGCGACAACATTCGATCGTAGAAGAGATTTTTGGAAGGGGCCATAGGGTCAAGTCCTGTCATTGCAGATGCGTCAAAGGTGTTGAACCCTTCATGCGCACAAGTTTGTAGCAGCGGCAAGACAGGCGCGGGCATGTGTGCGCTAACAGGTGGCGTGTTTGCGCTAACGCATTGGCGTGACGTAACAAATCAGCTTTGCAGGGTGCGTATCGGACGAATTTTAGGGCCGCGTGGGGCGAACTGCGAATGGCGCTCCTTTAGACGGCTTCGATGCGAATGGCCACGGGCGGCTCGGACAGCACGTTTGCGCTTTCCATTGCAGCCATCGCCACGTCAAGCGAGTTGCGCGAGGCGGGATCGGTGACGATCAGCACAGGGGCGACATCGGGATCATCGTGTTGGCCGTATTGGCGCATGCGGTCGATCGAGACGCCAGCATCGCCAAGCGCCGCAGTGACTTTGGCCAGAACACCCGGTTTGTCGATGCACGACAGGCGCAAATAGAACGGTGCGGGAGTTGCCGCCACGGCGGGCTTGGCGGTCTCCAACATCTCGACAGGCATGCCGAATGTGGTCACGCGAATGTCGCGCGCGATATCAAGGACGTCTGACATTACCGCGGAGGCGGTCGGACCCATGCCGGCACCGGCACCGCGCAGAACGATCTGCCCAACTTCGTCTCCCTCAAGCACAACCATATTGGTGGCGCCGTCGAGTTGGCCAAGCGGGGAGGTGTCAGGCACAAGGCAGGGCGTCATGCGCTGTTCAAGGCCGCGACCCGTCATTTGGGCCACGCCCAAGAGTTTGATTTTATAGCCCATGTCAGCGGCTTGGCGGATATCGTCGATTGTGATGCGCTCGATCCCTTCAAGGACCATATCGCTAAATGCCACTTTTGTGCCAAAGCCTATGGCGGCGAGCAGGGCCAGTTTGTGGCCCGCATCAATGCCGCCCACATCCAAGGTCGGATCGGCCTCAAGATACCCAAGTGCGTTTGCGGCGGCGAACACCTCGTCATAGGACAAGCCTTCGTTTTCCATACGGGTTAGAATATAGTTACAGGTGCCGTTCATCACGGCGATGATGCGGGTGACGTTGTTGCCT
>NZ_CBFHKW010000059.1:0-2053 GCF_965656515.1 Celeribacter marinus
CGCATTGAGGATATGTTTGGGAGGCGGTTCGGACCCCGTTTTGCGCGCCGCGTCACGCGCCGCTTTATACGCCACGTAACCCGCGTTTGTTTTGGGGGCGAGTGCGAGATAGATCACGGCTTGCGCCAATGCTAACTCCCCCTCTGGCGCACCCAATCTCTCGAAGGTCTGCCATGCTGTCAGACAAATCGTTTGTGCTTGCGGGTCGGCCAGTGCGATGTCCTCAACAGACATGCGCAACAATCGGCGGGCAAGGTAGCGCGGGTCTTCGCCGCCTTCCAACATCCGCCCGAACCAATACAGCGCCGCATCAGGATCGGATCCGCGTACAGACTTATGAAGCGCGGAGATCAGGTTGTAATGTTCGTCACCAGATTTGTCGTATTTGGCCGCGCGGCGCATGAGCCTCTTGGCCAGGTTATCGGTGTCCAACGGACCATCGACACGCCACGCCATGATCTGTTCAATCAGGTTCAAAAGCGTACGCCCGTCCCCATCCGCCATGTCCCAAAGCGCTAGTCGGGCACCCTCATCCAAGGGCATCTCGCGGCCCAACTCACGTTCTGCCCGCGCACCGAGCATGGCCAATTCACTCACACTTAGGCGCGTCAAAACCATAACCTGCGAACGCGACAACACAGCGGAGTTCAACTCAAACGACGGGTTTTCAGTGGTCGCCCCGACAAGCAAAATGGTGCCATCTTCCATGTGGGGTAGGAACGCATCTTGCTGCGCCTTATTAAAGCGGTGAATCTCATCGACGAACAACAACGTCCCCTGTCCGTTCGCCGCGCGTATTTTCGCAGACTCAAAGACTTTGCGAAGTTCGGGCACGCCAGAAAAAATGGCTGAAATTTGAACGAATGCAAGATTGGTTTCATGCGCCAAGAGCCGCGCGATTGTGGTTTTACCGACACCAGGCGGCCCCCAAAAAATGAGAGAGGACAACGATCCCGAGGCAAGCATAACGCCAAGTGGCGCATCAGCCCCAAGAACCTGTGTCTGACCAATAACCTCACTTAGCACCATGGGACGCAAACGGTCGGCCAATGGACGCGTAGATGGTTCGATCGTGTCAGACGAGGAGGCGAAGAGATCACTCATTGCACAATCTTACGCGTTTGGACCGCAACAGGGAAGCGTTGCGTGGCTCAATTGACAGATGTCACAACAGCTTAATGTCTTTGGCCTTTTGAATAGCTTCAGAGGTTGTTCGTGCCATAAGCCGCTCGCGCGCGGACCCCAACCGCGCCTTTAATGCGCTCTCGGAAATACCAAGCTTGGCCGCCGCCGCGGCGTAGCGATCACCGGATGCAATACACCGCAAAGCTTGAACCTGCGCTGGCGTAAGCTGTTGGTGTGGCTCAGAAATTTGATGTAGCAAACGCGCAATCTTTGCGATGCTCCCTATCTCCTCATCCGTGAACTCACGATCGCTTCGCGCGGAGGCAACGATAGACCGCGAGCGCACCTCACCGCACGACACCGAAACACCGAACTGCAAACCATAGGTCGCTGCCTGACCCATGATGTTGAACGGGTCGGGCAGGCCCGTCTCACTCCAACGGGTCACCCCCTCACAACTAAGACCCCATGCGATCATTGGGTCGCGCAATGCAAACGCATTGACCGTATAGTGTTCAATCCATTCGCTAGGGTACGTTACATCCATAAAAAGTGGGGCGGCGTAGCGGATGTGAAGGGCGGTGGAGTATCCCGAGGGACTAAGCCCGCCCAGCTTTGAGAGAAGGCGGGTCATTTCTGCTGGCTTACTCATAACGACACTCTAACCTACTTATCCAACTGATACTCAACAACAATCCAACATGCCGCGTCGCGTTCATTGCGGCCTGAAGCGTTGATCTGTGTTCCGACATTCAAAGCATTCACATAGGCTGATGCTTTTCCATGGCCACCTTCGTCAAGATGGCCGTGGTCGCGCGTAAAATCAAGTTTGAACTTGGAAACAGATCCTTTCGACACATGAAAAAAGCCCCGCCAAATTGGCGGAGCTTTTCAAAAAGTCGTTCAACTTGTGGGCTTTAGTCTTCTT
>NZ_CBFHKW010000059.1:2149-4538 GCF_965656515.1 Celeribacter marinus
CGTCATTTTGCTTTGTCTGACCGGCGATGCGTGTCACCGGCTCTCCTTGGGGAAACATTCATATGAATGCGGCCCGATCGTTCAAAACTTGTAAGACTTCGAGGCAGTCCCTTTCACCTCTTACAAGACTTTGTGACCCGAGTTTCAAACAACTCTGCGGTCAAATCCGGCCCCGAAACAACGTCCCGAGGCCGAAAATTCTTTAGAACTGGTCTTCGAACTTTTTGGCCAGATCTTCGATGTTTTCAGGTGGCCACTCTTCGACGTCCATGCCGAGGTGCAGACCCATTCCCGAAAGCACTTCTTTGATCTCGTTGAGAGACTTGCGGCCGAAGTTCGGCGTGCGCAGCATTTCTGCTTCGGTCTTTTGGATGAGATCGCCGATGTAAACGATGTTGTCGTTCTTGAGGCAGTTTGCCGAACGGACAGACAATTCCAGCTCGTCCACTTTCTTGAGGAGAAGTGGGTTGAACTCGAGGCCGTCATCTTCTTCTTGGCGACCAGCCGCTTCTGGCTCGTCGAAGTTGACGAAGATGCCGAGCTGATCCTGAAGAATGCGCGCGGCGTAAGCTACTGCATCTTCGGGGGTCACGGAGCCGTCTGTTTCGATCTTGAGTGTGAGTTTGTCATAGTCGAGAACCTGACCTTCGCGGGTCGGCTGCACGTCATAGGACACTTTTTTCACAGGCGAATAGATCGCGTCCACGGGGATGAGGCCGATTGGCGCATCCTCGGGTTTGTTTTTGTCAGCGGCAACGTAGCCTTTGCCCGTGTTCACGGTCAGTTCCATGAACAGGTCGGCGCCATCGTCGAGGTGACAGATCACGTGATCTTTGTTGAGAACCTCAATGCCTGCGCTCTCGGAGATGTCACCAGCAGTGACAACGAGCGGGCCTTTTGCGGAGATGGAAAGACGCTTTGGTCCTTCGACTTCCATACGCAAGGCAACACCTTTGAGGTTGAGGATCACATCGGTCACATCTTCGCGGACGCCAGCAATGGAGGAAAACTCGTGCAGAACGTTGTCGATCTGAACGGAGGTGATGGCCGCGCCTTGCAGCGACGACATCAAAACGCGACGCAACGCGTTGCCCAACGTCAAGCCAAAGCCGCGCTCGAGCGGTTCGGCGATAATGGTTGCTTGGCGAGCTGGCTCATTGCCAGGCTTCACTTCAAGCTGTTGGGGTTTAATGAGCTCGGCCCAATTCTTGTGGATCATGCAGTAGCCTCCATGCTTGTCTCTCGTCCATGTCCGTAAGCGAGAGACGTCCCGAGGGATCTAAAAACGCAAAAACGGACCGCACGCATGAGCGCCTGCGGTCCATAAATAGTTCGTGATGATTACACGCGGCGACGCTTTGGTGGGCGGCAGCCGTTGTGAGCCATCGGTGTCACGTCACGAATGGACGTGATGTTGAAGCCGGCAGCAGCAAGTGCGCGCAAGGCGGACTCACGACCGGAGCCTGCGCCCTGGACTTCAACTTCGAGGGTTTTAACGCCGTGATCCTGCGCTTTTTTACCCACATCTTCGGCAGCCATCTGAGCGGCGTAAGGTGTGGATTTCCGCGAGCCTTTGAAGCCCATGGTGCCAGCAGACGACCAAGCGATCGCGTTGCCCTGCACGTCGGAGATCAGGATTTTGGTGTTGTTGAAGGTCGAGTTCACGTGAGCAACGCCGGAGGCGATGTTCTTGGAGACCTTTTTCTTGGTAGTACGACGAGTATCGCGTGCCATTGATCAGATCTCCCTTATTTCTTCTTACCAGCAATGGCCTTTGCAGGACCTTTGCGAGTGCGAGCGTTTGTGTGCGTACGCTGACCGCGTACAGGAAGATTGCGGCGGTGACGCAAGCCACGGTAACAACCGAGATCCATCAAACGTTTGATGTTCATCTGTGTTTCGCGACGCAGGTCACCTTCGACGGTGTAGTTCGCGTCGATGTGCTCGCGGATTGCCAGAACTTCGGAATCCGACAATTCGTTTACACGACGTGTGCGGTCGATGCCTACGGCTTCGCAGATAGCTTCAGCAGATGTGCTGCCGATGCCGGTTACATATGTGAGGGCGATTGGAACCCGCTTTCCAGTCGGGATGTTTACGCCGGCGATACGTGCCACGTGATATTTCCTTTTCGTTGCGGTTCCGTAAGTCCAGAACCTTTTTTCACAACGTCAAACCCGCGGGTCTTTCAACCTGCGGGCGTCAGCTGAATTCTATGATCATCGCATTGGGAGCGACCCGTCAGCGAATCTGTGTACCCATGAGGGTTGGTGTGCCTTACGGAGATTTTGGCGGACCGTCAAGTGGCCCACCAAATTTCTCAATGCTAGGCGAGCGCTTTCGCGATATCGCGCGCGACGTCATCAACGCCTTGCAGGCCATCGACCGA
>NZ_CBFHKW010000059.1:4636-6783 GCF_965656515.1 Celeribacter marinus
AGCGCAGATCCCCACGGGCGTAGTAGTAGCCGATGAGGGGGGATGTCTTTTTGTAGTATTCCATCAAACGGGTTTTGAGGCTGTCCTCATTGTCATCAGCGCGCGCTTGGCCACCTGCGGCTACGGCCTCTTTCGCACGATTGACGATACGACCGACCAATGCGCTGTCGTCGACTTCCAACTGGATCACCGCTTCGAGTTGGGCGCCGTTGCGTGACAAAAGCTCGTTGAGCGCATCTGCTTGACCCAAGGTGCGCGGAAAACCGTCAAAGATGAATCCTGCGGCGTTGCCTTCGCGAATTTTCTCTTCGATCAGACCGATTACGATTTCATCCGTAACCAGCTGTCCTGCGTCCATAATTGCGGCGACTTTATTGCCCATCTCGGTGCCCGACGTGCGGGCCTCCCGAAGCATGTCACCGGTTGACAGTTGCACCATGCCGCGCTCCTCCACGAGGCGCTGTGCTTGCGTCCCTTTTCCCGCGCCAGGCGGTCCAAGCAGAATAATGTTCATCGTCTTGCGGTCCCTTTCTTGCTGCGCTTCCTCCCGCGCAGCTGCGACTTTTCGATCAGCCCCTCATACTGGTGGGCCAGCAGATGAGACTGGATTTGCTGAATCGTATCCATCGTAACGGAAACAACGATCAGAACCGACGTTCCCCCAAAGTAGAAGGGAATCGCGAACTGGGACCGCAAAATTTCAGGCAGCAAACAGACAGCTGCGAGATAGGCGGAGCCAAGGACGAGAACACGCGCGACGATATAATCGAGGTGCTCTTCGGTCTTCTTTCCCGGACGGATGCCTGGAATGAAGCCATTTTGGTTCTTCAGGTTCTGCGCGATGTCATCCGTTTTGAACGAGACGTTGGCAGTGTAGAAATACGCGAAAAATACGATCATCCCAGTGAAGAACAAGAAGTATAGGGGCTGCCCCGGACCGAAGTAGGCCAAAATGGTCGACATAACGGGACCAAGATCACCCTGACCCGAAAAGGTCGCGATCGTGGTAGGAAGCAACAAAAGCGAGGAGGCAAAAATCGCGGGGATAACGCCTGCGGGGTTTACCTTGATCGGCAGATGGCTTGATTGTGCATCATAGACTTTCATGCCCTGCTGACGGCGCGGATACTGAATATGTACCTTGCGCAAGGATCGCTCCATGAACACAACAAAGGCAATCACCCCGACGACCATCGCAATCACAACGAGGATAACAAGCGGGGAAATCGCACCGGAGCGACCGGAGGCAAAGAACTGAGCCAAAGCGCTCGGGATTTCGGCGACGATGCCGACGAAAATAATGAGAGAGATACCGTTGCCGATGCCGCGATTGGTGATCTGCTCACCGAGCCACATCAAGAACATGGTGCCGCCAACGAGGGTGATGATCACGCCTGCACGGAAATACCAACCAGCCTCATGCGCCAGATCACCCGCCTCAAGGGACGCAGCCAAACCGTAGGCTTGGAACAGTGCCAAAAGCACGGTGCCGTAGCGCGTGTACTGGTTGATTTTTTTGCGACCTGAATCGCCCTCTTTCTTGAGCTGCTCAAGGGAGGGAACCATCGCCGTCAACAGCTGGACGATAATCGACGCAGAGATATACGGCATGATGCCGAGCGCAAAGATGCCCATCCGGCCCAATGCACCGCCCGTAAACATCGACAGGATGCCGCCGATCCCTGCGGAGGCTTGCTCCATAAAGTCACGGAGTGCGTTGCCGTCGATGCCAGGCACAGGAATAAACGTGCCAAGGCGATAGACGATCAACAGACCGAGAGTGAATACTATGCGTTGGCGAAGCTCTTTCGCTTTGCCAATGGTACCCCAATTGAGGTTCGACGCCATCTGTTCTGCTGCGGATGCCATTTAGGTCTCTCTATTCACGAACAGCGCCGCCTCATCGGTTTCCCGACAGGCGGCGCTTGGAAAACTTACAAGCTGATGTAAGGGGCGAGGCCCCTCACCACAACCCTTATTCAGCTGCCGCTTCGGCTTTGACTGTTACGGTGAGCGTGCCGCCCGCCTTTTCAACAGCTTCAATCGCGGATGCGGAGGCACCCGTGACGTTGATCGTCAGCTTGGATTTAACGTCGCCTTTGGCGAGAACGCGGATACCGTCAAGCTTGCGGCGCACGAGGCCCGAG
>NZ_CBFHKW010000059.1:6882-15695 GCF_965656515.1 Celeribacter marinus
GCGATCAGCGCATCTTCGTTGATCTCTACTTTGGCGTCGAGTTTGCCTTCTGCGACGAACTTCTCGATGAGGCCGAGGTTCACAACAGAGAATTTCTTGCGGTTTGGCTTGTTGAAGCCGCGCTTTGGCAGACGTTGGTAGAGGGGCATCTGGCCGCCTTCGTAGCCTTTGATCGCTACACCCGAACGGGATTTCTGACCTTTGATACCACGGCCACCCATTTTACCGGTGCCGGAACCTGGACCACGGCCAACGCGTTTGCGTGCTTTGGTGGCGCCTGCGTTATCACGCAATTCATGTAGTTTCATGTCGCTTCTCCTTTGCCGGAACTGCCCTCCAGCGACGGAGTGGGCAAACACGGCTTACAAATGTTGATTCTTAACGGACGGATGCCCGACTTGGGGCGTATAAACGGCGTGGATTAACTTGGCAAGTGGGCGCGCTCACACCCGTTTGGATGCCTTAGATGTCACCAGTGCAAAGGCAATTCCGCCAGTCAGTGTGATCTGTGTCGCCGCATTGCCAAGTGCGCGGATCGACCACTCCCAATGTCGACAGAAGCGGCACCGGTTTGAAAGCTAATATTGCGGGCAAAATAATTTTTATTGTTGACGCATTGAGGTGACCGCGACACTCTCCCCAAAGGTTGCATAAAGGCGGCCTTGGGAGACTATGTGTCAAATTGCGCCACGCCAAAACCTACAACATCCACAGCTGCTGAGCTCGGCACCCGCATGCGCGCGTTGCGGCACCGGATGTCAATGACGCTACATCAAGTTGCGGCTGCATCAGGTGTTTCGGTTGGATACATTAGCCAAGTCGAGCGCGGGAACGCGACGCCGACCTTGGGTACACTCAACCAGATTGCCCAAGCCCTTGACGTCGATACAGGTTACTTTGTGCGCACGCCCTGCGCCGTTGACAGCCTGACGCGCGGCGGCGCCCGCCCCAAATTTGCAGTCCCCGGATCACCGATTGAATATGAACAGATCGGGGCCGAGCGCGCAGGACATGAGTTGACATCATTTGTCATCAACGTGCCACCTGGATACGCTTCCGAAGTGGTTCACCACATAGGCGAGGAGATCATCTACATCCTTGAGGGTGAAATTTCACAGATGGTCGGAGAGCGTGAGTATCTGATGGGTGTGGGAGACAGCCTACACTATTTAGGCGCGACTCCGCATTGCTGGTCCAACAAAACCGACAAGCCCGCGCGCATACTGTGGGTAGGGCGGATGCAATACGGAAAATCCAGCGAAATAGAGAGCATACAGATCGACCCCCCGCATGACATGTTGCCCCTGCGGGGTTAAAAATAACAAAAACGTTCAACAAGGAGAGAACAGAATGTCTATTCGGAAAATCATGACCACCGGCTTGCTGCTGAGCACGCTTGGTATGGCTGCACAGGCGCAATCGCTTGTGTATTGCTCGGAGGGTTCCCCTGAGGGGTTTGATCCAGCTTTGTTCACGTCGGGTACCACATTCGACGCGTCGAGCCACCCCCTCTACAACCGCTTGTCGGAATTCAAGGTTGGCACAACTGAAACCATCCCTGGTCTTGCCGAAAGCTGGAACGTGTCCGAGGACGGCAAGAAAGTCACCTTTAACCTGCGCAAGGGCGTCTCGTTCCACTCGAACGCCGATTTCACACCCACGCGTGATTTCAACGCTGACGATGTGATCTTTAGCTTTGATCGTCAGGGCAACCCAGAGAACCCATACCACGAGGTCTCAGGCGGCACGTGGGAATACTATGGCGGCATGTCGATGCCTGATCTGATCGAGAGCATCGAGAAAGTTGACGACTACACGGTTGTGTTCAACCTAACCCGTCCAGAAGCGCCCATTATTGCCAACATGGCGATGGACTTTGCCTCGATCGTGTCCAAGGAATACGCGGATGCAATGTTGGCCGCAGGCACGCCCGAAATGCTCAACCAAGCGCCGATTGGTACTGGTCCGTTCACGTTCCAAGCCTACCAAAAAGACGCTGTTATCCGCTATCTGCGCAACGATGCGTATTGGGGTGACAAAGCCAAAGTCGAAAGCCTGATCTTTGCGATCACGCCCGATGCGTCAGTGCGTTACCAGAAGGTTCAGGCGGGCGAGTGTCACGTAATGGCCTATGCAAACCCTGCTGACATTTCTGCGATGCAGGCCGCGGATGATATTGTTGTGATGCAGCAAGAAGGTCTCAACGTCGGCTACCTCGCCTATAACACCAAGGTTGCACCCTACGACAATGCGAACGTCCGCAAGGCGTTGAACATGGCGATCGACAAACAAGCGATCATTGATGTGGTTTTCCAAGGGTCCGGTCAAATCGCAAAGAACCCGATCCCGCCAACGATGTGGTCGTATAGCGAAGCAACTGTTGATGATGCTTATGATCCAGAAGCCGCAAAGGCCGCTTTGGAAGCGGAAGGCGTGACAGATCTGAACCTGAAGATCTGGGCCATGCCGGTTCAGCGTCCCTACAACCCGAACGCGCGCCGTATGGCCGAGCTGATGCAAGCGGACTTCTCCAAGGTTGGCGTGAACGTCGAGATCGTGTCCTACGAGTGGGGTGAATATCTTGAGCGGTCCAAAGCTGAGGATCGTGATGGTGCGGTTCTTCTCGGTTGGACGGGTGACAACGGTGATCCCGATAACTTCCTAGCCGTTCTTTTGGGGTGTGACGGCGTTGGCGCATCAAACCGTGCACAGTGGTGTAACGAAGAGTTCGAGGCGTTGATCCAGAAAGCCAAAGTTCTGCCAACACAAGCAGAGCGGGCAGCTCTCTATGAGGAAGCACAAGCGATCTTCAAGGACCAAGCACCTTGGGCCACAATCGCGCATTCGGTTGTCTACATGACCATGCGTCCAGAAGTTGAAGGCTATGTTGTCCACCCACTTGGGGGTCACATCTTCAACCAAGTTGGCCTGTCGCAATAAGCGGCTTTTAAATCAGAGGGTGGCGTGTCACGCGCCACCCTCATCTATTTTCGGACCACCAAGGGAGCACGCAGCCTGTGTCAAATTCACTATCCGATCGCCTGTCTGACTATGCCCGCGTTGCCAGCGATCTAGGCGTCGATGCCGTAGCTCTTGTGCCTGGTCCCAATTTTTCGCGCGCACTTGAACATGACTTCATGAGCCACGAGCGTCCGTTTTTGATTGTGATCCCCGCACATGGCCCCGCCGCCGCATTGGTGCCCAATCTTGAGCTTGGAAGCTGGGCCGGTGTCGGGTTTGACGGCGCGGTTTTTGATTGGCGCGACCAAACCGGCTACAGCGACGCCTTTGCCCAATTGATGGCGCATCTCAACATTTCATCTGTGGCCGTCGAGGGGCAGGTCATGCGCGTTTTTGTGCATCATGCCCTTATTGCCGCGCAGCCGACATTGAAAATCATTGATGGCGAGCGTGAGATTTCCGGCCTGCGGATGATCAAAACCTCGGCAGATATTGCCGCGATGCAAGAGGCCATTGATATTTCCGAGCGCGCCCTGCACCGCACATTGGCCAGTATCAAACTGGGCCAATCCGAAAAGCAGATCGAGCAAACGTTGATCAAATTCCTGTTTGACGAAGGAGCCGACGATCTGGCGTTTAGCCCGATTGTTGTGGCCGGTGACGCCACCGCGATGCCGCACGCCCATGCGCGTGGTGACTACATGGTCAAAGCAGGCGATGCGATGTTGTTTGATTTCGGGGCGCGCAAAAACGGCTTTGCCGCCGACATCACCCGCACTGTTTTTCTGGATCATGTCAGTGACGAGGGGCGCGCGGTTTACGAGACCGTGTTGGCCGCGAATTTGGCGGGATTGGCCATGACGCGCGCGGGTGTGACGGCGCATGAGATCGACGATGTTGTCACATCGGTCTTGGAGGCCTCGCCCTACGCCGAGCGCATCCGCACCAAGACCGGACACGGTTTGGGCCGCGATGTACACGAGGCTCCGTACATTATGCGTGGCAATCATATGCCCCTGCCCGCAGGCACGGTCTACACCAACGAGCCGGGTCTATATGACATTGGCAACTTCGGTGTACGGATCGAAGATGATGTACTGATCACCCAAGACGGGTGTGAAACCCTGACCCGCTTTCCCAAAGAATTGATGGTGATCTCATGCTGAACTATGCGCTTAGCCGCCTGCTGACCTTCATTCCCACATTCATCGGGGTCACATTGATCTCGTTCAGCTTCATCCGCGCCCTGCCCGGTGATCCTATCCAAGTTATGGCTGGCGAACGCGGTATTTCCGATGAACGCTACGCCGAATTGGCAGCACAATTTGGCTATGACCGCCCGATATATGTGCAATTTTGGGATTACCTGACAGGGGTGTTGCAAGGCGACCTTGGTACCTCGTTTGTGACCAAACGCCCCGTCTGGGACGAGTTCTTTGCCCTGTTCCCTGCAACGCTTGAACTCTCGATCTGTGCCATGATCTTTGCGGTGGTCATTGGATTGCCTGCGGGTGTGATCGCCGCCGTGAACCGTGGCAAATTCGCAGACCGCGCGTTGATGTCCACGGCTCTGATCGGCTACTCAATGCCCATTTTCTGGTGGGCCCTTTTGCTCATCATCATGTTCTCGGGCATGTTGCAATGGACTCCCGTGTCCGGCCGTATTGATCTCATTTACTACTTCCCCAACCCCACGGGCTTTATGTTGATCGACAGTGTCGCATCTGGTCAAAAGGGCGCGTTCGTCTCGGCGGTGCGGCACCTGATTTTGCCCACCATTGTGCTCGGCACGATCCCGTTGGCTGTGATTGCACGCCAAACCCGCTCCGCGATGCTCGAGGTTCTAGGCGAAGATTACATTCGAACCGCGCGCGCCAAAGGGATGTCGCCCACGCGCATCAACGGGGTGCACGCCCTGCGCAACGCTTTGATCCCCGTCATTACCGTGATCGGCCTGTCAGTCGGCACATTGCTCGCGGGGGCTATTTTGACCGAGACCATTTTTAGCTGGCCCGGTATTGGCAAATGGATGGTCGATAGTATTTTTCGCCGCGACTACCCCGTTGTTCAAGGCGGGCTATTGCTGATTGCCGTGATGGTGATGATCGTGAACCTTACCGTTGATATGCTGTACGGCGTCATCAACCCCAAGATCCGGAAGCGATAGAATGAGCAATATCGAGCAAACTCCCGACAGCCACGCACGCCCCGGTCGCCTTGGCGAATTCTGGTTCTATTTTCGCGAAAACCGCGGGGCGGTCATCGGATTGTGGATTTTTGCGGCCTTCGCATTCCTTGCGTTTTTCGGCCCGTGGGTCGCACCGCATGATGCCACAGAACAATTTCGTAGCGCGACGTTACAGCCCCCCGTCTGGCAAGAGGGGGGATCGTGGACCCATATCCTTGGTACAGATCCACTCGGGCGCGACATGCTCTCGCGTCTGATTGTCGGTGCGCGATACTCGTTCTTTGTGGGGGTTGTCGTCGTGAGCATCGCGGCCACGGGCGGCATTATCATCGGGTTGATCGCGGGGTTTGCCCCCAAATGGCTCGATAGCATCATCATGCGGATCATGGACATTGTGTTGGCGTTCCCCTCCTTGCTTCTGGCGCTCGTGCTGGTTGCCGTTTTAGGCCCGTCACTCACCAATGCGATGATTGCAATCGCCATCGTTCTGCAACCTCACTACGTCCGACTAACGCGCGCCAGCGTCCTATCGGAGCGCCAAAAGGACTACGTTACCTCCGCTCGCGTGGCGGGGTCCGGCGTTGTACGATTGATGTTTGTGACGGTGTTACCCAACTGCTTGGCGCCTATTATTGTGCAAGCGGCCTTGTCATTCTCCACGGCCATTCTGGACGCGGCCGCCCTTGGGTTTTTGGGGATGGGCGCGCAACCCCCGACCCCTGAGTGGGGCACCATGCTCGCCGAAGCCCGCGAGTTCATCTTGCGCGCATGGTGGGTGGTGACATTCCCCGGCATTGCCATTCTCGTGACCGTTCTGGCGATCAATTTGATGGGTGACGGGCTACGCGACGCACTTGATCCGAAACTGAAGCGGAGCTAACCGATGACCCTTTTACGCATCAGAAACCTCAGCGTCGATTTCACAACGGCATCGGGTAAATTTCGGGCCGTGGACAGCGTTGATCAGGACGTCAACAACGGCGAGATTCTGGCCATTGTCGGGGAAAGCGGCTCAGGCAAATCGGTGTCGATGTTGGCGCTGATGGGATTGTTGCCATGGACCGCCACAGTCACGGCCGACGAGCTAACATTCGATGGCCAAGACCTGCTGACAATCGCCCCCAAAGCGCGGCGTAAAATCATTGGCAACGATCTTGCCATGATCTTCCAAGAGCCAATGTCATCACTAAATCCCTGTTTCACCGTTGGCTGGCAAATACGCGAAGCCCTACGTGTGCAATTGGGCATGGGGCGGCGCGAACGCCATGCCCGCGCTATTGAACTGTTCGAACAAGTTGGCATCCCTGACCCTGAAAAACGGCTCGCGGCCTTTCCACACCAGATGTCTGGCGGCATGAACCAACGCGTGATGATCGCTATGGCGATTGCCTGTCGGCCCAAATTGTTGATCGCGGATGAGCCTACGACCGCGCTTGATGTCACCATTCAGGCGCAAATTCTTGACCTGTTGGCATCCTTGCGCGACGAGACGGGCATGGGGCTCGTGCTCATCACCCACGACATGGGTGTTGTGGCCGAAACCGCCGAACGGGTCAGCGTTCAATATGCAGGCCAAAAGATCGAAGAGCAGCCTGTTGTGCCGCTGTTTGAAACACCGCACCATCCCTATACCGCCGCTCTATTGGATGCCCTGCCAGAGCGCGCAACCGAGCGCCGCTTGCCCACCATACCCGGTGTTGTGCCCGGCCAATTTGACCGTCCTGCGGGGTGCCTATTTGCGCCGCGCTGCACATTTGCCGATGCAAAGTGCAAGGTCCAAGCCCCTCCTGCCCTACACGGCGATAGCGATGATGCGCGGTGCTTTTATCCACTAAATATGAATGAGAGGGCTGCGTCATGACAGATCCGGTAATGACGGCCACGGCACTCGAGCGGCATTATGAGATCAGCGGCGGAATGTTCCGAAAGCCGCGCACACTCAAGGCCGTGGCGGGGGTCGATTTCGACCTCTACCCCGGGAAAACACTCGCGGTTGTGGGCGAGAGCGGGTGCGGAAAGTCGACCCTCGCGCGCCTTGTCACCATGATCGAAGAACCGACATCAGGGTCGATCACCTTGGACGGCAAACCCGTGATCCCGCAAGACTGGGCCTCATTGCGCAAGTCCGTGCAGATCGTGTTCCAAGACCCCTACGGATCGCTCAACCCGCGCCAACGGGTTGGCACGATCCTAGAAGAGCCGCTTAAAATCAACCGCCCTGATATGAGCGCCGAAGAGCGCACCGCCAAGGCGCGTGAAATGCTTGGGCTGGTCGGCCTGCGCCCTGAACATTTCGAGCGCTATCCACATATGTTTTCGGGCGGTCAACGCCAACGCATCGCGATCGCACGCGCCCTGATGCTCGACCCAAAGGTGCTGGTCCTTGATGAGCCCGTCTCCGCCCTTGATCTATCAATCCAAAGCTCGGTTCTAAACCTATTGGTTGATCTACAAGAGCGGCTGCAACTGGCCTATCTGTTTATCTCGCACGACCTAAGCGTGGTGCGCCATGTCGCCGACGATGTCATCGTGATGTATCTGGGGCGCGCCGTGGAAAAGGGCAGCCGCGCAGCGATCTTTGACGCGCCGTTTCATCCGTACACCAAAGCACTGCTTTCCGCGACGCCGCAAGCCAACCCGCGCCTGAAAAAGGAGCGTATCAAACTTGAGGGCGAACTGCCGTCCCCGTTGGCAATCCCCGAGGGCTGCCCGTTCGCGCCGCGCTGTTGGAAAGCACAAGACAAGTGTCGCAAACTACGTCCGACCCTTAACAGTGAGGCCCATTGCGCCGCCTGCTTTTTCCCTGAAAACGGTGGAACAGCGGCCTAATTGGTCGCCCGAAACCACCAATAAGGGGGCGCGTTTTGCACCCAAGGCCTGATCGTTGTGGTCGGTTTTGGGTAGATCGGCATCACCCTACGCGCGATAAAAAAGGGCCGCAGGTTTATCACTGCGGCCCTTTGTCTATGGTTTAGGCAGATCTACGCGTTACCACGTCCACGAAACGCCCGCTTTATAGGCGACTTCGCTGTGCTGGCCCTTTGCGATGGACCCTTGCATGATCGCGCCATTGGGCAACATGTGGCCAAACCCAAGACCAATTGCGTTATAGCCGCCGTAGCCGCCAAGACCGATTGCCATGCCTGACTTTCCAGGGGTCAATGAAAGATCGGGGGTGGATGCCAGAACAGCGGCCAAACCGCTATACAATTGACGGACGTTGACCGCATCGAATTCGGCCGTGCCATCGGCAACGCCGTGCACCTGAATTGGAGCGCCCGTTGCGGAGTTGGAGAAGGTCGCACCATTGTCGGCGAGCGTCATGCTGCTTGACGTCGAACCACCCGAAACCACTGTTTTGGTCTCTTGGACGACCACGCCATGGGTGTTGCCATCAGCATTTGTCACGACCATTGCAGCCGTGGTGCCGGATGTCGTGTCGGTTGCCTCAACTTGAACAAGCTTGCCGTTGTCATCCGCGACCCAACGTACCTGCCCGTTGCCCGCCACGGCAATACCGTTTTCATACGGTACAAGAGCACTGCGTGACGCCGCACCAGGCGTGACGTTCACGTAAAAGCTTTCAGAGCTAATGACTGCCGTATCGCCAGCAGCAACAACGTAGTTTTCATCAGCATTAATTCTTACATTGGTGTCGGCAAAC
>NZ_CBFHKW010000060.1:0-15650 GCF_965656515.1 Celeribacter marinus
ATCGACTTTGAAAAGCGGGAGAGCTGAAATGCGTCTGTCCCCTCTCAATCAACGCCGGTGGCGCAATTTCAAGGCAAACAGCCGAGCGCTATGGTCACTTTGGATCTTTAGCTTCCTGTTTGTATTGTCGTTGTTTGCGGAATTTCTCGCCAATGACAAACCGATCATCGTGAATTATCGCGGAAGTTACTATACGCCGATTTTCAACTTTTATCCCGAAACTGCATTCGGTGGCGATTTCGCGACCGAGGCGGTTTACCGCTATCCCGAGGTGGAATGCCTGATCGTTTCGGGTGGTTTGGTCGAGTGTTTCGACGATCCAGACGCCATTGTCGCAGATGCCGAAGACGGTAATGTGAACGGTGAGCCGATCGAGAAAGGGTGGCTATTGTGGCCGCCGATCCGCTATTCGTTCAACACTCAGGTCGAAGGCCCGGGGGCGGCCCCGTCACCGCCAACCACGCAAAACTGGCTCGGCACCGATGACACCAAACGCGATGTGGTCGCACGGGTGATCTACGGGTTTCGCCTGTCGATCCTGTTCACGCTGATCGTGACGGTTGTGGCGTCGACCATTGGTATTGTCGCGGGCGCAATTCAAGGGTTCTTTGGCGGGCGCACCGATATTGTGTTTCAACGTGTGTTGGAAATCTGGGGCTCCATGCCCTCGCTCTACGTCATCATCATCTTGTTTGCCATATTGGGGCGAAGTTTCTGGCTCTTGGTCTTTGTCACCATCCTGTTCGGGTGGCCCGCGTTGGTGGGTGTTGTACGAGCTGAGTTTTTGCGGGCGCGTAATTTCGAATACATTCGTGCGGCGCGGGCATTGGGCGTTGGCAACTGGACAATCATGTTCCGCCACATGTTGCCCAATGCGATGGTCGCAACGTTGACGCTGTTGCCGTTCATCGTGACAGGAACCATCGGAACGCTTGCTTCGCTCGATTTTCTTGGCTTCGGGTTGCCATCGTCCTATCCGTCACTGGGTGAGCTGACCTTACAGGCCAAACAAAACCTACAAGCGCCGTGGCTCGGGTTCACCGCATTTTTCACCTACGCCATCATGCTATCGCTCCTCGTCTTTGTTTTCGAGGGGGTGCGCGATGCCTTTGATCCGAGAAAGACCTTTCAATGAGCCTTCTTGAGTTCACAGATTTGCGCGTGTCGTTCAAACAGGATGGCGGCCTTGTCGAGGCGGTCAAAGGCGTGTCGTTTCGTGTCGAAAAGGGCGAGGTTGTCGCCTTGGTCGGTGAGAGTGGTTCGGGTAAATCCGTCACAGCATTGTCGTCGGTGAACCTGCTGTCCGACAACGCCGTCATCGGCGGATCGATCCTTTATGAGGGTCGGGAACTGGCCGGTGCGAATGAAAACGTGCTGCGCAAAATTCGCGGCAATGACGTCAGCTTTATCTTCCAAGAGCCAATGACCTCGCTCAATCCGCTGCACACGATTGAGAAACAGCTCGCCGAGATTCTGCTCGTCCACCAAGGTGTGAAAGGGGGAAAGGCCCGCGAACGTATTTTGTATCTTCTGGACCGTGTGGGCATTCACAATGCCGAGGAACGGTTGGGCGCTTATCCGCATCAACTGTCGGGCGGGCAACGTCAGCGTGTTATGATCGCAATGGCGCTTGCGAATGCGCCGAAATTGCTGATTGCCGATGAGCCGACCACGGCGTTGGATGTGACCATTCAGGCGCAAATCCTTGACCTGTTGATGGATATCAAACGCGATGAGGGCATGTCGATGCTGTTCATCACCCATGACCTCAACATCGTGCGCAAATTTGCCGATCGTGTTTGTGTGATGAAAGACGGTGAGATTGTCGAGGCGGGTAAAACAGCGGAAATATTCGATGCGCCCGGCCATCCTTATACCAAGCTGCTGTTGGAGGCCGAGGCAACGGGGCGTCCCGTCCCTGTGCCTCAAGATGCCAAGGTTGTGGCAGAGACCAAAGACCTGCGGATCTGGTTTCCTATTCAGCGCGGATTTTTGCGGCGCACAGCGGGCTATGTGAAGGCCGTGAATGCCGCGACATTTTCCGTGCGCGAGGGCGAGACGGTGGGTGTTGTCGGCGAATCCGGATCGGGCAAAACCACCTTGGCGCTTGCAATGATGCGACTGATTTCCTCACAAGGCCCCGTGGTTGTTATGGGGCAAGACGTTCAAGGGTGGAACAACCGTGCTCTGCGGGGTCTACGCGCCGATATGCAGATTGTGTTTCAAGATCCTTATGGATCGCTCTCCCCGCGCATGACCATTGCGCAAATCATTGCTGAGGGGTTAGGCGTCCATGGTTTGGGTGATCATACGTCTAAAGAGTCGGCGGTGATTGAGATCATGCGCGAGGTCGGCCTTGACCCAGACACTCGTCATCGGTATCCGCACGAGTTTTCAGGCGGGCAACGCCAACGTGTGGCGATTGCGCGTGCGATGATTTTGCGCCCGCGTTTGGTGGTTCTGGACGAGCCGACATCGGCGCTCGATATGACGGTACAGGTGCAGATCGTGGATCTGTTGCGCGACCTTCAGGTCAAACACAAACTTGCCTACCTCTTTATCTCTCACGACCTTCGGGTGGTGCGTGCGCTCAGCCATAAAGTGATGGTGATGAAGCGCGGTGATGTGGTTGAGGCCGGCGATGCCGATGCGATTTTTGACGCGCCACAACATCCCTATACCAAGGCGCTCGTCGCCGCCGCGTTTGATCTGAAAGTTGAAGAGGGCGCAGGCGTCTGAACGCCCACGCCCTCTCGTGGTGATTGTGTTGTCGTGGTCTGTTTAGGTCGGGCCAATCGGGTCGCAATCTATGCCGCGTGCTGTAAGGCGACGACAGGTCATCCCAGCGAGATCTTCGGTGAGACCAAGAAAGTTGGCCTGATAGCCACGCTTTGATTTCACGACTTTGCGCAGTGCACCGTCGAGCATGTCGAGTTCTGTCAATGCCGTCTTGAGCAAGATTTTGCGCGCCTCGTATTCAGAGCCGTAGGTGCCGATGTTGACGCCCCAATGGCGCGATCCAGAGGTCGAGATGCGTGTCACGATTTCTGGGCCAGACTGAGCCGCCAACGCGCGTGTCGGTATAACCGCCGCAGTGGGCGTCACGTTGGTCAGCTGAAGCGAGACAGGGCGCGGCTTAGGGGTTATGTCTGACAGGCCAGCGGGAGCAGTTTTAGTCGGGGAGGGCGCAAGGGGCGCGTCTAGCTGTGCGACCTGCTCGACTTGTTCAAGCACTTGCGTGGCCTGTGATGTCGCCGCCTCGGCGATGGCCAGAACCTGTTCATCTTGTTGCGCCTGTGTAACGGCATTGAAGATGTCATCCGACATGGACAGTAGCATCGTTTCGTCTTCGGGCGCCAATGTGCGTATCGGGCGCGGTTTGGGGATTGGGCTTTGCGTGACGTTGATTGTGACGCGAATGATTTTGGAGGCCACGCTCGGCGCGTCTTGCGTGCCTGCGACCATAACGGCGCTGCCAGCAGCTTTGCCCAAGTAGGGGGGGCGTTTGGGTTTGACAACTGCGACACGGTTGGGCGCGCGCTGGAACCCTAAATCCATCAACTCGGTGACGCGCGCATTGCGTGTCGCGGTAGAGCGTCCGCCAAATACGGTCGTGATGATGCGCTCGCCGCCGCGTTCGGCCGAGGCGACGAGGTTAAAACCGGCGGCAGATGTGTAACCCGTTTTGATTCCGTCTGCGCCGGCATAACTGTTGAGAAAGCGGCTGTTGGTGTGGGACACAGTGCGTACGCCAGCATCGGCAGTCGTGCGTGAAAAGATATTGTAGTAGTCTGGGTAGTCATAGAACACGTGGCGACCCAGAACGGACATATCGCGCGCTGTGGACAGGTGTCCGCTCGCCGTGAGGCCGTGGGCGTTTTTGAACGTGGTGCGTGACATGCCGAGTTCTTTGGCTGTGCGGTTCATGCGGCGTGCGAATGCGGCTTCCGATCCTTCGATCGCTTCACCGATTGCGGTGGCGGCATCATTTGCGGATTTTACGGCGGCGGCGCGGATGAGGTAACGTAGCTTTATTTTTTGACCGGACTTCAGCCCCAGTTTTGAAGGCGGCTCTGCTGCGGCGTTTTTGGAGATGGTGACAAGGGTGTCGAGGCCGATCTCACCATTCTCAACAGCTTCAAACGCGATGTAGAGCGTCATCATTTTGGTGAGGGACGCAGGATGCAGGCGTGTGTCGGCATTGCTCGAATGCAGGATTTTTCCGTTGCGTGCGTCCATCACCAATGCGGCATATTCAGCGGCCATAACTTTGGCCGATATGCCGACTAGCATCGCTAGAGCGATCAAAACAATTGGGAAAATACGCCCGATCACGGCACGCGGGTGTACCCACGCTTGCACGTTGCTCAACATCATAACTCTGCCTCGTATGTGCCAGATCATTTCGCCCAGCTTATTTAAAAGACGCTAGCACAGGCTTTGAATCGTGAAAACAGTCAATTTTATAAGGCTTTAAGCGATGGTATTGATGCAACGCCATATATGGTGGCGAGATTTCAATGGACCTCTAAATACGGTGCATCGCTCGGTTGTTCGAAACTTTTGCAACATCTAGCCACCCAAATGAACGCAAGAATCACATCTCAATCACCGTGAGATTGCCCCAACAAAAGCGGGGAGATCTACGAGGGCTTCGAGGTGTTTATAGCGGGGGTGCCCTTCCGGAGCTTTGGCGTGTTCGATGGCCCATGTGATGGAATGCGGGATGTAGACACCCCAAGCGCCGACCTCTATCGGTGGCAGAACATCCGACTTCATCGAATTGCCGACCATCACGGCGCGCTCTGGTGCGACGCCATGTCGGTGGAATATATCCGCGTACACAGGCGCTGTTTTTGCGGACACGATCTCAACCGCATCAAATAAATCGCCTAAACCTGATTGCGCAAGTTTGCGTTCTTGGTCGAGTAGATCGCCCTTGGTCACCATGATGATTTCATGATCCGCCGCGAGGGTGCGCACGGTTTCTTCGACGCCCTCAAGCAGGTGAATTGGATGCGATAGCATGTCTTGTCCTGCCTGTATCAATTCCTTGATCACCTTGGCAGGCACCCTCTCGTCGGTCACTTCGATCGCTGTCTCTATCATGGATAAGACGAATCCCTTGATTCCAAATCCATAACCACCAAGGTTGCGCCGTTCTGCCGCAAGCAAGCGTTCAGCGAGATGATCGGCGTGTGTATAATCGGCCAGAAGTTCGCAAAATCGCTCCTGAGTGATGCGAAAAAACTGTTCATTTTCCCATAGCGTGTCGTCTGCGTCGAAAGCGATTGTCGAAATTTTGGCGCTCATTTACATCTCTCTTTTACCCTGAGTGGATAACCCCCTTTAATGATGCGAGAAAGAGGCTATATACAGCGCCTAGCAACACGATGTTTGGTACGACGCAATCCGGAGACGCCAGAGTGATCCTCTTCCCTCACATGATGTCCGACGACGACCGCTTTGATGATGGCGGCGATACATCTCTCGCAACCAAAACCAAACCCAAGACAAAGCGCCCCCCACTCTACAAGGTGATGCTGCTCAATGACGACTATACCCCTATGGAGTTTGTCATCCTTGTGCTGGAGCGTTTTTTTGCAATTGGTCACTCACAGGCAACCGAGATCATGTTGACGGTCCACAAAAAGGGACTGGCCGTGGTCGGAGTTTTCCCGCACGAGATTGCCGAGACAAAAGTGAGTCAGGTCATGGACTTTGCCCAGCGGCATCAGCATCCGCTGCAGTGCACGATGGAAAAGGACTAGAGCGCTGCCCCAGCCGCGTCATTTATAATGATATCGTCTCGCATCTCTTTACTCCTTGATGGAACGTCCGATCGTGTGGTGATCTACAGACCCCGCATTGGCGCCGATTTGTCGATGTTTGACCCCGCGTCTGTGCAAATCGTTCAGGGGTTTAAGCCCGATCATGATGCATTTCGCGATGCGGGGTTCAGTGTTCGGGTCGCGCCGGAAGGACTGTTTGATGTTGCAATCGTGGTTGTGCCGCGCGCCAAGCTTGAGGCCCGCGCTCTTATTGCCGACGCTGCAAGTCGTGCGCAGGTGGTGATTGTCGATGGTCAAAAAACTGACGGGATAGATAGTATTGCACGCGATCTGAAAAAACGCGGTGAGGCTGTGCGTGTGGTTTCAAAATCCCACGGTAAGGCGATTGCATTTGAGGGTGGCGACTTTTCCGATTGGGCCGATGTCGGCCCGCTCGCTGTGGTGGACGGGTTCGAAA
Organism: Celeribacter marinus; assembly: GCF_965656515.1. Classification (GTDB taxonomy): domain Bacteria; phylum Pseudomonadota; class Alphaproteobacteria; order Rhodobacterales; family Rhodobacteraceae; genus Celeribacter; species Celeribacter marinus_D. Next base: position 6,250 of record NZ_CBFHKW010000060.1, read on the forward strand.
CGCGCTTGGGTGTTTTTTCTGCGGACCGGGTAGACAAGGCGTCCGAGCTACTGATTGCCACACTTCCACAAAAACTACCGTCAAAAATCGCCGATCTAGGTGCGGGATGGGGGTATCTTTCGCGTCATATTCTAGCGCGGGATGGTGTAAAAGTGCTTCATGTGGTCGAGGCCGAACATGCCGCTTTTGAGTGTGCTAAAGTCAATGTCGTCGATCCGCGTGCCACGTTTCACTGGGCCGATGCCACACAGTTTGATGCCAAGGTACGGTTTGACGCTATTGTTATGAACCCGCCGTTTCACACCACGCGGGCCGCTGATCCGGCTTTGGGGCAAGCGTTTATCGCAGCTGCGGCGCGTCTTTTGGCACCGTATGGCGAGCTGTGGTTGGTCGCCAATCGGCAACTTCCCTACGAGGCGGCCTTGTCTGAGCGGTTTATGCATGTGGAAAAGATCGCGGATACGGGTGGCTTCAAAGTGCTTTACGCTAAGAGGCCTCTTCGCACACGTGCGTGAACCTCGTAAGTTAGCGCGAACAGAATCAGGGATGATGTTATGAGCTTTTCGATTGCTGGTAAAACAGCCATCATTACCGGCGCTGCAAATGGTGTTGGTCTCGCAATTGCACGGCATTTCGAGGCCCAAGGCGCAAACGTCATGTTTGCAGACATGGACGAAGAGGGTTTGATCGCCGAAGTTGGCGAAGCGGCCGAACTTGAGGGCGCAAAGGTTGCTTATTTTGCGGGCGATCTGCGTCAAAAACTGACGATTGCGAACCTTCTTTCTGCGACAGTGGATGCGTTTGACGGTGTCGACATTTTGGTGAACGCATCACGGCAAGTGGCGCAAAGTGACCCCTTATCGGCAGACGATGATAACGTTGAGGCGCTGTTGGAACAAAACCTTTTGACGGCATTGCGACTAACGCAGCAAGTCGCGAAATGGATGATCAAGTGTGGTGAGAAAGAAGAGCGGACAGAAGGTATGCTAGGCTCAATCGTCAATCTATCGTCGGTTGCCGCGCGCCGCACGCAGCCTGAAATGCTTGCCTTTTCGATCTCAAGTGCCGCGGTGGAGCAAATGACGCGCTCTATGGCTGTTGCGCTCGCGCCGTGCCGCATTCGCGTCAATGCTGTGGCATTTGGTTCTGTCCTGAGCGCCAGTTTGAGTGATGTTTTGTCCGAGAACCCTGACTACCGTGATGAAATTTTGCTTGGGACACCTTTGGCGCGTGTCGCGCCCGCGTCTGACGTGGCCGAAACGGTGCAATATCTCGCCTCTGAAGGCTCGGGGTTTGTTACGGGGCAGGTGTTGGACGTAGATGGGGGCCGCACTCTCTTGGATTCCGTTCAGGCCCCAACTCACTAGACATTTAGTCGTCGGGGTAAGCCACTTTGCAAGCGGCAATTTGTTGTTCTGCGGCCGCGGCTAGTTGCGCTTCCTTGCGTTTAAGTGAGGCTAATTTGGCCGCCTCTGCGTCGAGATCGATTGCCTTTGGTCTAAGTTCGGTGTCGCGCACTGGGATGCGACAGTATTTCGTTGATCCATCTTGTTTTGTGCCGCACGATCGCGTTTCAAAGTCGATGACGTCCACTTCGATCAGCGCATAGCCACGGCGCAAATTCCCCTCGGTTTCAGTCACAAACCCGCGCACAACACGCAGGTCTTTTGTTGCACCAGAGATGCACATTTGCTGTTCGGAGCACGCCGCAAGAAACGGCAAAACGGCCAAAGGCAAAAACCAACGCATAGGGAACTCCATAAGAAACGCTTCGTGATCAGTGGTTTGAGCATAGCGCCTTTTGGCCGCAGGGGAAGTGGGCTTGGCAGGGTCGGCGCATTCCTGCTAGGTCTGCGCAACAAAGCACTCGCACGACGAAGGACGCCATTATGACCCAACAGCCCCAACCTGATATGAACGATGAAAAGGCGCGTGCCTCCGCGTGGTTCCGGTCCTTACGTAATGACATCGTCGCCGCATTCGAGGGCGTCGAAGATACGCAATCAGAGGGGCCATTCTCGCACCTGCCTGCAGGTCGCTTTGAGGTGACTGAAACCACACGCGCCTCAGACGACGGCTCAGATGCAGGCGGTGGATTGATGTCTGTAATGCGTGGCGGGCGTGTATTTGAGAAAGTTGGGGTCAACGTGTCGACGGTCTACGGTGTGCTTGGGGAACGCGCACAAATGGCGATGGCTGCCCGTAAGGGGATTGACGGCATGAAGGATGACCCAAGGTTTTGGGCCGCAGGGATATCTCTAGTCGCACATATGCAAAACCCGCACGCGCCAGCCGTCCATATGAATACGCGGATGTTTTGGACCCCACATGCGTGGTGGTTTGGTGGGGGTTCGGATTTGAATCCGTGCATTGAATATGCAGATGATACGGCGGCATTCCACGCAGTTCAAAAAGAGCACTGCGATCGCCATGACGCCAGCTACTACCCGCGTTATAAAGAGTGGGCGGATGAGTATTTTTACGTGCCGCACCGTGGCCGCGCGCGTGGTGTTGGCGGTATTTTCTACGACGACCACAACACGGGCGATTGGGAGAACGATTTTGCGTTTACGCAAGATGTCGGGCGCGCGTTTCTGCCCGCCTTCCTTGCGCCTACGAACAAGCGGCGCAATACGCCGTGGACCGATGCCGACAAGGATCAACAGCTTGTGCACCGTGGCCTCTACGCCGAATACAACCTCGTTTATGACCGTGGAACAAAATTCGGACTAGAGACAGGCCATGATGCCAACGCGGTGCTCATGAGCTTGCCGCCAATGGCAAAGTGGGTCTAGTCAGCCAGCTCGCGTAAATCACCCCAATGGACGGGGTAGGTCTGGACGGGTTCGCCGTAAAGCAATTCGTTTTGTTTTGGCCCGAACGCCCCGCCCATTTTGCGGTAGAAATCCACGGCTGCGGCGTTGTCTGTGATGACGGTCAGGTAGGCGCTATTGTGGCCGCGTGCGATCAGGGTACGCGCTGCCGCCTTCATCAGGGCTGCACCGATCCCTGCGCGCTTGCGGTCGGGATCGACATGCAGGTTGTCTATATAGGCGGGATGTTTACCACCTTTGACGTAGATAAATCCCGTCACCGCGTTGTCGTCGATTGCGACAAGTAAAATGTCCTCGGCGGGGATGTCCATACCGACCCATTTGCCGTTGAGATCGTCCGCCACGGGTTGGCCAAGGTAGTCGTCTGACAGCAACCCGCGATAGGCCATACGCCAGCTGGCGACATGGATGGCTGCAACGGCGGGGAGGTCGGATTGAACGGCGTCACGGATCAACATTAGGCGTTCTCGCGGAGCGTTTCGATCATCAACGAGACGTTGTCAGGATCGGCATCGGGCGTGATGCCATGGCCGAGGTTAAAGATGTGCGGCCCGTTGGAGAATGTTTCGCGGATGTGGCGCACCTCGTCGATCAAATCCTGACCGCCCGTAACCATATGCGACGACTTGAGGTTGCCCTGAACGCAGCCGTCTTTTTGCACGTTTGCCGCGGCCCATTCGGGTGAGACGGAGTTGTCGAGGGCCACACAATTGACGCCGGTTTTGGCGTGGAACCCGATGTAGCCATCGCCTGCTTCGCGCGGGAACCCGATGACCGGAATGCCGGGGTGGCGTTTTTTCAATTCGGTGGTGATGATGCGCGCGGGTTCGACGGCATATTTCTCAAACGCTTCGCCCTTGAGCGAGCCGGCCCAACTGTCAAAGATTTTGACGACTTCGGCGCCCGCTTTGATTTGCATGTCGAGGTACTCGATGGTGCTGATGGTCAGCAGGTCGATGATCTTTTCGAACAACGCGGTATTGCCCTCGCGCAGCGCATGTGCGGGGCCTTGGTCCGGTGTGCCGCGCCCTGCGATCATGTAGGTGGCAACGGTCCACGGCGCACCGGCAAAGCCGATCAATGTCGTCTCTTTGGGCAGTTCTTGCGACAGGATTTTCACGGTCTCATAGACAGGTGCCAATGTGTCGTGGATGTCGTCCTTGGTCTTGATCGGTGCAAAATCAGCGTCACTTGTGATGGTAGACAGGCGCGGTCCTTCGCCGGTGACAAACCACAGATCGGCGCCTAACGCCTGCGGCAACAACAAAATATCCGCGAACAGGATGGCGGCATCGAATCCAAAACGGCGGATCGGCTGCAGCGTCACTTCGGCGGCCAGATCGGGATTGTAGCAGAGCGACAAAAAGTCACCCGCTTGGGCGCGTGTCGCTTTGTATTCAGGCAGGTAACGGCCGGCTTGGCGCATCATCCAGATGGGGGGAACGACTTGCGTCTCGCCTTTGAGCGCTTTGAGGATAGTCTTGTCAGTCATGTCGTTCTCCCAATCGTTTCGCTGTTGGTCCCTTTCCTGCGTGCTTTTGTCAAGGTCGGATAGGTCAGGGATCACTTGTCAGGCGCATCTGTCGCGGGTAAGCGTGTGCGCATGACATTTACGCTCCCGACCCCCGCCCAAACGTTCAAGATCGGCACTCGTGGCTCGCCGCTTGCCCTCGCGCAAGCGCATGAGACGCGTACCCGCATCATGGCTCATTTTGACCTGCCCGCCGAGGCTTTTGAGATCGTAGTGATTTCGACCCAAGGCGATCGCGTGTTGGACCGCGCGTTAAAAGAAATTGGCGGCAAGGGGCTATTTACTCGCGAGATCGAGGATCAGTTGCTAGATGGCTCCATCGATATCGCTGTGCATTCGATGAAAGACATGCCCGTGGATCAGCCCGAGGGGTTGATGTTGGATTGCTACCTGCCGCGCGAGAACCCGTGCGATGCATTTATCCATTTGGATGGCGGTACGCTGGCCGACTTGCCAAGCGGCTCTGTGGTGGGCACCTCGTCCCTGCGCCGTAAATCGCAACTCTTGTATAAGCGTCCCGATCTGACGGTTGTGGAATTTCGCGGCAATGTTCAGACGCGTTTGAAAAAGTTGAACGATGGTGTTGCTGCCGCGACCTTTCTTGCGATGGCGGGTTTGAACCGTTTAAATGCCACCGATGTACCACGCAGCGAAATTTCGGTTGATGATATGCTCCCAGCGATTGCGCAAGGTGCGATTGGCATCGAACGGCGCTGTGATGATCATCGCTCCGGCGCGCTCTTGGAGGCATTGCACCACCGTGAAACGGGTGAGCGTCTGGCCGCTGAACGGGCTTTTCTGGCCGCACTCGATGGCTCGTGTGAGACCCCAATTGCGGGTTTGGCGACCCTCGATGGTGGCACGCTGCGGCTTCGCGGGGAGATCTTGCGCACGGACGGATCCGAGGCCTTGTTCGATGAGATTTCCGGCGCGGTTGAAGATGGCGCACAATTGGGTCGTGATCTTGCGGCGCGCTTGTTGGCTCGTGCAGGTGACGGCTTTTTCGACTGGAAATAACGGCTAGTGCGTTTGGCGGTCCGCTATGCGCAACGCTATACCCGCGCCAATCGCGGTGAGCGCGCCTATGGTCATAACGAGGCCATAAGAGGCAAATGACGTTCCAATCCAAAAGATGCCTCCTGCGATCAACTGGCTCGTCACCTGGTTGACCGATTGCAGCGACGAGCTAGCCCCCGGGCGCGCGGCGAGTAGGTCCTGAAAATAAGCAATTGGTAGGGTCAAAAGGACGGCGGCCCCCATTGCGGCAGGAATGGCCAATACCCACACCGCATCTCCCCCCGCTACATGCGGGAAGAGCAGTAAAAATAGCGCATATACAAAAGCGGACCCGAGCAGGATCGTGCTTTTCGTGGCGCGCGCGGTAAACCATGGGATCAGCATCATAAAGGGAATTTCAAGCCCCGCGATTAACGCAGCCAGCTGCGCGGTGCGGGCGGTTCCAGCGGCGTGAGACGCTTCGAAAATGAGGCCCATTGTTTGCATGTAGATCGTGTTGGCGGCGACAAGCGTTGCAATCAGCAATAGACGCGAGAGGACGCGCGGGTGGGCGAGTTCGGCAAAGGATTGAACAAACGACAGGCCTGATTTTGTCTCTTCGCCGCCTTCCAATCCGTCCCTTGGCAGCAGTGTGAAGAGCACGATCAAACATCCGGACGCGGCCAACGTGATAACACCATAAAGATGAATGAGACCCATTCCTTGCCCAATGGCGAGCGACAGCAGCGGCAAGACGATGACAAAGGGTAGGGCAAAGCCCGCGCGGATGAGGGACATGACGCCGTCGCGGTCTGCTGGTGCGCGCTCGATCACGGCGAGGCGGGCAATGGCGAACATTTGCCCCATGAGAGCAAAGCCGATGGGGATCATGATGGTTGCGGCAATCAGGTAAGCGATGGGAGAGCGGGTCAGATATACACTGCCCACACCCACCACGGTGGTACCTGCACAGATTAGCGCGGTGGTGCGACGAGAGGCCCATTGGTCGGTGATGATGCCTGTGTACAGCGATGAAACCACCGAGGCGGCCGCTCCGATCACCATGATCGCGGCGAATTGTGCATCTGTAAAGCCGAACAACTTAATTGCGATCAACCCTTGATAGGGGGCGAGGGCGGCGGCGAGCGCACCAATACAGACGACAGCCAAGGCACTCGCGCGCAATCGTTTGCTCGCGGCGATGATGGAGATCGCATCAATCACGGTAGGACTTTACCAGGGTTCAGGATGCCGTTGGGATCCATTGACGCCTTAATCGCGCGCATCACATCAAGTGCGACAGGCGATTTTCGACGCCGCATAGAGGACAGCTTGGATATCCCGATCCCGTGTTCCGCAGAAAACGATCCATGCATCTCTTGCACAATGTCTTCGACGGTTTCCATAATCTTATCGGATAGCTCACCATCGTCTTTTGATGGATATACCGTGTAATGAACGTTGCCATCGCCCAAGTGCGCGACTGTGCAATCGACCGCGCCCGCATCAAGGCGGCGAATGCGTGCAATAGCCTCGTCGCAAAATGCTGCTACCTGATCGACGGGGAGGCACAGATCATTGATCACAAGTGGCTTGGTATTGGTCGACACCTCTGCCGCCGCTTCGCGCATTTCCCACATCGTGCGGCGCTGTGCTTCTGACCCCGCAAGTGCGGCGTCTAGCACGAGACCAGCTTCGAACATTGTCCCTAAAGCGTCTTCAAGGTGGGTTGTGAGGGGGATTTCGCCCGTATCGTCCTCGGCGCAGTCGCGCGGAATTGTTGAGGCGATCTCCAGAAAAATCGTGTGTTCGGCGTCATAGCCGAGCGGCGGGATCAGATCGGGACGATAGGCTTTGAGCCGCCCCATGTAATTGCGTGGCATGTATTCAAAAGCCTCGACCATGCCGCCCGTGCGTTCTTGCAATGCATTCAAAAGCTGCAATGCGCCGGATAGATCGGGGACGGTGACCATTGCGGTGGCGTGGGCTTTTGGGGCAGGGGCGAGTTTGAGAACTGCCGCTGTAATCACGCCAAGTGTGCCCTCGGAGCCAATAATTAAATCGCGTAGATCGTAGCCCGAGTTGTCCTTGTGCAGCTCGCTCATCAGATCAAGGACGCGCCCATCGGCCAAGACGACCTCGATCCCAAGGCACAAATCGCGGGTATTGCCATAGCGCAAAACGTTGGATCCACCCGCATTGGTGCCAAGGGTTCCACCGATACGGCAGGATCCCTTTGCACCGAATGTCATAGGATATTTTAGGCCTGATCCGTCGAGGTGATCGTGGAGGTCTTGTAAAATCACACCCGCCTCGACGATCGCAATTTTAGCCTCTTTACGCACATCGCGGATCGCGTTCATCCGCTCAAGAGACAAAATGATCGCGTCTTTGGCCAGTGTGGCCCCCGTCAAACCTGTATTTCCACCCATAGGGACAACCACTGTGGACGTGTCATTGCACAGGGCGAGGATGTCGGACACCTCGGCCGTTGTTGCAGGGCGAACCACGGCAATGGGTTCAGCCTCATACTTTCCGATCCAATCGCGGGCATAGGACGCGGTATCGGTGCCGGTCAGAACGGAAGGGGTGATGGCGCGCAGGCGGTCGAGAAAATCCAAAGTCATATCCTTATGGTCCGGCAATGAGTGATGTGACCACAGTTCACGGAAATTTCCACTGGAGACAAGGTTCGAAAATGAAAACCGCCCTCGACACATGTGCCGAGGGCGGGTCATGACAGTCAGCCTTAAGTGTCGCGCAAGCGGCCCTTAAACGGCAGAGGAATGTTGTGCCTGTGCCATGTCATAGGCATCGAAATGGCGCGCAATCATGCGGGTGAGTGGTTTGGCGTGGTCCAGAATAGCGATCTCGTCAGACGACACAGAAAGCATTGCGGGGAACGCGTCACTGACACTTTTGCCAAAGTCATCAAAGGCCGCTTGGCTCAGATCAAAGCGTGCGACGAGGTCGCTGCGTGCCACACGGAATTCGCTCATGAGTGCCTCAATAATGCGGCCTCTCAAATGGTCTTCGGGGGTAAATGCGTGCCCCTTGGCGATGGGAAGGCGACCCGCGCGAACGGCCTCTTGGTATTTTGAGGTGGCGGGCGCGTTTTGCGCGTAGCCTTGCGGGTACTTTGCAATCGATGACGCGCCAACGCCGATCATGGCGGAGCATTTGTCGTCAGTGTATCCTTGAAAATTCCTGCGCAGTTTGCCTGTGCGCAATGCGACCTCTAGGCCATCGCCCTTGCGCGCGAAGTGATCAATTCCGATTTCGGTGTAGTTGTCCCACACGAAAAGATCGCGTGCGGTATTGAATAGCTCAAGGCGCTCTTGGGGTGTTGGAAGTTGATCTGTCGGAATCATGGCTTGGCGACGAGCAATCCACGGCACGTGTGCATAGCCGAATAAGGCGACACGGTCGGGGGATAGCGATAAAAGCTTGTGTACGCTTTGCGCGATCTTTTCTTGCGACTGACCTGGGAGGCCATAAAGAATGTCGGCATTGAGAGACCGAATACCGCGCGCGCGCAAACCGTCCACCGCCGCTTTTGTAATCTCGTAGGACTGGATGCGACCTATTGTCTCTTGGATTACGGGGTCGAAGTCCTGAACACCTATCGAAGCGCGGTTCATTCCGGCGGCCGCGAGGGCGTCTAGGCGGGCATCGTCGATCTCATTGGGATCAATCTCAACTGAAAATTCATAGCTGCTGGCAAAGGGGGCAACATCTGCAATTGCACCAGCCAAGTCGGAAATCATGTCTGGCTCGAGGAGGGTAGGTGTCCCGCCCCCCCAATGCAGGTGACCAAGTGTAAGCCCCTCTGGTAAATGCTTTTTTACCAGTTTTAGCTCGGCTTTTAGGGTCTCAACATAGGCCGCTACGGGACCCGCCGTTGAGGTGCCTTGTGTGCGACAGGCGCAAAACCAACATAGCCGCCGACAAAAGGGCACGTGAACATACAGCGAGGCCGGTTGCGCCGGATCCAGCGCAGACAACCACGATGTAACATCGGTAGTTCCCACATCGGTGTT
>NZ_CBFHKW010000061.1:0-15470 GCF_965656515.1 Celeribacter marinus
AGAGCTATGCGGGCGCACACGCACGTAAATGGCGATGCAGATCACATAGCCGAGAGCGGCCAAAATGCCGGGGACAAAGGCCGCGACAAACAGTTTGGCGATATTTTCCTCGGCGAGCATGGCATAGACCACCAAAATGACCGAGGGCGGGATGAGAATACCGAGCGTGCCACCCGCCGCCAATGCGCCCGTGGCCAAACGCCCCGTATAGCCATATTTGCGCAACTCGGGCAGAGCGACTTTGCCCATTGTTGCCGCCGTGGCCAAGGACGATCCACAGATCGCACCAAACCCCGCGCAAGCGCCGATCGCGGCCATTGCTACGCCGCCCTTGCGGTGACCGAGCCATGTTTCGGAGGCTTTGAACAGCGCGGCCGACATGCCGCCCAAAGTCGCAAAATGCCCCATGAGCAAGAACAGCGGGATGATGGAAAACGAATAGGATGAGAACTCGCCGTACACGAGGTGTTTGAGTTGGCTCATCACCATGACTGTGTTGCCGTTCAAAAGATAGGCCCCACCAAATCCGACCGTGAACATGGCGACCCCGATCGGAATGCGCAAAAAGATCAGGAGCAAGAGCACGGGAAAGGACCATAGCCCGATTTCAAAACGGCTCATCCTAAATCTCCTTGTTCAAAAGCGCGCGCCCCGAACGGATCACACAAAAAAGTGCGACAATCACACCGACTCCACAGGCGATCATGGCGGCGCGGTAGCCCCAAACAATTGGAATTTGGAGGATGAAACTGGTCTCGCCATACGATCCCTTGTCGAGCATCCCCAAATAGAGCCGCCATGCGACGAGCGCCGTAAATACGGCCATGAACAGATCGCCAATGAGATCGAGCACGCGGTTTATCTTTGGGCCGAACACGCGGTGCAACATGTCAACACGCGCATGGGTGCGTGCAAATTGCGCATAGGGTAGGGCGGAAAACACCGCAAACCCGATGCCGAACTCGACCAGTTCGATATCGCCCGCAATAGCCCGTAGGCCGACAAAATCGAGCGCCCTCCCGATGACGGAGACACAGGTCAAAACGATGACCGCAAAAAGCGCCACACCCCCCAGAACTGCGGTCAAGCGCGCAAGGCTGCCCACCGATTTTTCAATACGCCAATACATACCCGCCCCCTTATACCGCCCTTCCTTTACGCCAATGGCGCGGGACGTCTCAATCAAAAAGACCGCAAAGCTTGCGCGTTGCGGTCCTCTTTGATCAATAAATGGTCACATCACGATGCTTAAAGTGTGACCCATGCCCCGTCTCGGGCGGAACTGTCGATACAGGCTTTGATAAATCGCATCCCTGTTAGGCCGTCCTCGATACCCGGTGCGTGACCGGATGTGCCGCCGCTTCGGATCAGGTCGGCGGCTTCTTTGTAGATCGTGGCAAAGCCTTCGAGGTATCCTTCGGGGTGACCCGGTGGCACGCGCAGCGCTTGCGCCGAGCCGATTTTTTGCGCACCGCCCCGTGTCAGGATTTGCTTTGGCTCGCCAAACGGGGTGAAGCTCATCACGTTGGGGTTCTCTTGGTGCCATTCCAATCCTGCCTTGTCGCCGTAGATGCGCAATGACAGCCCGTTTTCATTGCCCACGGCCACTTGGGACGCCCACAACGTGCCTTTTGCGCCGCCCTTGAAGCGGAACCGACATTCGACGTTATCGTCCACCGCGCGCCCCGCGACAAAGGCGGTCAAATCCGCCGACATGGTGTCGACCTCCAGCCCAGTGACGTAGGAGGCAAGGTTGAACGCGTGCGTGCCGATATCACCGACGCACCCGCCCGCGCCCGAGCGTTTGGGATCGGTGCGCCATGCAGCCTGTTTGTTGTCGGGATCTGCGGGTTCGGTCAGCCAATCTTGGATGTATTCGACCGCGACGAGGCGCAGCGTGCCAAGAGCGCCACTTTGAACCATTTCACGCGCCTGACGCATCAGGGGATAGCCCGTGTAGTTGTGCGTCAAGATGAACTGCTTGCCGGACTTGGCCACGGCGTCCGCGATTTTTTGAGCATCTTCAAGGGTATGGGCGAGGGGCTTATCACAGATCACATTGATCCCCGCCTCCAAAAACGCGATGGCGGGACCGGCGTGCATGTGGTTGGGGGTGACGATGGCCACGGCGTCGATCCCATCCGCACGCGCGGCCTCGGCGCTGGCCATTTCGGCGTAGGAGCCATAGGAGCGATCTGCCTCAATCCCCAGATCAGCGGCCGAAAGTGCGGCGCGTTCGGGGTCTGACGACAACGCGCCCGCGACCAGTTCCCATTCGCCGTCGATGCGGCTTGCGATGCGGTGAACGCCGCCGATGAACGCGCCGCGCCCACCGCCGACCATGCCGAGTTTCAGTTTCTTATGCATGTGGAAATCTCCCCTAGAGACCGAGCATACGGTTGATTTGTGCTTTGTCCGCCGCGCCACCCGCGAAATCGTCAAAGGTTTTGTCGGTCAGCTCGATGATGTGGCTGGCGATGAACGGCGCGCCCTCTGCGGCCCCTTGTTCGGGCGATTTCAGGCAGCATTCCCATTCCAGAACCGCCCATGAATCGTAGCCGTATTGTGCCAGTTTGGAGAAAATACCCGAGAAATCGACCTGACCATCGCCAAGACTGCGAAAGCGGCCCGCGCGGTTGGTCCAGCTTTGATAACCCGAATAAACGCCTTGGCGCCCATCGGGGTTAAACTCGGCGTCCTTGACGTGGTAGGCGCAAATGCGGTCGTGATAGAGATCGATAAACGCAAGGTAATCAAGCTGTTGCAGCAAGAAGTGCGAGGGATCGTAGTTGATTTGTGCGCGCGCGTGCCCGCCCAGTGCATCCACAAACATCTCGAATGTCGCGCCGTCGAATACATCCTCACCGGGGTGAATTTCATAACCGACATTGACGCCGTGATCATCATAGACATCGAGGATCGGTTTCCAACGCCGTGCCAATTCGGCAAAGGCTTCCTCAACCAGACCAGCGGGGCGCTGTGGCCATGGGTACAGGTAAGGGAAGGCGAGCGAGCCTGTAAAGGACACGGAGTTATCAAGGCCAAGTTTGCGCGAAATAGCCGCTACTTTGGTCACTTGATCGACGGCCCATGCTTGGCGGGCTTTGGGGTTGCCGTGCAGGTGCGCGGGGGCAAAGGCGTCGAATGCCTCGTCATAGACGGGGTTTACGGCGACCAATTGACCCTGCAAGTGGGTGGACAATTCGGTGATCTCAACGCCCGCATCGGCGCAGATGCCTTTGATCTCATCGCAGTAGGTGTCGCTCTCATAGGCCTTGTCCACATCGAACAGGCGGCCATCAAAGGTCGGGATTTGCACGCCCTTATACCCAAGGCCCGCAGCCCATTTGGTGATGTTTTCCAATGTGTTAAACGGCGGCTCATCTCCTGCAAACTGTGCGAGGAAAAGGGCGGGGCCTTTCATTGTCGATGCCATGGTCACTCCAGTGTTGGTTAAATGTGAATGGATAGTTACGGGTCTGTTGGTCTCTAAGCGGGCTTTGCCGCAACGAGTGGATCGTTAAAGGTTGGGACGGCAAGCTCTTGCACGGGGGCGCGGCTGGGGTGCTCAATCGCTTGCAGGGCGGCGCGTGCAAGGGAGGCACCCGTGGCGCCGACATCTTCGGATACCACCAGAACCTGAGAGCGAAAGATATTCAGGAATGTGGTGGCTTCTTTGGAGAAAACGTCAAAATCATCGCCAAGGACGCGTCCCACGGCTTCTGCACCGCCGATGGCGGCCACGGTGGCATTGGTCGAGCCACACAAAATTGCGTCGATTTCAGGGTGCGCGTTGAGAGCCGCCCGCACGGATGTTTCCACATCCTTAATGCTGCTGTCTGTTGTGACATCTTGGAGCACAAGGCGGGTCAGTCCCAATCGCTCGCTTGCGGCTTTGGTGCCGTCTAGAATTTCTTTGCCGTAGAAATGATAGGGAGGGGGGGCCACAACCAACACACATCTGCGGCCGCGGCGCGCCAATGCCTCAATGCCCAGTTCGGCAAACGTGCGATTGTCAAAGTCGCAGTACGGGTGGGACGTGGACCAATTGGTTTGGCCATGGGTGACAAATGGAAATCCCTTTTTCATCAGGTACGCCACGCGCGGATCCTCAGGTTCGGTTTGATTGAGGATAATTGCATCGGCCGATCCGGTTTCGACCACGTAGCGCACGGGGCGCATCGGATCTTCGTCAGGGAAAAACGGCGTCACAATGAGATGGTAAGGTGTATTGCGCAAACCGCCCGCAATCGATGACAGCAAACGCGCGGTGTGGTTCATAATGTCATGCTCGGTCGACACGATCAGCGATATTACGTTTGTTTTGCCCGTCCGAAGGCGCACACCCGCACGGTTGGGTAGGTAATCAATGCGATCGGCACATTCGCGCACACGTCTTTTGGTGTCCGCCGAGATGTCGGGCGCATCATTGAGCGCGCGGCTAACCGTGGCGACCGCTAGACCTGTGATCCGCGAAATCGTTTTGAGTGTCGGGCGTTCGCCCGGCATGAGATCGTCATCGAGCGGTGGCGTATCGGTCATCGGCGTCCTCCCTGATTCGAGCGATTTTGACCTGTTTTGGCCCTGTCCTCGAAAGATGATTCTCCCAAATCATCCAATTTTTTGCCCTCATTTTGCATCTCAAAGTTACCGCTAACAGCAATAATATGTGGACTGAGGACATTTTTTAATAATTTTTCTTGTCTCACCAAATTTGGCTGACATACTCACACTATAGGGTCGCATTGATCGCATTTCTAGCGCGTTTGCGAAATCTATAACGTTTCAGGCGCGCCTGTAACGTTTACGTAATCTAGGGAGGACGACACGAATGAAACTTGTAAAAACGCTTTTGGGCGCAACTGCGATCACTGCTGCTGCATCCGCCGCGTATGCCACTGACCTCGAAGTCACACACTGGTGGACCTCAGGTGGGGAAGCTGCAGCTGTTGCACAATTTGCCAAAGCATTTAACGAAAAAACCGATCACAACTGGGTTGATGGTGCGATTGCAGGTGGCGGCTCTACCGCGCGTCCGATCATGATCTCGCGCATCCTTGGCGGTGATCCCATGGGCGCCACACAGTTCAACCACGGCCGTCAGGCACAAGAGTTGATCGAAGCGGGCCTTATGCTCGATTTGACTGACGTTGCCGAAGCCGAAGGTTGGAAAGACGTGATCCACCCCGCATCGCTGCTCGATAGCTGTACACTCGATGGTCGCATCTACTGCGTTCCTGTGAACATCCACTCGTGGCAGTGGCTATGGCTCAACAATGCTGCATTTACGGACAATGGCATGGACGTTCCAACAAACTGGGACGAATACGTCGCGGCGATGCCCGCACTTGACGAGGCTGGTATCGTTCCGCTGGCAATGGGTGGTCAGCCTTGGCAGTCTTCGGGCGCATTCGGCGTGATGGCGATTGCATTGGCCGGTCCGGAAGCATGGCTCGCCGTGAACAAAGACAAAAACGCGGACGTTGCGGGTGGTGAAGCCTATGCAAAAGTGTTCGAAGCGGCAGCAGCAGCACGTGAGTATTCCAAGAATACCAACGTTCAGGACTGGAACCTCGCAACGGCGATGGTGATCGAAGGTAAAGCCGGCGGTCAGATCATGGGTGACTGGGCGCAGGGCGAATTCGCCGTGGCGCAAAAGGTTGCGGGTGTCGACTACACCTGTCTTCCGGGTCTGGGTATGAACGAGCTGATCGATACGGCGGGCGATGCGTTCTACTTCCCCAAGAACGACGATGCCGAGATCGAAGCGGCGCAAAAAGAACTGGCGTCTTTGATGCTGTCCAAAGAGGTTCAGGTTGCGTTTAATCTCAACAAAGGCTCACTCCCCGTACGTGGTGACGTTGATCTGTCCGCCGCAAACGATTGTATGAAAAAAGGTCTGAAAATTCTCGCAGATGGCAACACAATGCCGTCCGGCGACATGCTTCTTTCGCCTGACACCTCCGGTCAGATCGAAGACCTGATGACCCAGTTCTGGTCATCCGACATTACCGCAGCCGATGCGCAAGCAGCCTATGCTGCGATCATCGCTGAAGCTGAGTAAGTCGTAAATTGACCCGACCGAACATGGCTTTGGTCGGGTCTTTTTTCGTCCGCAAAGACGTTTTGGCGTTCATGCGCGGGCAGGAGAGGGGAATTCTAAAATGGCTGTAACTGACACGGGACAAATCGGGGCGGGGCGCGATTTTGCCAAGCGCCCAGTGAGTTTGTTCAGGAATATCAACGCCAAGATTGCGACGTTGCCTATGATTTTAACGGCGACCGTGATCTTTGTGGGCTGTTCGATCTGGACCATTGTCCATTCGTTCACAAACTCCAAACTATTGCCGAAACTCAATTTTGTAGGATTGGATCAATACGAGCGTCTTTGGGGATCGGCTCGTTGGTTGGTTTCGGTCAAAAACCTAATGATATTCGGGGTTTGTAGTCTCATTGCAACCTTTGTCATCGCCTTTATTCTTGCGGCCCTTTTGGACCGGAAAATTCGGTTCGAAGACGGGTTTCGCACAATTTTCCTTTATCCTTTTGCGCTGTCTTTCATCGTGACGGGCCTCGTGTGGCAGTGGATTTTGAACCCAGAGTTCGGGTTGCAATCCATCGTGCGCGGGCTTGGATGGGAGAGTTTCAACTTTGATCCGCTCTACAACCCCGATATCGTAATTTTCGGCATCCTGATTGCAGGCCTATGGCAAGGCACGGGGTTGATCATGTGCATCATGCTTGCGGGTCTGCGCGGTATTGACGAGGACATCTGGAAGGCTGCGAAAGTCGACGGGATTTCAACGGTCAAAACCTACCTGTTGATCATTATTCCGATGATGAAGCCGGTGTTTGTAACCTCGCTTGTGCTTGTCTCCGCAGGGATCATCAAAGTCTACGATCTCGTTGTGGCCCAAACCTCTGGCGGTCCCGGTATTTCGTCCGAAGTGCCCGCAAAATATGTCTACGACACACTGTTTTTGCGCCAAAACCTCGCCCAAGGCTTCGCCGCCTCGACCATGATGTTGGCGATGGTTGTCGTGGTCCTCATTCCCTATGTCTACCTTCAGTACGGGGGCAAGAAAGATGGTTGATATGTCCAATTCCGCCCCGAACCGTATGGTGAACGGCCCGTCTGGCCCCAAACCCAAACGCGCGTTCACGCCGTCAAACCTGATCGTTTATGGCACGTTGATTGTGTTCTCGATCTACTACCTTTTGCCGCTCTATGTGATGTTGATGACATCCCTGAAAGACATGGCCGAAGTGCGTGCGGGCAACATCTTTTCACCACCCAACGATCTGACGTTCCAACCGTGGATCAAGGCATGGTCGCAAGCCTGCACAGGGATCAATTGTGATGGTTTGAGCCGTGGCTTTGGCAACTCCGTGCGCATCTTGATCCCCTCGTTGATCATTTCCGTTGCCGTGGCCTCGGTGTCTGGCTATGCGCTTTCGTTTTGGCGGTTTAAAGGCTCCGAAGTGTTCTTTAACGTGTTGATCATTGGCGCATTCATTCCCTACCAGATCATGCTGTACCCGATTGTGATCATCCTGCGTGAAATGGGCATTTACGGCACGTTGGGCGGGTTGGTTATGGTGCACACGATCTTTGGTATGCCGATTAACACTCTGTTATTTCGCAATTATTTTGCATCTGTCCCCGTGGAGCTGTTCAAGGCGGCGCGTGTGGATGGCGCAGGATTTTGGCAGATTTTCTTTCGGATTATGTTGCCGATGTCCTTGCCGATCTTCGTGGTCTCCATGATCATTCAGGTGACAGGTATCTGGAACGATTTCTTGTTTGGTGTGGTCTATACCAAGCCCGCGATCTATCCGATGACCGTGCAACTCAATAACATCGTGAACTCGGTGCAGGGTGTGAAAGAGTACAACGTCAATATGGCGGCGACCCTTCTCACCGGCCTCGTTCCCCTCATCATCTACTTTGTTTCCGGCAAACTGTTCGTTCGCGGCATCGCCGCCGGCGCCGTGAAAGGCTAAGCTCATGACAACTCAAATTGATACCGACAACGTCTCTGTCTCTATCCGCAATCTCGATCTGAATTTTGGCGCGGTCAAAGTGCTCAAAAACCTGGATCTCGACATTGAAAAAGGCGAGTTTCTGGTGCTCCTCGGCTCGTCGGGCTGTGGGAAATCGACCTTGCTCAATTGCATCGCCGGTTTACTCGAAGTGTCGGGTGGCCAGATCCACATTGGCGGTAAAAACGTCACGTGGGCGGAGCCGTCCGAGCGTGGTATTGGCATGGTGTTCCAATCCTATGCGCTCTACCCGCAAATGACCGTGCGCGGGAACCTGTCGTTCGGATTGAAGAACGCAAAAATGCCAAAGGCCGAGATCGAGAAGCGCGTTGCTCGGGCGGCGGAAATCCTTCAGATGGAGGCGCTTTTGGACCGCAAACCCGGTGCCTTGTCGGGGGGGCAACGTCAACGTGTGGCCATCGGTCGGGCATTGGTGCGCGATGTTGATGTGTTCTTGTTCGATGAGCCGTTGTCCAACTTGGATGCAAAATTGCGCACGGATCTGCGCGTGGAGTTGAAACAACTTCACCAACGCCTTGAGAACACGATGATTTACGTGACCCACGATCAGATCGAGGCCATGACCCTTGCGGACCGCATCGCGATTATGAAGGGCGGCTTGATCATGCAGCTCGACACACCGCATGGGATTTATGACAAGCCGATCAACAAATATGTGGCTGATTTCATCGGCTCGCCCGCGATGAACTTTTTCGAGGGCAATGTTGACAGTGGTGTGTTCAAGGCCGGTGACCTGACGATTGATCTCAAGGGCTACGAGTTTACCCCTGCGGGCAAAACGGGTGGGCCGGCGTGGTTCGGCATTCGTCCCGAACATGTCTATATCGACCAAGACATGCCGGTGATGATTGACGTGAAAGCGGAGATTGTCGAACCGATGGGCGCCGATACGCTTGTGTGGTCGCATGTGGCGGGTGAGCCGTTCCGTATCCGTCTGGATGGTCAGGCCAAGGTGAAGACGGGTGATATGTTGCGCGTCGGGTTTGATCCCGCTCGTGCGTCCATGTTCGACAAAGTGACCGAAGAGCGCCTGTAGCCAATCTGATACCAACACGGGCGCGGACGGGATCACCCTGTCCGTGCCGACACTATGAGAGAGCAGGACGCCGTATGTGTGCGGATCGGCTCTTTTGATCTGTTTTGCGGCGGATGGTCCGACACGTTGGACCACGCTGATCTCAAAGGAGCGATGGCGATGCGCCTCACACAGAATTGGACGTTTCACGATGACACGGGTGCGTATAGCGTACCTGTCAGTGTGCCCTTTGATAGCGTGTCTGCCTTGTATGATGCGGGCAAAATTGACGATCCGTATTGGGGCCGCAACGAGTATGATCTGCGTTGGATTTCTGAACGTAAATGGGCGGCCAAGCGTCAGTTTGAGGTGACCGATACCAATATCGAACTGGTGGCCGCGGGGCTCGACGGTGTGGTCGATGTGGTCGTCAATGGCACCACGGTTTTGAATGCTGACAACAGCTTTCGCACCTACCGCGTTGATCTGTCCGAGGTGGCCAAAATTGGCACTAATGACATCGAATTGCAGTTTCGTTCTGTGGTGGCCGAAGGGGCCGCGCGTCAGGCGGCTCAGACGTTCCATATCCCCGGAATTTCGGATCGCAACGATGGTCAGGTGCCGATTGCGAACGGCAATATGTTGCGCAAGGCGCAATGCGATTTTGGGTGGGATTGGAATATCGCGCTTGCGCCGTTCGGTGTGACCGGAGCGTTGGAAATTTGCGCCAAGACGCAGGCGCGCCTTGACCATTTGCACATCGCCCAAGAGCACCACGATATCGAGAGCGATAGTGTGACGGTGATTGTGACCGCGCATATCGCGGGCGATGCGGAGGGGGACACGGTCGAGATGTCGTTTGGCGGCCGCACCCGCGAGGCGCAGGTCAAAGGTCGCGTCGCACAAGCCAAGTTCTTTATTGAGGCGCCCGAGTTTTGGTGGCCCGCAGGTCAAGGTATGCAACCGCTTTACGATCTCGAAGTGCGGATGCGTGATGAGGTGATGGAGCGCCGTGTCGGGCTCCGCCATATCGAATTGGTCGTCCAAGAGGATGACGCGGGCACATCGTTCAAATTCAAGGTGAACGGGCGTGAGGTCTTTGCCAAAGGGGCCAACTGGATCCCCGCCGATGCCCTGTCGGGGCGCATTGACCGCGAGGAGGTCCGTGATCTGCTGCAATCCGCCGTGGATGCCAACATGAACATGATCCGCATTTGGGGCGGTGGTCGCTATGAGCCGACATGGTTCTATGATATGTGCGACGAGATGGGTCTGATGATCTGGCAGGACTTTATGTTCTCGTGCAATCTCTACCCCGCCGATGAGGCGTTTTTGGCCAATGTCGAGGCGGAGGTGCGTGAAAATGTACGCCGGATGCATCATCACGCCTGTATGGCGCTGTGGTGTGGCGACAATGAATTGCTTGGTGCGTTGACGTGGTTTGATGAAAGCAAAGCCAACCGCGACCGCTATCTGGTGATGTATGACCGCCTCAACCGAACGTTGGAGAAGGCCCTCAAAGACGAAGATCCAAACGCGATTTGGTGGCCGTCCTCGCCCTCTCCGGGGTATTTCAATTTTGGGGATGGGTGGCACGACGACACGTCTGGCGACATGCATTTCTGGTCGGTCTGGCACGAAAACCGCGATTTCGAGCATTACCGCGATATCAAACCGCGTTTTTGTTCCGAATTCGGATTTCAATCCTACCCCTCAAACCGCATCATCGAGACGTTCACGGACGCAAAGGACCGCAACATCGCTGCACCTGTGTTCGAGAGCCATCAAAAGAACGCCGGTGGCAACGAACGGATTGCGGCCACGATGTTCCGCTATTTCCGTTTTCCCGTCGATTTCCCGAACTTTGTGTATCTCTCACAGGTGCAACAAGGTCTCGCGATCAAGACGGCTGTGACCTACTGGCGCTCACTCAAACCGCACTGTATGGGCGCGCTCGTGTGGCAGCTCAACGACACATGGCCGGTGTGCTCATGGTCCTCGCTCGATTACGGCGGCGGGTGGAAATTGCTGCATCACATGACGCAGAAATTCTATGCGCCGGTGAGCGTGGTGGTGAACCCCGAGAACGGCAAAGACCACTTTAAGGTGGTCAACGATACGGGCGAGAACGTTGATATAACTGTGCAAATCGCGGCCGTGAACATGCACGGCGTGGTGCGTCCCTTGGCCGACGCAACCCTTTCGGCATGGGCGAGCAAGGCGCTTGATCTGGTGTCACTGGATCACGGAACGCTCAATGACGACGAGATTTACGTGTTCACATGGCAGGCTGGCGTAGGCGAGGATGCGGTAACGGGTGGCGATATCTATGCGCCCAAAGCGTGGAAAACCTATGACCTCGTTAACCCCGAAATTGCCCATACCATTGTTGAGGTGGACGGCGTTTATGAGATCACGTTGCGCGCGCAGGCGCTTGGCTTGTTCGTCGCGGTTGAGGCCTCGACGCAAGGGCGGATGTCCAACAACGCGTTTGCGATGTTGCCGAACCAAGAGGTCAAGGTCACGTTCGTTCCGCAACACGCTGATGAGCAACCACAATTCACAATTCGTGACCTTTACACTGCCACCTATGGAGCCGAGATATGAAGCGTTCAATCGTCAATGAAATCATCGCAGAGAGCGACAAATTCATGCGCTCGTTCGGGTTCGTGATGCCGCCCTTTGCCTACCTCAATCCAACGGGTCTGAAATCTTACATTGCGGACGGCGGCACGATGGTGCGCGATCATATGTTGGGCTGGGACATCACCGATTATGGTCAGGGCAACTACGAGGATTTGGGGCTCCTTTTGTTCACCGTGCGCAACGGCTCTGACGCCAATGTGGCACGCGGCATGGGGATGTTATACGCTGAAAAGCTATTGATTTCGAAAGAAAATCAAATCAGCCCGATGCACCATCACACGTTCAAAACCGAGGATATCATCAACCGTGGTGGCGCCTCTTTGGTGTTGGAATTGTTCACGCGGGCCGAGGATGGATCGTGCCATCCCACTGCGCCTGTCGAGGTGCTCACGGACGGGCGCAAACGGACGTTAAAGGCGGGTGAACACCTCAAGCTGGAGCCGGGGGAAAGTGTGACCCTTGAGCCGTGGCATTGGCATGCGTTTTGGGGCGAGGGTGGGCCTGTGTTGATTGGCGAGGTGAGCAACGTCAACGACGACCGCACAGACAATATTTTCCGCGAACCAATCGGACGGTTTGCGGCCATCGACGAGGATACGGACCCCGTGCATTTGCTGGTGTCCGATTATGACAAATGGCTCGCGTGAGACGCGACATAGGAGAGATACAATGACCGATTTTTCATACCAACTTTATTCATCGCGCAATTGGGGCAACGACGAGACGCTCGATATGATTGGCGCTCTTGGCTATGCGCAGTGCGAGGGCTACGGCGCGTTTTACAACGAGTTGGACCAATTGGACGCGCTCAAGGCGCGCTTGGCCAAAAACGGCTTGCAGATGAAATCAGGCCACTTTGCCCTTGATATGGTCGAGAATGACCCTGCGCGTGTGCTTCAAATCTGTGAAGAGTTGAACATTGAACACGTCTATGTGCCGTACCTTATGCCCGACGAGCGGCCAACCGATGCCGATGGATGGCGCGCGTTTGGTGTGCGCTTGGCCAAGGCCGGTGAGCCGATCAAGGCAGCGGGTCTGGTGTTTGGCTGGCACAACCACGACTTTGAATTTGTGGCCCTGCCAACGGGTGAATTGCCTGAGGATTTGATCCTTGAGGGTGGTGATCACATCAATATCGAACTGGATATTGCGTGGGTTGTGCGCGGCGGTGCGGACCCGATTGCGACCGTGAAAAAATACGGCAAACGCATTACCGCCGTCCACGTCAAAGACCTCGCACCTACGGGTGAAAAAGAGGACGAGGGCGGGTGGGCCGATGCGGGCACAGGAACGATGGACTGGCCTGCAATCTGGGCCGCGATCCAAGAGTTCACCGCGGCAGATGTGTTTGTGATGGAGCATGACAACCCATCCGATCACGCGCGCTTTGCCAAAACTGCAATCACCAACGCCGCCGCGTTTTAAGCACGGCATCAGGGAGAATATCACATGACACAACTCGGCGTTGGCATCATTGGATGCGGCAATATTTCCAAGGCATATCTGGACCTTGCGCCCAACTTCAAAGCGATCGAAGTGCGCGCGGTGGCCGATATCAACATGGAGGCCGCTCACGGGCGCGCCTCAGAATACGAGGGCGTTCGGGCCGAAACGGTCGATGCGCTTTTGGCCGCAAGCGACATTGATCTGATCATCAATCTCACCATTCCTGCGGCACATTTCGAGGTGACGAAACGCATTTTGGACGCGGGCAAACACGCCTATTCCGAAAAGCCCTATGTGCTCACACTCGCTGAAGGCGAAGAGTTGCGGGCGCTGTCAGAGGCCAAGGGTTTGCGCGTGGGGTCTGCGCCTGACACGTTCATGGGCGGCGCACATCAGATGGTGCGCGAGATTATCGATAGCGGCAAAGTCGGCACAATCACCTCTGGCACCTGTCACTTTATGGGCGCGGGCATGGAAATGTGGCATCCAAACCCTGACTTTTTCTTTCAACCGGGGGGTGGTCCCGTGCTCGACATGGGGCCGTATTATGTGACCAACCTTGTGCAGCTTTTGGGACCGGTGAGCCGTGTGGCAGCCTTGTCCAACAAAGGCCGAGCAACCCGCACCATCACCACCGATTGCCCGCGCAAGGGCGAGGTGTTGGACGTGGTTGTTGATACCAATTTCCACGCGCTGTTGCAGTTTGAAAGCGGGGCCGCCATCACCGTGTCGCTGTCATGGGATGTGTTTGCGCATGAGCATCAAAACATGGAGCTTTACGGCACTGAAGGCGCAATTTTTGTCCCCGATCCGAACTTCTTTGGTGGCAAGGTGCGTATGGCTGGCACGGACCAAGAGGTCAAAGACGTGCCTCTATGGGAGCATCCGTTTTCTGTCACCAACATGGTGGACGGGCAGGGCAATGATCGTGCCAACTACCGCACGGCGGGCGTGGCCGACATGGCACAAGCCATCGTGGAGGGGCGTCCGCATCGCTGCTCTTTGGAACTTGCGACCCACGCGATTGATGTGCTGACATCTATCATGAAATCGGGCGAAACGGGCCAGTTTGTGGACATTTCCACAACCTGTGAGCGTCCCGCAGCGGTCACACCCGACGAGGCGCGCGCACTCATGGGCTAAGCCCACCACTTGTGCGCAAAGAGCGGTGGAAAACCGCGTTCGTGTGCACCAAGTTAAGGGCAAAGCAAACAACGGACACCCCCGTTTGGCGGGTGTCCCAACCACTCTTGGAGGAGTCGCCATGAAACCTTATGTCCCATCTGACACCCGTTACGACAAAATGGTGTATCGCCGCTGTGGCAAATCGGGGTTAAAACTGCCCGCGATCTCGCTCGGCCTGTGGCACAACTTTGGTGGCGATACGCCCCATAATACCAAGCGCGAGATTTTGCGCACGGCGTTCAATCACGGCATCACCCATTTCGATCTGGCCAACAACTACGGCCCGCCCCCCGGATCCGCGGAATTTGCGTTCGGGTCTATCCTTAAGGAAGATTTCGCAGGCCTGCGTGACGAGATGATCATCTCGTCCAAAGCAGGCTATCACATGTGGGACGGCCCTTACGGTGAGTGGGGCAGCCGCAAATATCTGATGGCGTCTATCGACCAATCTTTGACCCGTATGGGTCTGGATTATGTCGATATTTTCTATTCGCACCGCTTTGACCCCGATACGCCCTTGGAAGAAACCATGGGCGCGCTCGATAGCATCGTGCGTCAGGGCAAGGCGCTTTATGTCGGGATTTCGAGCTACAATTCCGACCGCACCCGCGAGGCCGTGCGCATTCTAAACGAGCTTGGCACGCCCTGCGTGATCCATCAGCCGAGCTACAACATGCTCAACCGTTGGGTCGAACATGACGGCCTAAAGGACACGCTGCACGAGTTGGGTGTCGGCTCCATCGCCTTTACACCACTGGCGCAGGGAATGCTGACAAACAAGTACCTCAAAGGCGTGCCAGAGGGATCGCGCGCGACCCAAGGCAAATCGCTCAAGCCAGAGTTTATCTCTGACCGTGCGGTAGAGAACCTGAACAAACTCAATGAGATCGCCGAAAATCGCGGCCAGACATTGGCGCAAATGGCCATTGCATGGGTGTTGCGTGATGGCGGAATTACCACCGCGCTGATCGGAGCGTCCAAACCGTCCCAAGTGACGGATTGCGTTGGCGCAATCGGCAATCTGGAGTTTTCGGCCGAGGAGCTCAAACTCATTGACGACTACGCCGATGAGGAAAAAATCAACCTTTGGGCCAAGTCGTCCGAATAAAGCGGA
>NZ_CBFHKW010000062.1:0-7034 GCF_965656515.1 Celeribacter marinus
TGTTCTAAAAGACAGGTTTGCGTAGCTTGCATCGTGCGCCATTCTGTCTCAATTCTGATCTCGGGATGAGAGGGGACTTGTTGTGAGTGCCCATATGAATGGAGGGAGCGGCAACGCTCCTATGTGTATATATGACAGATGTTGACGAAGACCTGAGTGTGATCTCAGGTCATGTGAAGTGGTTTGACCCGGTTAGAGGGTTCGGATTTGTGGTGTCGGATGAAGGTGGATCCGACATTTTGCTCCATGCCAATGTGTTGCGCAATTTTGGACAAAGCTCGGTCGCCGATATGGCAAAGATCACGCTTTCGGTTCAAAAGACCGATCGTGGTGTACAAGCCGTCGAAGTGATTGAGATTACGCCTCCTGATTTGGGGGAGGGTCTGATCCTTGAGGATCTGGAGCCGATTGATGGCGAGACGGAAAATCTTCCGTTGGAGCCGGCACGCGTGAAATGGTTCGACAAGACCAAAGGGTTCGGATTTGCCAACGCGTTCGGACGCGCCGAAGATATCTTTGTGCACGTTGAGGTCTTGCGCCGCTCCGGTCTGGCTGATTTGATGCCAGGCGAAGCGGTTGGACTGCGCGTCATCGAAGGCCGACGTGGCCGTATGGCCGCACAGGTCACCGCATGGGATGTGGCGATGAAAGATGGTGTGGCGATCCAATATGATGAAAACATCCGCGAAATCGACGACTGATTTCATTCGCAATTGGGTGATTGCAGGGGCTGTGCTGTGCGTGGGGGGCTTTTATGCGTCTCATGCACAGGCGCAGCCTTGTTCGTTTGATCAGGCGGTTGTGTCGGGCGACTTTGGCACCGTGCGATTTGCGGTCGAAGTAGCCGATGATGCGGGCGAGCGCGCCCAAGGATTGATGTACCGCGAACAGATGCCGCGCTTTTCAGGGATGCTGTTTGTTTATGAGCGTCCCGGGCGTGCGGCGTTCTGGATGAAAAACACCCTTATTCCTTTGGACATGCTGTTTGTGGACGTGCGCGGCGTTGTCACGCGTATCCATGAGAATGCCGTGCCGTTGGATTTAACGGCGATCGAGGGTGGGGACGCGGTGTTTGCCGTGCTTGAGATCAACGGTGGACTGGCGGCGCAGCTTGGGTTGCAAGCGGGTGATACGCTGCGCCATCCTGCCTTTGGGCCAGACGCCGCCGTCCCCTGTGATCCGTGATCGCATTTTGACCAGTGTCGGCTTGCATCGCGGTGGATGCACCTTCACTCGACCTGACAAACGATGCGCAAAGCCTTGTAAATCTACGTTGTGCGCCCTGCGAATTGACTGCAAGTGCGGATAAACAAAAAAACCCGCAAAAAGGGCTTTTCATTGGCGCGAACAGGCTATAGGAAACGCGCACGGTCGGGGCGTGGCGCAGCCTGGTAGCGCACCTGTTTTGGGTACAGGGGGTCGGAAGTTCGAATCTTCTCGCCCCGACCACATTCACTTACATTTCTCGCATATCGCGATGACCAGTTTGCGGTGGTCGACTGCCTCGGGCGGTCGCGATGTTTGAGGGTGACGGCTTTCCTCTCTTTGATGTTTTAAGCAGGCCGAGGTGGCTCGTGCTTTTGCTTGCACACGCTTAAATTGATTCGAAGCAGCGTGATACGCCGCATGAGGCCTCCACAGCGTCGACTCACGCACTCGAAGGTGACATTTTTCCCTGTATAGTTGAGGTTAGGGCGTATTGTTGAGGGGTGCGCATAGGATTTGACCACTATATGTGGTGTTTGGTCGCTTTTCGAGCAGGTGCCGCTATGGCGCGCGAATTATTCCATACACGGGGTTTTAGGGTTATCCACATTGCCTTGTGTAACGTTTCAAATGCACCTGCGAAGTGGTCAGAAACAAAGACAAAAATCGAATGCGCAAACCTATCCGAATCGGCATGTCCTGTGGGTAAAATCGGTCAACTCAAAAACGGCTAACAAAACGTGAAATTTCCGTTGACCGAGGGCGTGAAAACGCTGCACATTGTGCGGGCCGAGTGGTTGGCTACTACATATAGTATTAACCGCGGTGAGGGACACGGGGCCGTCGAGGCCGATACTGCGACGCGCATAGATCTGTGCTGGGTAAGGTTTTAACGCCATTCCCCGCAAAAGCAGGCCAGCGAGTGACGGTATTCGGAGCACAGGACAGGCCTGCACATATAGTGATGATACGGAATCAATCGCCTCCAGTCGGGCGCCACGTTAATTTGCGTATTTTTGCTTTCCCCTCCCGCGCCGCACACTAGATGTAGATTTCAGGTCCACTAGGACGGCAAGTATTTATTGACGATACGCATGAGGGCGACAGGGCAGAAAATGAAAATAGATCGTAATTTCACCACGGCAGGCAAAGACGCATACGCGAACATCGCGTTCTCCATGACAACATCGGAGATCCGCAATCCCGATGGCACCATCGTCTTTAAACTCGACAACTGCGAAGTGCCCGAAACGTGGAGCCAAGTGGCCTCTGACGTGATCGCACAGAAGTATTTCCGCAAAGCAGGTGTTCCTGCGGCGACCAAAAAGGTGAAAGAGAAGGGCGTTCCTGCCTTCCTTCAGCGCTCCGTTCCCGACGAAGATGCGCTTGCCAAATTGCCCGAAGATCAGCGTTTCGTTGGTGAAACCTCCGCCAAACAAGTGTTCAACCGTCTCGCAGGCGCATGGGCGTACTGGGGTTGGAAAGGTGGCTATTTCACCTCCGAGGACGATGCGCGCGCCTATTATGACGAAATGCGGTTCATGCTCGCCCGTCAAATGGCCGCACCGAACTCGCCACAGTGGTTCAACACCGGCCTGCATTGGTCCTACGGCATCGATGGTCCTGGCCAAGGTCACTATTACGTCGACTTTGAAACCAAGGAATTGACCCGCTCGACCTCTGCCTATGAGCACCCACAGCCGCACGCCTGTTTCATTCAATCCGTAGCCGACGATCTCGTCGGCGATGGCGGCATCATGGACCTTTGGGTGCGTGAGGCGCGTTTGTTCAAATACGGCTCCGGCACAGGCACCAACTTCTCATCCTTGCGCGGTTCGAACGAGGCGCTGTCGGGTGGTGGTAAATCCTCCGGCCTGATGGGCTTCCTCAAAATCGGTGACCGCGCTGCGGGCGCGATCAAGTCGGGCGGCACCACGCGCCGTGCGGCCAAAATGGTCATCTGCGACATGGATCACCCCGATGTCGAAGAGTTCATCAACTGGAAAGTGATCGAAGAGCAAAAAGTGGCGTCCATCGTCGCGGGCTCGAAAATGCACGAACGTCAACTCAACGAGATCTTTGATGCCATCGGCACGTGGGATGGCAAAGAGGCGGACGCGTTTGATCCGGCCAAAAATACCGCCCTCAAAGGTGCGATCAAATCGGCCAAACAGGTCGCGATCCCCGAGACATACGTCAAGCGCGTGTTGGATTACGCAAAGCAGGGCTATTCCTCGATCGAGTTCCCGACGTATGACACCGATTGGGACAGCGAGGCCTACGCGTCTGTTTCCGGCCAGAACTCCAACAACTCCGTGCGCGTCACCGATGCATTCCTCAAAGCGGTCAAAGACGATAGCGATTGGGAATTGATCCGCCGCACCGATGGTAAAGTCGCCAAAACCGTCAAAGCCCGTGATTTGTGGCAGGACGTTGGTCACGCCGCATGGGCCTGTGCCGATCCGGGTATCCAGTTCCACGACACCGTCAACGCATGGCACACCTGCCCTGAGGATGGCCAGATCCGTGGCTCCAACCCGTGCTCCGAGTATATGTTCCTCGACGACACGGCCTGTAACCTTGCCTCTATGAACCTGCTGACCTTCCTCAAGGGCGGCGTGTTCGATGCAGACGAATACATGCATGCGACCCGTCTATGGACACTGACGCTTGAAATCTCCGTAATGATGGCGCAATTCCCGTCCAAAGAGATTGCGCAGCGCTCGTTCGATTTCCGCACGCTTGGTCTAGGCTATGCCAACATCGGCGGCTTGCTGATGAACCTCGGCTTTAGCTACGACAGTGACGAGGGCCGCGCTCTGACAGGGGCGTTGACCGCGATCATGACGGGTGTTTCCTATGCCACGTCCGCCGAGATTGCCGGTGAACTGGGCGCATTCGACAAGTTCGAAAAGAACCGCGAGCACATGCTGCGCGTCATTCGCAACCACCGCAATGCGGCCTACGGTAAAACCACGGGCTATGAGGGTCTGGACGTCAAGCCTGTCGCCCTTGATCACGCCAATTGCCCCGATGCGAAACTGGTCGATCTGGCCAAAACCGCTTGGGACGATGCGCTAGAGCTGGGTGAAAAGAACGGCTACCGCAACGCACAGGTCTCTGTGATTGCGCCAACCGGCACCATCGGTCTGGTTATGGATTGCGATACAACGGGCATCGAGCCTGACTTTGCACTCGTGAAATTTAAAAAGCTCGCGGGTGGCGGTTACTTCAAAATCATCAACCGTTCGGTTCCTGCCGCTCTTGAAAAGCAGGGCTATTCCAGCGCTGAAGTCGAAGAGATCGTCGCCTACGCAGTGGGCCACGGCTCCATCGGGAACGCACCAGGGATCAACCACACATCTTTGATTGGTCACGGCTTTGGTCAGGCACAGATTGAAAAGATTGAGGCCGCTTTGCCCTCCGCCTTTGATATCCGCTTTGTGTTCAACCAGTGGACGCTCGGCGAAGAGTTCTGCACAGGCACCCTTGGTATCCCTGCGGAAAAACTCAACGATCCGTCATTTGACTTGCTGCGCTCGCTTGGCTTCACCAAGAAAGATATCGAGTTGGCCAACGACCACGTGTGCGGCACCATGACCCTAGAGGGCGCGCCGCACCTCAAGAAAGAGCACTATTCGATCTTTGATTGTGCGAATGCTTGCGGCAAAAAAGGCACGCGGTATCTGTCGGTTGAAAGCCACATCACAATGATGGCTGCGGCGCAGTCGTTCTTGTCTGGTGCGATTTCCAAGACGGTGAACATGCCCAACAGCGCGACAATCGACGACTGTCTGGCGGCGTATGAGCTGTCTTGGTCGCTCGGTGTCAAAGCCAACGCATTGTACCGTGACGGTTCCAAATTGAGCCAGCCGCTTGCCACCGCTCTCATTGAGGACGACGACGAGGCCGAGGAAATCCTCGCCAACGGGTCAACCCACGAGAAAGCAACGGTTCTGGCCGAGAAGATCATCGAAAAGGTCATCATCAAAGAGGTCGCACGCGGCCGTGAAAAGATGCCGGATCGTCGCAAGGGCTACACTCAAAAAGCCAACGTTGGTGGACACAAAGTCTATCTGCGCACGGGCGAATACGAGGGTGGCGCACTTGGCGAGATCTTTATCGACATGCACAAAGAGGGTGCAGGGTTCCGCGCGATGATGAACAACTTCGCGATCGCGGTCTCTGTTGGTCTTCAGTACGGCGTGCCGCTTGAAGAATTCGTCGATGCCTTCACATTCACCAAGTTCGAACCTGCGGGCATGGTGCAAGGCAACGACAGCATCAAGAACGCCACCTCGATCCTCGACTACATCTTCCGTGAATTGGCTGTGTCCTATCTGGATCGCACCGATCTGGCGCATGTCAAACCGATGGGTCATGCGTTTGACGATCTGGGGCGCGGCGAAAACGAGGGCAAGTCCAACGTCTCGCAACCGTCCGAGGCGGCCTCGGCCAAATCGATCGAAGTGCTCAAGCAGATTTCCTCAACGGGCTACCTGCGCAAGCGTCTTCCACAAGAGTTGGTTGTGCTTCAACGCGGCGCGGGCGCCATGGCGTTTAGCGGTGCAGCCGATGCACAAGCGGCGCTGCAAACCTTGGTGCCTGAAGTGACAGCCTCCGCTGCGGCCTCGGTGTCCTCTGGCACGGCAATGTCGACTGGTACCGTGTCGACTGGCACCGTGTCGATGGACGCGCGGGTCAAGGCAAAGATGCAAGGCTACGAGGGTGATCCATGTGGCGAGTGCGGCAACTACACGCTCGTGCGCAACGGCACCTGCATGAAGTGCAACACATGTGGCGGCACCTCTGGCTGTAGCTAAGATTTAGGACGGAACAGACGATGGAATTGATTTTCGATATTGCGGGTCAGGATTGTGTGGCCGACCGTGTGCAAATGCGCGGCAACACGATCATGGCGGATTTTTCGAGTGAGGCGGCGGGGCCATTGGCTGCGGCGTTTGACGAGAGCCGCACCATCGTCCTTCGCGGTATGGCAAGCCTCGATGTGACCTATTCGGTGCAGACCTATTGCACCGATGCGGGCCATGGGTGTTCGGCCGTTTTCTCAGTCAACAGCTCCGCAGGGCGCGTGTTGCACTAAGCCAAGCAATGTCCCCTGACCGCGCGATATGTGGGCGGGGGGCGGTTCTCACGAACACGGTTCTGGAGCGGATGCGTTCGCTCTCGACGTGGATCAGGCCGCAGGCAATAAAATTACCGGGCGGTATCAATCATGAGCCTGATCAGCGAACCTTAGGGAGCCTCTCGAGGCTCCCTTTTTTAATGGGCGCGCGCCATTTATGTGAGGGTGACCCCGCGCGGCGATGCGTGGTGATCCATGCTCTTGGGCGCGGCTTTTGGGTGCCGCTTTCTTTTGTGGGGTGCGGGGGCGACATCGGGCGGATTGGACTTGCAAGAGGGGGGGCGACCCCCTAGAACGGCCAGTGATTTATCCGGACGGCCCTCGGGCGGTCTCAGTGAGACGTAATTAGACTTAAGAAGGACGCCAACATGCAGGTCACCGAGACCCTCAACGAAGGTCTGAAGCGCGGCTATCAGATCACCATCCCCGCATCCGAGCTTGACGCAAAAGTGCTCGCCAAACTCAAAGAAGCGCAGCCCGAGATCGAGATGAAGGGCTTTCGCAAAGGCAAAGTTCCGATGGCGATGCTCAAAAAGCAGCACGGCCCCCGTGTTCTTGGCGATGCGATGCAGGAAACTGTCGATGGTGCAATGACCGCGCATTTCGAGAAAACAGGTGACAAACCTGCCATGCAGCCAAACGTGGTCATGGAAGGTGGCGAAGAGTGGAAAGAGGGCGACGA
>NZ_CBFHKW010000062.1:7132-14973 GCF_965656515.1 Celeribacter marinus
ACGTTGTTGTCAACATGTCCTACGAAGCGCTGCCCGAGATCCCTGACGCCGACCTGTCCGGTGTGAAAATTGAGAAACTCGTCGTGAAAGCGTCTGACGCTGAAGTTGACGATGCTTTGAAAAACCTCGCAGAAACGGCGCAGAATTTCGAAGAGAAAAAAGGCAAATCCAAAGACGGCGATCAGGTTGTGATCGACTTCCTCGGCAAAGTTGACGGCGAAGCCTTTGACGGCGGTGCCGCCGAAGATTACCCACTGGTTCTCGGGTCCAACTCGTTCATCCCCGGCTTTGAAGAGCAGCTTGTGGGCGTGAAGGCCGGCGACGAAAAGAACGTCGAAGTGTCCTTCCCCGAAGAATACGGTGCCGCACACCTTGCTGGCAAAGCCGCTGTTTTTGAATGCAAAATCAAATCGGTAAACGCGGCTGTTGCAGCGGAGATCGATGACGAGCTTGCTAAAAAGTTCGGCTCCGAAGATCTCGCGACCCTCAAAGGTCAGATCACCGAGCGTCTTGAAAACGAATATGCCGGTGCAGCGCGCGCGGTGATGAAACGTGGTCTGTTGGATCAACTCGACGCTATCGTGTCGTTTGACTTGCCGCCCTCGCTCGTTGAGGCAGAAGCCAAGCAGATCGCGCACCAGTTGTGGCACGAAGAGAACCCAGATGTTCATGGCCACGATCATCCTGAGATCGAGACCACGGACGAGCACAACGCATTGGCCGAGCGCCGCGTGCGTTTGGGCCTGTTGCTGGCTGACATCGGTCAAAAGCAAGAGATCAAGATCACTGACGCCGAGTTCACACAAGCCGTGATGAACCAAGCGCGCCAGTATCCTGGTCAAGAGCGCGAGTTCTTTGAATTCGTTCAGCAAAACGCCCAAATGCGTCAGCAGCTCCAAGCGCCGTTGTTTGAAGACAAAGTTGTCGACTGGATTGCTGAAAACGCTGATCTGACAGAAAAAGAAGTCTCGAAAGAAGACCTCGAAAAAGCCGTCGAAGCTCTCGACGACGAATAACTGCCGAGGCGGCAGGGCCATTATCGGGCTCGCCGTTCGACAGTCTCGCCATAGTGCGAGGGACAGTGAGGCCGCTCCCGACAGGGGGCGGCCTTTTTCGTTGGCGTTCGGGACGTAGGGGTGTTGGGCGCGCCCTAACTGCGCAGGCCCGTCTCGTATAGCAGGCCCATCTTTTTCGCCTCGTAATAGTAGCCTTTGGCGTACCATTTCATCGCGCCGTCGATGTCGCCGCCAGACACCAGATAGGCGCCTTTGAGATATTTTCCCGCCCATTGCAGGTTCACATTCGCATCGAGGAGGTCCTCGGCGGGGCCACGGTGCCCCATGGTGCGCGCCGTTTGTGGCAGGATTTGCAGCAGACCCCAATACGGCCCATTGCGCGCCCACGGGCGGTGGGTGCTTTCGCGCACAGCTTGGCGGTGGATCAATTCGCGCGGGATGTCATAGTGGTCGGCCCATGTGTTGATGAGGCCGCGCAACTCGGGCGTCTCGTTGGGAAACAGCGGCGGATTGTAGCCGCGGCTTGTCTCAAGAGGGGCGGGCGTTTTGCCACAAGCGATCAGGGCGAGGGG
Organism: Celeribacter marinus; assembly: GCF_965656515.1. Taxonomy (GTDB): domain Bacteria; phylum Pseudomonadota; class Alphaproteobacteria; order Rhodobacterales; family Rhodobacteraceae; genus Celeribacter; species Celeribacter marinus_D. The sequence goes on from NZ_CBFHKW010000062.1 coordinate 8,721, forward strand.
GGCGAGGAAAACAACACGGCGGGAAATATGGAGCATGGATAACCTTTGTCACTGAGTATGCGCGACAGGACCATGCGCAGCCCCTATTGCCAAGCGTGATTGAATGGGGTGGCGGAAATTTGCGCGTGCCTTGCCGTCAACCGGCGGCCCAAAAGAAAAGGCCCCGCCAAAACTGGCAGGGCCTTTCCAAAGTCATTTGAGCGACGATTATGCGTCGTCGGAAGCAGCGTCATCACGATCGTTGTCGTCAGCGGCGGAGCCGATTTCGTCAAACAATTCGGAGATTTCGAATTCTGCTTGTGCTTCTTCTTCAGCGGCCAATTCCTGAATGGATTTGCCTTCGGCCTGAAGTTCGGCTTCTTCAGCGGAGCGAGCGATGTTCAACGTAACAGTCGCGGCGACTTCCGGGTGAAGCTGGATCGTAACGTCGCGCAGGCCAAGCTCTTTGATCGGGTGACCGATAATGACTTGTTTGCGGGAAATGGTGAACCCACCTTCGCTTACAACTTCTTCGATGTCGCGCGGGCTTACGGAGCCGTAAAGCGCACCGGAATCGGATGCAGAGCGAATGACAACGAATTTGGTGCCGTTGAGTTTGGCAGCCAATGCGTCGGCTTCTTTTTTGGTTTCGAGGTTCTGTGCTTCGAGCTGTGCTTTGCGTGCTTCGAAAGCTGCGATGTTTGCAGCGGAGGCGCGCAATGCTTTTTCCTGTGGAAGCAGGAAGTTACGTGCGTAACCCTGTTTTACAGAAACAACATCGCCCATTTGGCCAAGCTTGGCCACACGTTCAAGAAGGATAACGTCCATTGTTCAGTACTCCTTACTTAACGGCGTATGGCAGAAGAGCGAGGAAACGAGCGCGTTTGATGGCACGGGCCAATTCACGCTGTTTTTTCGCAGATACTGCGGTGATACGGGAGGGAACGATTTTGCCACGCTCAGAGATGTAGCGCTGCAAAAGACGTGTGTCTTTATAATCGATCGCGGGTGCATTGTCGCCAGAGAACGGGCAGACTTTGCGACGGCGGAAAAATGGTTTTGCGGCCATGTTAAAGGTCCTTTCCTAGATCTTACGGGCGACGTGGGCGGCGCTCTTCGCGCTCGTCACGTTTTTGCATCTGGACGGAAGGCAGCTCTTTGTGCTCTTCGACCTTGATGGTCATAACGCGCATCACATCGTCGTGCAGGCGCATCAGGCGTTCCATTTCCTGCACGGCAGCAGGGGAGCTGTCGGTGCGCAGGTAGGAATAGTGGCCCTTGCGGTTTTTGTTGATCTTGTAAGCCATCGTTTTGACGCCCCAGTACTCGTGGTCCACGAGTTTGCCGCCGTTGTCGGCGAGGACAGTACCAAAATGTTCGATGAGACCTTCGGCTTGTGCGTTGGACAGGTCCTGACGCGCAATGAAGACATGCTCGTAAAGCGGCATGAGTGCTCCAGTTCTATATCAAGCGTATTTCATAGGGCGGGCGTTTGGCCTTTCCGCAGCCCGTCCACGAGAGTCTACGCGGTTCATAAATCCTTTGCGGAAAGGATGTGCCCTTATAAGGGTCTGTTTTTGTGGCGCAAGGGCAAAGGCGTGAATCTGGCCTTGTTTTCTTCGATATTTCACGCTTTTGGGCGCGATGTGTGGCCTATAGCGCAGGGCGGCCGCTCAAGGCGGTGCGGTAGACGTTGAATTTACGCAACTTTGCCATACTGTCGCCGTGTTGGGGTGCAAAGGTTAATACAGATTAACCCAAAAACGAGCGTGCAATGTCCGATCTGTCAGCATCCACCGGCTTTTCTACATCTCCCAGCTTTAAGGCGTCGACGATTGCGCGCCACGCCACAAATTACGGCTACCGCGTGACACGGGCCCGTCCCATGCGTCTGTGGCTTGACGGGGTTGAGGCCTGTGTCGCGGTTGCGGGCTATGCGGGCGTGTTGATGACCGCCGGATTATGGATATTGCCAGGGTCTGTTGTCACCGCAAGCGTTTTGGGGATCAAGATCGGGCTCTCTCTCTCGTTCGGTCTCACGGGGCTATCGCTTTTGCAGGTGGCGGCGCGGGGGCTTCACCGCGAGGTTCAGGTGGATCGCAAACGCGCACAGATCAGGCTGGTGTGGCGCAATCGCAAGGGCGAGACCCGTTTGGCCAACGTGTTCGGATTTGATGAAATCGGGTCGTTATTTTTACGACGCTCCGCGATGTCGGGCGGGCGCACGCGGTTGTTCGTGCGCATCACATCGCTCAAAGCGCCCGTAGAGCTATGTTCCGGCTCTGAGCGTGAAATGCAGGGGCTATGGAACGCCATGAACGTGAATTTACATGCGCCAACTGGCACGCAGCCGGTTATCCCAACGCCATTTGGGTCGGCACGTGTCGGGCGCGCATCCCCCGCAGCGGAGCCTGTTGGAACAGCGGTATAATGCTCTGCGATAGAATCGCAAAGCGGCACGAATTAGGCGATACGGCGTATTGTGAGCGGGCGGCGGCGAGCGTGTGTCGAAAAGCGGGCAGGTTTAAAGCCATTCAATGTCATCGAAAATTTTAGTAAAATCCGAACGGGCAAAATTGGTAAACAAGTGAGCGTTTCAGGCCTCAATTTGGAGCCTGTATATCCATAATGTTTTGAAAACGTTTGGTTATATGGAAAATCAGGCCGTTAACCATTCTGCTCTCTTTTTGTAGGTGTTTCCCTTTAGATGAGCGTAGATTCACCGCACAGAAAAGGTGAAATCCATGACGCTCGTTGAAACATTCAAATCATATGCACGGCGTGAGGATGGCGCGGTCACAGTGGACTTTGTTGTCCTGACTGCGACGGTGATGATGTTGGGCGTGGGCGTTTTGACAACAGTGTCGCGTGGATCGTTGGACTATGCGGGCGCATTGGACGAACACATCAAGGCGATTGAGATTGGCGTTGGCGGCACGGAGACGAGCAGTGGGTCCGGTGGTGGCGCGGGTGCGGGTGTTGGTGGCGGTCAGGACTAGGCTTGGGTCAAATGCGCGTGGTTCCTCATTGCGCCCCTGCGCACAATCCTATGGACGTGCTCTCACAGCTGTATGATTTGCGCCTTTGACTTGCCGTGAGGCGTAGCGCCCGTTATTCCCATGTCCCAAAGACGTTTAACGTGAGGGACAACCATGACACGCGCATTTGTATTTCCGGGGCAGGGTGCCCAGACAATCGGTATGGGCAAGGCGTTGGCCGAGGCCTATCCTGCAGCCAAATCTATTTTTGACGAGGTGGACGATGCCTTGGGCGAAAAGCTCTCTACGTTGATCTGGGAGGGCGATATTGACGCGCTCACATTGACCCAAAACGCACAGCCCGCGCTGATGGCGACCTCTTTGGCCGCCTTGCGCGCGCTTGAGGCCGAAGGGTTCAGTGTTGCGGATGCGGCGTTTGTTGCGGGTCATTCCTTGGGTGAATATTCGGCACTGGCTGCGGCGGGGGCGATTTCGGTGGCTGACACCGCGCGCCTGTTGCGGACCCGCGGTCAAGCAATGCAAGCGGCGGTGCCCGTGGGTGTTGGCGCAATGGCGGCTCTGTTAGGGCTTGATTTCGCAACCGTGCAAGAGGTGGCCGCCGAGGCCGCAGCCGAAGGCGAAGTGGTCCAAGCCGCCAATGACAACGATCCCGGACAGGTGGTTGTGTCGGGGCACAAGGCGGCTGTCGAGCGCGCGTGCGAGATCGCCAAAGCGCGGGGCGCAAAACGTGCGGTCCTATTGCCGGTATCTGCACCGTTCCACTGTGCATTGATGGAACCCGCCGCACGGGTTATGGCGCAAGCACTTGATGATGTTGAGATTTTGGCACCGTGTGTGCCGTTGATCGCCAATGTCGAGGCCGCAGCGGTGACGGATCCGGCGCTCATCCGGTCCTTGTTGGTCAAGCAGGTCACAGGCTCGGTGCGCTGGCGTGAAAGTGTCGCCTACATGGGCGCGCAGGGCGTCACAGAAATCTGGGAAATCGGAGCGGGCAAGGCCTTGTCCGGCATGGTGCGCCGCATCGACCGTGACATCGCGTGCACTGCGATTGGCACGCCCGACGATATCGCAAAACTCAAAGCGTAAGCGCGAAGCAGGCGCAGATATTCAAAGCGGAACACGCTTTAAGAAAGGCAGTAATATGTTTGATTTGACAGGTAAAAACGCACTTATCACAGGTGCATCTGGTGGCATCGGTGGCGCAATCGCCAAGGCGCTACATGGTGCGGGGGCGACTGTTGTGTTGTCTGGCACGCGCCAAGAGCCACTTGATGCGTTGGCCGCCGAACTGGGCGAGCGGACGTATGTGTTGACGTGCAATTTGTCCGACAAGGACAGTGTTGAGGCACTGCCCAAGCAGGCGATTGAGGCCATGGGATCGGTCGATATTCTGGTGAATAACGCAGGGATCACGCGCGATCAGCTGTTCATGCGCATGTCTGATGACGAGTGGGACAGCGTGATCAACGTCAATCTTACCTCGACCATGCGCCTGTGCAAGGGCGTGATGCGCGGCATGATGAAGGCGCGTTGGGGCCGTATCGTGAATATTTCGTCCATCGTGGGCGCCACCGGCAACCCCGGTCAGGCGAACTATGCTGCGTCCAAGGCCGGTATGGTCGGCATGTCCAAATCGCTCGCCTATGAGGTTGCATCGCGTGGCATCACCGTAAACTGTGTGGCACCTGGATTTATCGCCACGGCGATGACCGATAAGCTGACCGACGAGCAAAAAGACAAGATCAACGTGCAAATCCCCGCGGCCCGCATGGGCAACCCTGAGGAAATTGCGGCGGCGGTGTTGTATCTCGCCTCTGCCGAGGCAGGGTATACCACGGGTGCGACCGTGCATGTAAACGGCGGCATGGCAATGCTCTAAGGCCCGTGGTGCGTTAAGGCTTTGTGTCATTGGTGCGAAGTTTTAACGTAGGGTTACAAATGATTTGCCCTCCTCGTACAGTGTGCTATAGGCGGGCCGAGTTAGTTATGAGAGTGTAAAATTCTCGTAGCCATGTTCGGGGGTTTTCGGAAATCAGGACTTGAAAAAGTTCTCCCGATCCCGACATGATCTAAGCGGCCCGAGGGCCAAGACCAAAAAGTGGGCATCGGGCCCCGTATATGTGAGGAAAGAATATGAGCGACATCGCAGATCGCGTTAAAAAGATCGTCGTCGAGCATCTCGACGTTGAAGAAGACAAAGTAACCGAGACCGCGTCTTTCATCGACGATCTTGGCGCAGACAGCCTCGACACAGTTGAGTTGGTTATGGCCTTTGAAGAAGAGTTCGGCATCGAAATCCCTGACGACGCTGCTGAAACAATTCAGACATTCGGCGACGCAGTGAAGTTCATCACTGAAGCTTCCTAAGCCTCACCGCTTAGACAGAATTAGAAAACGGCGCGGCCTGAAAAGGGCGGCGCCGTTTTTTTGTGTTTGGGTGGGGGCGTTGACCGAGTGCGCGGCGTTTCAGCGAATGGCAGGTTGGAGCCGACTTTGACAGATGCTGCGCGTTGCGCAAATGTCTGCTTGCCGTTACTGACCTAGTCAAACGAGGGATATCGGAAGGGCGCTGTATGGAATTCACATTTAACGAGGTTTGGTGGCAAGCAGATGTCCAGTTGCCCGCATGGTCAGACTTCACCAAAGGCGGCATGGCCGGACTGACATTTGCACCTGAGGGCAGAGATGAAGCTCCAATGGATGCAGACGAGGTTGCTCTTACGACTTGGGTTGAAGACAACCAAGAAAGGCAAAAGCAACCACTTCTGAACGCGGTCCTCGAAGCCTATCCTGGCTTTCGGAATCAGTTTTTCGAAAACTATGATATTGACGAGAACGAAGAAGACTTGCCCACTATTACTTCGGAAGATGGTCTAGCGACGGTGATTGCGCTCGAAAAAATCAACGTTCACCAGATCTCGAAAGATGGCGTTCCCTACGTAGGATATCAATTCTCATGCCGTTGGGATGAAGAACATGGTCTCGGCGTTTTGATGCATGACAAACGGGTTATCGAAGTCGGTGGGACTGATACAGCATTCTTGCTCTGGATCGCGGAGCGTGATCGCGACCGTTGATACCCGATGACTATATGAGCGATACTTCGGGACCATCCAAAACCAGTCCTTTGAGCGGTTGCTTCGTAAGGCAGCAAAGTCCCGCAACGCGGGCATAGAAGCTTAAGCGCTCAACCAACATCACTCACCAAAATCCGCCAATCCGCCGTTAGGGGGCGAGCGGGGTCTTTCATCGGAGTGCGCACCCGTGTAATAAAC
>NZ_CBFHKW010000063.1:0-14772 GCF_965656515.1 Celeribacter marinus
ACCGACAGCCGTCAGGTTGGAATTCAACGCGATGTTGCCAATGGACGATAGACGGATTTCGGGCGTTGTTGTCGCTGAGACAAATGTGCTCGTGATCTCGCCTTCTAGCAAAAGATCAACGCCGGAAATATCGAGTTGGCCCGCCGTATAAATACGACCGCCCGTTTTGGTCACAAGAACCTGCCCCTGATCAGACGCCACCGTGATGAGCTGATCATCACGCAATGTCTCGACCGTGCCATTGATGACAACCTGATTTGTACCTGTAATCGTGATGCTACCGCCCGCATCCACCGTGCGGATTGTTGAGGTATCTTCGAGCACCAAACTCACCGCGTTCGTGCCACCAGACAAGATCACCTCGTCATCGGCCTGCACCAGACCACGGATTGTCAACGTGCCATTAGAGGCCAATTTGACATCATTGCCTGCGCCGCGCGCAATCAGATCCCCTTTGAGGACACCACTAGAGCCGAGGTCAAAGCCGATATCACCATCAAGCGTTTCCAGAATGCCGGTGACATCAAGGTTCACACCTTTGCCCGCCGCAGCATTGCCCGTGTTCATCACGATATTGGTGTGCGCACGGATTTTGCCCGCGATATACAGACCCCCGTTTGGTCCGTCTGGCGCGCCGATGTTGATAATGGACCCCGTTGCCGCCGCATCCATCGCAAACCGACGACCGGATGTCGCGGCAATGACCGTGCCCGAACCATCGCGCACCGCACCCGGTGTAGCATCGTCAAAGACGACACCAATGTCCGCACCATTTACCGTGTCGCGCTGCACACCTGTGCCCATCGATGAGGCCAAAACACTAACTTCGTATGGGCCGACCAAGCGAATACGACCATCGCGCAATTTTGCGTTGATATCGGGTGTCGTGCTGCCCGGTGTGTCGTTCGGCACAGCCGCAAGACCCGCGTATTGCGTCTGCAATGGTGGCGTTACAACGCCGTTGGGATCATCCGTTTGCACAACGGTCCACGTCGCCGCAGCCATCGCGGTATTGAAGTCGAGCAATAGGCTGTCGATGCTCGTGTTGTTCGCCGTATCAGCTGCCGCAATCGTGACAGCCGCCTCAATCGTATAGCTGACTTTATCAATCTGGATGATGACAGTGACGTCATCCTCAAGGATACCATCAGCACGATCCGCCCAACCACCGAGGACCAGTTCCTGAATGTCGCCCGGTGCGAGGATCGCGATGTCACCCGGTGCGTTGAGATTGATCTCACTGTTATCGCGCTCGGTTGTGATTTGTGCCGAGCCATAAAGCACAAGGCCGGTGCCGTCGAACTGGGTGTCTGACCCAACCGCGCCCGCAACCCGTGTATCGATCCCGCCAACAAGGTCGACCGACTTACCGGCCGTGATGTCCGTGCCGACAATGATTTGGCGATCTGCCTGCACATGGATCGTTGAATCCACATCATAGCGCACAACACTGCGGCCAATATATTTGCCAACGTTGTCGCGGATCATATCGCTACGACCCCCAGACACCAGCAAACCTTGCATGTCCATATCGCCCACACCGTAGAGGCGGATGTTACCGTCGGAATAGACCTCACCTGCGGCGCGGCTACGCGTGCCATCTTCGGCGTAATCCCAACGGCCTTCGGTCACGATTTCCGCAGCGGCATCGATGATCAGGCCCATGCCTGTTTGCGCATCTTGCCCACCGGCCACGTCAACCAAACGGCTTGCGGTCAAATAGCCGCCCGTTAGCACAACATCGCCCGCCTCATTCAGGGTTGAACCCCCGACGAACACGCGGCCTGTGCCCTCAATCTTGATGTCGCTATCACGACCCGACCAAACAAAGTCTTGTCCCAAGAACGCAGTGGAATCGGGATCATTCGGGTCAAGCAACCCAAAGGTCTGATTGAGGCGACCGCCGGAGGTGATGTAGCCCATCAATTCCATGCGGTTGTCGCCCGTGATTGTCACTGTCGAGCCTTGTCCCGCCGCGCCAAGACCGTAGGCCGTGATGCCGCCAGACGTATTGACCAAAACGGACAACTGGTTGGGGTTGAGCGTGGGCGCATCGCCCATTGTCGCGCCGTTCCAATGATCGTCCGCACCCGGGGTGCCACCATTGAGCGTCACATTACCGCTCGCTTGTAACCCTGATTCAAGACGGATTTGTTCGCCCGCGGTGACAACGATATCGCTACCACCATCGCCGTTGGCGTCAACGGCGTAGGAGACGCCCGACCCGACAGGTTTGCCGCCCGCAATAATAGCGCCAAAGATATCGACATCTTCGGCCCCTTTGACCGTGATATCCCCATCTGGAGCGGTCGTGCGGTATTCGCCTGTTGCAAAGATATAGACACTGCTGCCCTTGGCATCCGCGCGCGCGCCCGTACCCGTCAGAGCGTTACCATCGACATCGACACCGCCGTACAAATTCAGTTCGGTCGTTGCGGTCACGAACCCTTCGACAAACAAGAATTCATCAGATTGTAGCGTTAGCGATGCACCCACACCTGTGGCGTTCACATTGCCGCGTACAATCACATCCTCGTCAGAGCGCAAGATCATCGCCTTGCCATCACCCAAGCTGCTGATCGTCCCTGTGACCAACATGCCGTAGCCGCCAGTATGATCGACAAGGTAATGGTTCGGACTGGCATCTGCGATACCCGCAAAATAGCCGGTTTTGTTAAAGATCGCGTAGCGCGGGACGTAATCGTTGTTCGGTGTACCGTCTGGCAGTGTCGGCAACCCATAGACTGCGTTGTCGTATTTTTGGGCTTTCGACGAGAGCAACATATCACCCGATGCCGCGACAGAGCCGCCGAGCAAAAGGGCCGACTGGGACACGATGTTGATCGCGCCGTTGACGCCCGTAATAACCTCTTCGTCGTTGATATAATCGTTGCCGGCACGGGTTTCCGTGGCCCCATTCACAGCAACCACATCTTGCGACAAAATATTGATCGTCGCGTTGTCGGCCTCGCCCAAAATGCGTGAGAGCTCGACCAAGATAATAGGGCCGCCACTCTCAAAGTTGATCGTGGAATCCGCGCCGTGGATTTGCACCAAACCTGCGGTTTCAATGCTATGCGACGTGTTGATATTCAACGTTGCGCCATCGGCAAACGTCTCGATTGTAGCGGCGCTATCAATCTGAAGGCTCAACGGGCCAGCAATGTCTTGGTACAGAGTTTTGGTGAGATACCCATCAATGCGACCCGCATCGCCCGTGGCCCCTGTCAGAGTCAGGTCCAACTGATCTGTGGCCCGCAACCAACCCGTTACCACGGCTTGCTCGTCCACAATGATGTCGAGGGATTTGGCGAACAAACCGGAGTCTGCGCTGCCTTGGGGATCTTGGACGTTCTGGCTGCTGACCTGCATTTTGCGGGTACGAATGTGCAGCGTATTGTCGGGCGATTGGACATCCCCCTCGACAAACAACACGTCTGTGTACAAGAACGTCTCGTCGCGCAGCGAGGCCACGCGCGTGTCTGCTCCGCGCACAATTGGGCCGCTTTCGGGAACGAATTTCACCTGATCAGCGATCTTGATATCGCCAAGGTTCATCACGTTGTCGAGATTACGACGACCAATATCAATGCGTGCAAACCCATCTGCAACGGCGGCGATATCGCGTGAGGACAAGTAGTATCCCGGACGGTCAATCTGTTGGACACTGTCGTCGCCATAATCAACGCCGACTTTATCCTCTGCCGAGGTTCCCAGATAATAGGTCGCTGCATCTTTATGGGTGCGCAGCGTCAAAATCCCGCTACCGACCAATTTGTTTGCACCACTGGCAAGGTCGATATCGTCGCTCGTCAGACTGATAAAGCGACCCAATTCGAGCGTACGGACAAAACCGCTATCCAGTTTGAGCAATGAATCGTCGGCCACGAGGTCGATTTGCAGATCACCGTGCGCGACCTCAATCGCAACATTTGCGCGGATATTACCGCGGTTTTTCTGGAGAAGATCACGCCATTCGGCGCCACCGGTTGCACTATCGCTTACCCAATCTTCACTCGCTTCCCACTGACTATCAGCGGGATTTGCAGTGATCACATACCCTGGATTCTCAATGCTATTGAGCGCTTTTTCCTGTGTGAGTGTCAGATAATCGTCTTCGATAATGACAACATCGCCACGCCCGTGACCAGAGGTCGCAACCGTCAACTCGGCGATCCGCGTGAGGATCGGCTTATCAAAGCTGCCTACGGCATCCTTGGCCTTGACCATCAGATACGCACCTGCGCCCGCAATCTGGCTTGCGTTGGTGTTGATCAGGCTACCATCGGCCACCTGAATACGCATCCAACTGCTGCCATCGCTGTCTTTCGTCAGATCAGACGAGGACCAGATGTTTGCATACAATTCGACATCGGAGCTATCGCCATATGTGCGGAAATCCAAATCCCCGCTGTTGAGCAAGGTGATATCATGCAAAACTTTGATATCACGGATACTTTCCCAAATCACACCGTTCGCCATCAGCGCACTTTGCTGCCAGATGGTACGGGCAATCGCGCGCAATTCGGTGTTACCGAGATTCATCGCAGACTCGCCCGCAGCCGCGATAAAGCGGACATCACCACCCAAGGATTCGATGTGAGCGGCATCATAGGATGCGCCTTTGCCCTTGATCGTCAGGCGTTCCAGCAAGCTATCGTCATACGCGATGACTTCGCGGCCATTCACAACGCTGCCAAGACCCAAAACCAAGGCATCATCAACGGTGGTCGCGCGGGTTTGTTCGACAATGATCTCATCGAAATCACTGCCCGTTTCCACGATGTTGATCGTGCCAGTCTCACCTTTGCCAGACGAGCGATCCATGCGGATGCGGTAATCGTCCTCGCCCCCTGCATCGATGATATCTGTCTGCCATTCAGGGAACGAATTCACGTAAACCGTGTCCGACCATTCGCTCAAACGGATGGTGTCAACTGTCGTGCCCGAGACACGGATTTCCTGACCCGTGCGATTGTCACTGGTGTTCACGCCGCGCTTTGTCACCGTGACAGTGACGCCATTGGTCATCCGCGAATAGTCGAGAATGGTCGTCCCTTCGCTATCCGCGAAACGGTCCTCGTCAAAGTTGTCTTCGTAGATATAGGTGTCACGCCCGCCGCCGCCTGAGAGACGGTCGTTGCCTGTGCCGCCCGCCAGCGTGTCATCACCGCCACCGCCCGTGAGTTTGTCGTTGCCGCCATCCCCCACAAGAGTGTCATCGCCAAGCGCGCCGATGAGCGTGTCGTCGCCCTCGCCACCGGACATTGTCCATGCCTGCGATGTGCCAGACCCCGCGATGAATGCACCCGGTGTATAGACGCGCGTTTTGACTTTCTCGATCCGTCCTTGTCCGTGATCGATCTCTTCGACTTCGGTCTCAACCGTACCCTGATCGAAATAGCCGATCTGGATGGAATCGTTACCGTCTCCGCCAGCGATTGAACCGCCGCCCTCACGGGCATAAACCGTATCGTTACCGGCTCCCGTTGTCAGATCGAATGTCACATCGCGTAAACGGGTGATATCGACTTTGTCATCGCCCTCGCCAAAGTTGGCGACCACTTTTTTGATGCCTGTGTAGGTCTGATACCAACCGTCATATTCGACGCTCACCGAACCGCCAGATCCGTAGAGGCTCACCTCTTCGCCAACATCGTCAGTGCCAAAATACTTACGCGCTGCGGCACGGTCGCCAAAGTTCAACGTTAGAACATCGCCACTTTTCTCCGCCAAATACGGCTGAACTTTTGGCGCGTTGATTTCCAGATTGAACAGGTTCACACGGAACAATTCCGCGCGGTACAACGTGATCGTTTTGATCCACAAATCAAGTTCGACAAACAGGCTCGCAACAAAATCAGCGCTCATTGAGATGTTGAACAGGTTCTGGAACCCGCCGTTTTCATACTCATACATCGTCGCAATTTCGCTACCGCGAATGCGGCCGTCGCTGACGTAAGCGACGGATTCGACATAGCCACCGGCATTTTTCGTCAGGACCGATTTCTCGATATCTTGCAAATCAAGACCTGCGTAGAACTCGATCGCCCCGATACCGCCGCCCGAGATCGGACCCAAGGATGCGCCGAGTTTCAGGCCGATACTGGCGTCGATATAGAACTCGTCTTTCTCGTCGCCGCCCGTGCCACCAACGATCTTACCATTCTTAAAGGTCGGTAGAGTGAAGTCATGCACAAAGAACCCGTCAAGCGCGTCAAGCGGATCACCGGAATTAATAGCCTGACGGATACCATAGGTGTCATAGCCAAAGGCCAAATCAGCAATCGCACTAAACGACAAACTGCCGTCCACTTTGATCATCACCGGACCAATTGGCAGTCGCGCAATCGGCACATCAATGTCAACGCCAAGACCCAACAATGGCATCTCGTAAGTGAACAAGATGGCATCGCCGCCCGACATGATCGCCTTCCAGTTTTCGATGTCCTTGAGGTACTCAAGCATCTTGAAACCGGACCGCGGCTCATTGATTTTACCACCCTTCGCGGTCGAGGATGCACCCCCCGCGGACTTCGATTCAAGGTTCGCGAATTTAGCATCAAGATCGGACGGAGAGGCCGAGATCGTCGGTATGGCGCGGATATTACCCGCACCCAATCCAACGATATCACCCAATAGGATTTCGCCGGTGTTGGCCCACTCTTTGAGCGTATCGGGCAACTCATGCATAAAGATTACAGCATCAAAGAACGCTTGCGGAATCTCGGGCTTGCCCTTGAGTTTGAGCATCCCGTTGATCAGGCCAAGTGGTGTCGGCTTGATACCCGCACCTTCGATAAAGTCGAGACCATTGATTGGCGTGATCATCATTTTGACGAACGGCGCCATTGGATCGAGGATGCCGGAAATCTGCTCGGAAATTGGCAATAGGAAGTCATCAATCAGCGAACCAACATCGATGCGCAAATCGACCAACTCAATGGTTGGCTCGACCAAACGTTCGCCGTAACTCCAATCCCAATCAATGATCAGGTTGGCCCGCAATTTCGGCATGGCTTTGACGTCTTTAACCGACAGCTCCGCCTGCAAATCAATGGAGGATGTGACGTCAAACCCAACATCAAACGTCTGTGACGGGGACTGTGAAAACAGTTTCGTGACGGGGAGACGCCCGCGCGCATCGCCCACGATATCGACACCCAAAACGGCGCTCGCACCGCTGCGGTTGCCATCAGGCATTGCATCAATCACGGTCGCGTCAAGGAACAGTAAGGTACCGTTTGCCGTAAACGGATTGCCGTTTGTCCCTTGGAGATAGGCGTCCGCCTGAACGCGGATCTCTTTTGTGTCGTCCGTGTTGGTCTTGAGATAGAAGCCCGAGGAGGTACTAATCCCAAAGCCGAAATCCCACGCCCAACCCAGATCAAAGGTAAAGCCACCGTCGATATCCAAGCTAAAGCCGGGAATTTCGAAATCGAGCGGAATGTCGATATCCGCCGCGAGCAATTTCATGCCCATGTCCATATCGATCTGGATCGCGTCCGCCGCCGTTGGTGGCAGATCGCCCATCACCCAATTGGACAGAACCACGCCATCACGATCGACCCACGCGATATCGATATCGTTGACGTCGACAACACTGTCACCGTTTTTATCGAGAATAATATCTAGGCCATCTTCGCCAAACAGATCCCAAAGCGACGATTGTAGAATTGGAATCGTGCCGCCCTCGGACGACAATTTGGCCCGCAAATCATCAAGGAACCCAACACGCACATCACGCACAAAGTTACCCGCGCTGGCCATCTTATCGCCAATCACCGGAATATCGCGCGACAGCTCACTGGTCATCAAATCCTGAACAACGCCCAAGGCGGAATCCACACCGTCCAAAATACGTGACGGATCGGCCAACATCCCAAGCAACGAAAACTCGCTAAGGAAATCATCCATAACGCCTTGGACATTAGGCACTTTGATCTCGATGACTTTGCCTTGGACCAGACGTCCCGCAGCCATATCAAGAAGGCCTTGAACGCCGGTTGGACCCGTTGTCGCCGTAAAGCTGCTCAGCGCAATATCGGGCAATGACGGAACGGACAGGCTCAACGGCAAGTCCATGCCCATTGCGCCCTCAATCTCGTAACCAATGTTGTTGGAGAGACGTTCCGGACCGATGTAGAAACGGCCATCGTCAGCAATCGTGCCGCCGCGCTGATCAAGTGTGATCGCAAATGTCGCGTAGTCGAACGTGCTGGCAAGCCCGTCACGGTCAATCGCCGCCCAACCGTTGGTCACACCCAAACGGGCCGGACCCGCCTCAAAGCCAAGTTCAAGATCCTGACCTGCCACACGCAAGCCAATGCTGGCCGCCGTACCGCGCGCTTTTTCTGCCGACACGGCAACTTCGCGTTCGATTTCAACGTTTGTAAAGGTTGGCGTGGCCTCCCCCTGTGCGATCTCGCTTTGCGCACCCGCAAACAGCTGAACGCTGACGCCAAGCTCGCCTGACAACCAATCTTGTAGCGCTACAATCTCGGACTGGCGACGACCCGCCAATTGGCCCGCGCCGTGAACATCATCAATGTTGTCTTGTGTGTCAGACCCTTCGGTCGGGGTGATCCAATAGGTATCAACCTGTGCCGAAATCGTCGTAACACCGTCCCCCTGCGCCCCAACAACGGCGCGGAAATCAGACAAAATGTCCGCCTTCATCGCATCGTCAAGCACGCTGGAGCGATTGCCAAACACCACCGATCCAAACGCCGCAACAGATTGGGTTTTGATCCGTGTGGGATTGTAGTCGTAGAGGAAAAACTCAGGTCCATCCGCCGCAAGACGGATTCCCGCCTGCACTTTGAAATTCACAAACGCGCTCAGATTGATTTTACCCGCCGCGCCTGGGTTGATCACATCAGCGATATCATCAATGAAATCAAACCCCGCAAGCGCATCTGGTCCCGCAATCGCCGCAAGTTGTTGAAGATCAAGGCTAAAACCAAAGTTCTCTTCGAACACCGCGCCAAGGTTCAGATGGATATCAAGGGCATCACCATTGAGGCTCAGCGCGAAAATCTGATCGTTGATATCAAGTGTATTATCATCGGTAACGCCCAAAGCGTCCTCGATAATTTTCTCAACTTCGCCAATCGCACCCGCCGGATTTGCCGCGGCTGTTTCCAGTTTGGCGAGGAACTGATCCACAAACGGGAACACATCCTCAAGGGACCGACCAACGACAGGCATCACGACCGTGTAGAACGGCTGATCCTCAATGGCGTCACGCACAAATTCAAGACCCTGACGGGTGCCCGAAATGATATCTTCGAATGACAAGTCTTTGAAATCAAACGCCGAGCCAAGATCGGGAAGCACGACCACGATGTCATTGGCCGCCACAACACCGTCCGCGACCAAGGTCGCTAGATCAACCGGATACATCGGATTTTGATCGACAACTTTGAGTGTGCCAGGTGCAAAAAGATCCTGAGCAGAGAGAGACACCTCGATATTCGGCGCCAATGGAATATCGGAGCCAAGGCCGGGATCGACAGACAGACCACGCAATTTGGCCGAGGCACGTCCGGTCAGGTCAAAGTTCAGATCAGACGCCGAGATTTCGGTGAACCCAAATCGCTGATCTTGCGGATTATTCGTGCTTGGGTCGCGGTCAAGTGTAACCCCGACCTGTGCCGATAATTCAAAGCCTGATCCAGTACCAACACCGCCCGCTGTTGCCTTGAGCATACCAAGCTGAAGCCCGACCTCGAGGTCATCGATGTTGAGAGACGCGCCCGCGGTCAGCGAGACGTTTTCAACACCAAGCGTCAAACTGTTTTCGCTTAGCGTATAGCCAAGGTCAGTGACCCCATCCGCCAAAGTGCGATCAAGCGCGACAAGGTGATCCCCGCGCAATCCGACAATCGTGTATTTTTCACCGTTGAGATCAAGTCCGTAGCCCACCATCGAGCTATCGAACAAAAACGTCTCGTCAGAGAACAGGTTGCTACCGGCGGCGACACTCCCGTTTTGACCCAGATATGTCCGCCCGTCGAGATCGGCAAAGAACGTGACAGAGCCCGCAACATGCACGGACAAACTGCCCTCGGCACTCGTCGTCAAGCTCACCGTGTCGCTTCCCAAATCGAGATTGAGCGGCACTTGCACCGGCGTCAAATCTTCGGAGAAGGCAAACGGGATACCAAACGAACGCTCGATGGGATCGAAATAGATTTGTAGACCCGCCGGCAAGACGCCAGACGCATTCACCGCCGCCATAAATTCTTGTAGCGTGGTGATCTGTTCGCGCGCCTCATGGAGTACCATGCGGAACGTGCCAGACGCCGCAACAGAACCTTTGATAATCAGGCTGTTCGCATCGAGCAGACTATCAATACCATAGGTGCCAATTTCCGTCTCGACCCCCGCAACCGTTTGATAAAGCGTGATTTGACGATCGTCGATCAGGTTTTGGGTGAAGCCCCCAACGGGGTTCAGCAATAGCGTGACCGCCTCACCATTGATCTGTCCGGCCTGAACATTGACCGATGAAACCTCAAACAGATCGATACGCGGCTTGTCAAAATCGATCTTGTTGTAAACGTCACGTTCAAAGCCTTCGCCAAAGGCGAGCACTTGATCAAGACCCGTGTCGAGGAACGGCAAGCTATTTGCGAATACCTCATTGTCTTGGACCGATTGCAACGTGTCCACAAAATCGGGGAACATCAGGATCAGGTCGACAACCGAGAGGTTGCTAAAATCACCGATGGCGTCGAAATCTTGCGCGGCCCACGTGATATCACCCGAGAACGGATTGCCCGTGGCAATCAGGCGCGGCGTTGCACTAGCCGACAGATCAAGACTGCCAAGTTGCGCGTAAATTGGAAGGTCAAGGATCAATTCATCCTTGGTCTGAACCACGGACATGCCCGTCGTTCCCTGACGGATTTCACCCGCCAACGCCAAACTCAACGTGCCGGTTTCGCGGTCCTTATCACCAACGCTTACGGCAAGTGGGCCAAGAGCGGCGGTGACGTCAATGTCGTCCACACTGGCGGTCGCATCAAACATCAAACGATGGAGATTGAATGTGCTAGTGCCAGTGCTCCAGTTGATATCGAGATCAAACGCGACATCAAGCGCGACATCAATTTCGGCCGTCACAGTTCCATCGATCGACAGGCCGTAATCTTCGGCCGCTTGATCAAGTTGCAAGGTGGCCTCGGCCCCCACATTGAACGTGTCGTCAAAGCTGATTTTGATACCGTTGGACGTGGTCACCAGTTTTAGCGCATCACGCGCCACACCGATTTCAGGCAACCAATTGTCTTGGAGGAACCCAAGCAACCCGCGAAGTGTCGGATTGCCGGCTGTTCCGTAGTCAGGCAACGCGAGGCCCGCAAAGGCATCGGATGTATTTCCCAAATACCGCTGCACATAGTCGCCAATCGACAACAACCGATCCGCGCCTACGATTTGCGAAATGGATGATCCGATGACCGGCAATTGCACGGCCAGAGGGTTGGTGTTGATATTGTTACCGCCATCGTCAAACTCGGGGCTAATATCCGCTTTGAGATCGCTAAGCGTTACGCCAACCGTATCCACAGCATCATACAGAATATCCGTAATCAATGCGTCCAGTTCACCAAACTCGATTGCGGGCGCAACGACACCCTCGCCAAAGCTCATGGCGATATCAGTGCTGATCCCGTTGGCATCGATCAGACGTTGGGTCCGCTCAATGGCAAAACCCAGCGTGTTGGCCGATAGCCCAACGTTCCCTTGCATATCAATGACAGGCGTGTCGATGATCGCCGTGGCAAACCCATTGATGGCGAACCCGCTTTGCCCCGTTGCGTCCGTTCCGAGCAACACGAACATCTCACCGTTCTGAAGACCCGCAGAACCGACACCATCCACCTCAAAGCCAGCCGCCACATTCGTGACACCAACCATAAGCATAGAACGGTTGTTCTGCCGCACTTGCTCAATCGCGAAATCTCCGCTGAGCGTGGCCATCCCAAGAACATCAAGATCGGCCGAGCCACTAATACGGATGTTGTTTTGCGTATCAAACGCCGCCGTCAAATCACCGTCTAGCGTCACACCGTCAATACCGGTCAGCGCGGCAGAACCGCTAATGGTGCCACTGCGTGTTCCATCTGCATTCAGATACAGATCGCCCGAGATCTCGGACAACGTGAGACCGACATCGCCAACGTTCATACCCATTGTGCCGTCTTGCGCAGTCACAACCCAACGATCCTGTGTCCCGACACGATTGGCCTCTTGGGCAATCGTAAAGGTGCCTCCGACAAACGCATCCCCCAACCGCAGACGCGCGTTTGCACTCACGGCAAGCGTCTCTTGGTCAAAATCAAGGACAACGTTGTGTGTCGCATCTGTTTCGACGGGCAAGGACAAGACGGCATCAGACCAATCAATCGTCGGTGCGCCGCTCAGGGCCGCAACGCCGCCGACCGTGCTAAGCGTCTGGTTGACGCTCAGTGTTGCGTCTTCGATATTGGCAAGAGCGTAGCCCGCAATCGTGGCATCCCCGAGCATCGCGCTGGCGCTGATCCAACGGCGCGCATCAACGCCCGCATCGACCACTTCGGTCGACACCGCGGCCAAGACATCAAAATCATCAAACCGCGCACCCAATGCACCGCCCGCGCCAATGGCGCCGGACGCATCAGCGCCCCCGATCAACACCTGATCGACCACGGCCGCAGTGCCATCGCTCAAAACAACGCTCTGATCGTCGCGCAGCTCGATAAACAACTGTCCTTCGGCCTGCATCACGCCGCCGACATCGACGGACATCTCACCGCGCAAGCGGGTTTCGTTGTCAATCAAATCGACATCGTAGAGACCTTTGCCCGTGGACACAGACTCGCTTAGATCGTCGCCCCAACGGTTGAGGGTTACCTGTAGCTGATCGGCTGTGATCTGCACCGCGCCACCGGCGTCAAACGCAACATCGCCCTCGGCTTGGACCGCATAAACGCTGCCGATCCCTTGTTGATCCCGCAACAGGACCGCCCCCGCGCCATTGCTCAACTGTGCGTTCAACCCACCCGCTGTCAGTGCGCCGGACACCTCGTTGAGGCCAATCCGCACGTCCGTTGTGTCGAGGCCATTCACCTTGTGGTAGGTGATGTTCATCGCCAAGCCGCCCGTGAGACTGCCCAAACCGTCGACGCTCAATGTGCCTTGGTCGACAATCAACTCGCGCTGTTTGGTCCCGTCCGCAAAGGCAACGTTATACGTGGTGTCCCCGAGGCCCGCAGGCACATCAAAATCGACGGCGCGGCCCAAATCGTTGACCGCAATGGAGCCCGTAGCGGAGAGCGTAACCGCGTCACCAAACCCTTGTAGCGCGACTGCGCCTTCGGCCTTGAGGGCAAACCCCGCAGTGGAACCCACGGCATCAGGTGTGCTTTGGGCGCGCGAAATGATCAGTCCAAGAGCAGCATCACTAAGCGTTGCCCCCGCAGCGGCCCCGCCAATATAGCCATTCACGCCGGTGGCCCCGACCATCAAATACTCAGGCGCCTCAGGGGCCGCACGCGAAAGACCCGCAACGGTCGCCGCAAAATCGACACCCGCAAGCGCGTTAACCCCAACCAGATGGAACACACCATCTGTTGCAGTGGCATGCACAGCGATCGCACCGGCACCGTAAACCAACGCGCCGCTATCATCCGTGAGAGTGGCAAGGGCCGCCGACAGTGTCGCACGCAAGTCACTCGGCGCTACCGCAGTAAGATCGATCTGATCTTGCCATGAGGTTTGTCCCACAACGCGCAACGCCAAGGTATCGGCAAGCCCGTCAGGCAGGTTCAGCGTCAGTGTTTGAACTTCGCTAAAGCGCAACTTGGCAATGGCACTTTGTGCCAAGGATCCGCCAAAGGTGACGTCAAATGTGCCCGCTGTGGCACCCGCCGCAACGCTCACATTACCCTTGCCAATGGTGGCAAGTCCCTCAAGCGCAGTTTGCACCTGTGCCGCTGTCGCATCGCCCGAAAGCGGCGCCGTAACGGCAGAGCCAAAGGCCAACGCAAATGTGTCGCCACTTGCCGGAAGTGTCAGGCGTTGCTGTTCGGACGTTGTCGTCCCTGTCGCGGTCTGCGCCAACGAGGCGGTCGGCGCGCGTTCAAGCTGCGTAATCGTCGCCGTCATCACAGGCACATCACGCCCAAGCGCGGCCCCTGTAAATTCAACCTGCCACTTATGTGTCCCGTTGGACGCCGTGACCAATGACACATCTGCATCGCCGCCACGATCGCCGTACACCGTCCCACCCGCGGTGGTCGCCTCACGGATCGCTTGTGCAACACTGGCCGCACTCGCATCGAACGCAAGCCCTTCGGTTTGGAAGGTCTGGTCAAAGACGCGGAATTCAAGCGTGAACAAGCCGTTCAAACTATCGTCGTAGAGATCAACCGCCTGAACCGTACCCGACCCTGCAACCTGTCCAGAGACTGCGGTCGCGGTCGCGGCAACCCGCACAACGCCCGACATCACCGAGCCATTGCTTGCGGTCGTAAATGCATTCGCTGTGAGAGATGCCGGTGCGCGCGCGCTCTCAAACGTGATTTTGAACCCTTGCGAGGTCACACCACCCGTTGTTTTGTCAAAGACGACTGTTGCCGCGCCCTTGCCCAATTGAGCGTCAAGCGCCTCTTGGATCGCAACGCCTTGGCGGTTTTTGTCCGCGATATAGCGGATCGAGTTTGTGGTTCCGTCCGCGCCCAAATCCAATGTGAACTTAGCCCCTGACACGCTCGTAATTGAGGC
>NZ_CBFHKW010000064.1:0-14613 GCF_965656515.1 Celeribacter marinus
CCTCGTGGCATTCGCACACATCTTGATCTGAACAAGCCGATTTATCAGCGCACCGCGGCTTATGGTCACTTTGGTCGTGCGCCTGAGGCGGATGGCGGCTTTTCGTGGGAACGGACCGATTTGGTCGAGGCGCTGAGCAAGGCTGTATAAACGTTTGGCCCAACGGGCCTTGCCCATTGGGCGCAGATTTGCGAAAAGCCCCGCTGATCAACAGCGGGGCTTTTTGATGTCTGACGAAACCAAACATGAATCCGGTTCGCCGTGGCGCAACTTTTATGGCCGTTTGCATGGTAAGACGCTCAATCAGGCCCAAAAGGAGTATCTGGACGAGGATCTTCCGCGCCTGTCTCCGGGTGGTGTGGGTTGGGGTGAGAACCCCGACCGTATAAAAATTGACATGGACAAGCGGTTCAAGGGCAAGCCTGTTTGGATCGAGATCGGGTTTGGTGCGGGTGAGCATCTTGTGCATATGGCAAAGACATACCCAGACGTCGAAATCATTGGCTGCGAGCCTTACGTAAACGGTGTTGCGGCGTGTTTGGGTAAATTGCGCCGCGAGGGGCCGATTGACAATGTGTCGATCCATGCCGGTGATGCCCGCGATCTGTTTGATGTGTTGCCAGATGCATCCGTTGAAAAGGCGTTTCTCAACTATCCTGATCCGTGGCCAAAAGCGCGCCACCATCGCCGCCGTTTCGTGACGCCTGAACATCTTGGGCCATTGCACCGTGTGCTCAAAGCGGGCTCTGAGTTCCGTGTCGCCACTGACATACCCGATTATGTGCGCCAAACGATGGAAGAAGTGCCGCTCGCAGGATTCGATTGGCTTGGTGCGCACGCTGAAGACTGGGGCACTGCGCCGCATGATTGGCTGTCGACGCGCTATGAGAAAAAAGCACTGCGCGAAGGGCGCACCCCGCACTACATGAGTTTTCGACGCGGCCAGTAGACCTACACGTATTTGCGGTTCAAAGAAGTCGTAGATAGACCATGATCAACGGTTGCGCTATCACTCGCGCATCAAAACGAGGAGTCCCAATGTCCGCTCACGGCAATCCCATTCCGATGATCTCCCGCAAGTGCGGCCCCCTTAAAGGCACAGCTGCGGTTCCCGGTGATAAATCCATTTCACACCGCGCGTTGATTTTTGGCGCGCTGGCCGTTGGCGAGACCAAGATCACGGGGCTACTAGAAGGCGAAGACGTTCTTGACACAGGTAAGGCGATGCAAGCGCTTGGTGCGGACGTGATCCGGCATGGCGAAGGGGCATGGTCGGTACATGGTGTCGGGGTCGGCGGATTTTCTGAACCGGAACAAGTGATCGATTGCGGCAATTCCGGCACGGGTGTGCGTTTGATCATGGGGTTGGTTAGCACCTATGATTTTGCAACGACATTTACGGGCGATGGATCCTTGCGCAAACGTCCCATGGCGCGGATCACCGATCCACTGGCCGAGTTCGGCGCGACCTCATATGGGCGCTCAGGTGGGCGTTTGCCACTCACGCTTGTTGGGACTGCGACACCGGTGCCGGTGACATACGAGACGCCAATGCCGTCTGCGCAAGTCAAGACGGCGGTTCTGTTCGCGGGGCTGAATACACCCGGCGAGACGGTCGTGATCGAGAAAGAAGCGACGCGCGATCACACAGAGCGGATGCTCAAAGGGTTTGGTGCAGACATCCGTACCGAGACGACACCAGAAGGCTATAATAAGATTACCCTCAAAGGTCAGCCAGAGCTAAAGCCACAAGTTGTAGCCGTACCGCGCGACCCAAGTTCGGCTGCGTTTCCCGTTTGTGCGGCACTTATTGTCAGCGGGTCCGATATCCTTGTGCCGGGGGTAAGCCAGAACACCACCCGCAACGGCATCTACACCACACTGGTGGAAATGGGCGCGGACATCACCTTTGAAAACCCACGCGAGGAGGGCGGCGAACCCGTTGCAGACTTGCGCGTTAAGTACTCTAACCTGCACGGAGTTGAGGTGCCACCCGAACGCGCCGCATCGATGATCGACGAATACCCTGTCTTGTCTGTGGTTGCATCGTTTGCAACAGGGACAACGACCATGCGCGGCGTCAAAGAGCTGCGCGTGAAAGAAAGCGACCGCATTGATGCAATGGCGCGCGGGCTTGAGGCCTGTGGTGTTGAGATCGAAGAGGACGAGGACACGTTCATCGTGCATGGACGCGGCGTAAACGGGGTCAAAGGCGGTGCCACCTGTGCCACGCACATTGATCACCGGATCGCGATGTCGTTTCTTGTCTGTGGTATGGCCTCCCAAGACCCCGTTGCTATTGATGATGGCTCCCCCATTGCGACCTCGTTTCCGGTGTTTGAGCGGCTTATGGCGGACCTTGGCGCAGAAATTTCACGCGGCTGACTTGACCCACGGGGCCTGAACGGGCAGCGTGAGCGTCCCACATACGGAGAGCGTTATGTCATTTTGTGTCGCCATCGACGGGCCAGCTGCAGCAGGTAAGGGCACTGTGTCCAAAGCCGTTGCCAAGCATTTTGGGTTTCCGCACCTTGATACAGGGCTGCTTTACCGTGCGACGGGAGCAAAAACCTTTGAGGGGCTGACGCCATTGGATGCGGCGTTAAGTTTGACCACCTCTGACCTTGAGCGTGATGATTTGCGTTCGGGTGACGCGGGACAGGCGGCAAGCCGTGTCGCCGCAATCCCCGAAGTGCGCAGTGCGCTCGTTGATTTTCAACAAGCGTTTGCGCGCCGCGATGGGGGTGCCGTTTTGGATGGACGCGACATTGGCACTGTGATTTGTCCCGATGCCGAGGTGAAGCTCTACATTACGGCATCTGACGAGGTGCGCGCGCTGCGCCGCTACGCCGAATTGATCGGCAAGGGCGAGCACGTGACGAAAGAGGGTGTATTGGCAGATCTGCGCGAGCGTGATGAGCGTGATAGCGCACGGGCAGCTGCGCCGCTTAAGCCGGCAGATGACGCGACCGTGATCGATACCTCTAGTATGACTATCGATGAGGCTATTGCGAAAGTCATCGCGTTGATTGACGCGGTCCGAGGCTAAATCGGTCATTTCATTGGTGCATAGTTGCGCGGTCAGTGTGCATTGGTGATCGGATGCGTGGTAAGCCTCTGATAATAAGCAAATTATTATATTTACCCCATGCGTTTGAGGGGTGTGAGAGGACTTGCACTTGGGTCTGGAACCTCCATATGAGCGTCATAAGCAACAAAGGACTCTCCCATGTTTATGGATAAACTCGATTGGCGTTATGCCGTCAAAAAGATGGACGCGAGCAAGCCCGTTTCCGAAGAAAACGTCGCTCAAATTCTAAAAGCGATCCAAATGGCTCCAACCTCGTCTGGCTTGCAGCCATTCAAAGTGTTTGTGATCACCAACCCTGATATCCGTGCAAAGATCCGCCCAGTGGCATGGGATCAGGCGCAGATCACCGATGGCTCGCACCTATTAGTTTTCGCAGCATGGGACAATTACACCGAAGAGCGCGTTGAGGCCGTTGTGGCGCAGCACGCCGAGGAACGCCCTGGAACACGTGAGGCGCTCGACGCCTATTACGATAACCTTAAAGCGGGCTATTTGCCCCGTGATGCACATACCAATTCAGAGCACGCGGCCCGTCAGGCCTATATCGCGCTTGGCTTTGCTTTGGCCGCTGCTGCCGAATTGGGTGTAGATAGCACTCCGATGGAGGGGTTTGATCCAGCTGCTGTCGACGATATCCTTGGCCTGAAAGAGCAGGGACTGACTTCGCTTGTCTTGTTGCCACTCGGGACACGGGCCGACGAGGGGGACTGGCTTCAGGGCATGAAGAAAGTGCGCAAACCGTTGAGTGAACTAGTGACTCACTTGGATTGATCGAAGTCCACCTGTTAAAAATATAGAAGCCGGGCAAATTGTCCGGCTTTTGTTGGAGATGGGGTCAGGTGAATTTATCTCTACGCCACTAACTAATAAATTGGTGGCGTGGTCTCTAAGTAGGGTATTCGATCGGCGAAAACCTCAACAGCCATCAGGGAATGCAATGCAAAAATACTCCATTTTAGATCTCGCACCTGTGGCCGAAGGGCGTCAAATTTCTGACGCCTTCGCGAATTCCGTGACTTTGGCGCAGCACGGAGAAGCCCTGGGGTTTCATCGGTTTTGGTTAGCCGAACATCACAACATGCCAGGCATCGCCAGCGCAGCTACGGCCGTTTTGATTGGCCATGTGGCGGGAGCTACAAAAACCATTCGCGTGGGCGCAGGGGGCATCATGTTGCCCAACCATGCACCGCTGATGGTGGCGGAACAGTTCGGTACGCTGAACGCGCTGTATCCTGATCGCATTGATCTTGGGATTGGGCGTGCGCCTGGGTCGGATATGAATACGGCACGTGCTTTGCGCCGCAATATGCAAGCAGGTGATCAATTCCCCGATGATGTAGTGGAATTGATGGATTATCTGGATGACAATCCTGATGTTACACCTGTGCGTGCTTTTCCTGGAGAGGGCAGTCATGTGCCGGTTTATATTCTAGGTTCGAGCCTGTTTGGCGCTCAGCTTGCCGCATATTTAGGTTTGCCCTATGCATTTGCCTCGCATTTTGCTCCCGCTCATTTGGAGCAAGCGCTGCATACTTACCGCACGACATTTAGACCTTCCGCGGCGTTGGATGCGCCCTACGCGATTATGGCGGCTGGTGTTGTTGCCGCCGATACTGACGCCGAGGCGGTATATTTGCGCTCGTCGCAATTGCTGTCATTCGCCAAGGTTATCACAGGAACGCCGGGGCTGATGTGCAAGCCAAGCCATGATGTGCAAAGTCTGATCCCCCCACAAGTCTGGGCTCAAGTACAAAACGCGATGTCGATTTCGGCCGTGGGGAGTGTGGAGACGGTGCAGGCACAATTGTCGGATATCGTCGCGCGCTATGCCCCTGACGAATTGATGGTGACTGGCATGATTTATGACCAAGCAGCGCAATTGCATTCCTTGAGTTTGGCTGCACATGCGTTATCGTCCTTGGTGGCCGCGTAGCCGTCAGGATCAATATACATTGGGGTCTGCGTTGCCTCTAGGGTTGCTCCCAATGAGAAATCGGCCTATACGCGCCCTGTCTAGAAGACCATTAAGAGTCGCAGATGCAAGGGAACGGCGTCCAAAGGGTAACCTTTGGTTTTTGTTTTTTGCAAAAGTGCTTTGTTTTCAACGACCAAATCAACCCTAAAGACCTGCGGAGACAACCGCACGGCCCGAATAAACGTTTGAAAAGGAAAATGAGACCACATGGCTCAGAACGTATCTATGGAAGACTTCGAAGCTCTTCTCGCAGAAAGCTTTGAAATTGACACACCCGAAGAGGGTTCAGTTGTCCGCGGCAAAGTGCTTGCTATCGAAGCAGGCCAAGCCATCATCGACGTAGGCTACAAAATGGAAGGCCGCGTCGACCTCAAAGAATTCGCAAACCCCGGTGAAGCTCCTTCCGTTGCTGTTGGCGACGAAGTTGAAGTGTTCCTCGACCGTGTCGAGAACGCCCGTGGCGAAGCTGTCATTTCGCGTGACAAAGCGCGTCGCGAAGAAGCTTGGGACCGTCTGGAGAAAGCCTACGCCGCTGAAGAGCGCGTTGAAGGTGCAATCTTCGGTCGCGTTAAAGGCGGCTTTACGGTTGATCTCGGCGGCGCTGTTGCGTTCTTGCCTGGCTCCCAAGTTGACGTGCGCCCCGTGCGCGATGCTGGTCCCCTCATGGGTCTCAAGCAGCCGTTCCAAATCCTCAAGATGGACCGTCGTCGTGGCAACATCGTTGTATCGCGCCGCGCAATCCTCGAAGAGTCCCGTGCTGAACAGCGCGCTGAAGTCATCGGCAACCTCACCGAAGGTCAGGCAGTCGAAGGCGTGGTCAAAAACATCACTGAGTACGGCGCATTCGTCGATCTCGGCGGCGTTGACGGCCTTCTGCACGTCACAGACATGGCATGGCGTCGCGTAAACCACCCCTCCGAGATCCTCACAATCGGTGAGACGATCAACGTTCAGGTGATCAAAATCAACAAAGAGACCCACCGTATCTCCCTCGGCATGAAGCAGCTGCAGGACGATCCATGGGATGCTGTTGAAGCGAAATACGCGCTTGAAACAACACACACCGGTCGCGTGACCAACATCACCGATTACGGTGCATTTGTTGAGCTCGAGCCAGGTGTTGAAGGTCTCGTACACGTGTCCGAGATGTCTTGGACCAAGAAGAACGTACACCCCGGCAAAATCGTGTCTACCTCGCAAGAAGTGGAAGTCATGGTTCTGGAAATCGATAGCGCCAAGCGCCGCGTTTCCTTGGGTCTCAAGCAGACCATGCGCAACCCATGGGAAGTTTTCGCGGAAACTCACCCCGAGGGCACGCAGGTCGAAGGCGAAGTCAAGAACATCACCGAATTCGGTCTGTTTGTCGGCCTCGAAGGCGAGATCGACGGCATGGTTCACCTCTCCGACTTGTCATGGGAAGACCGTGGCGAAGACGCGATCCAGAACTACGCAAAAGGCGATGTTGTTAAAGCCGTTGTTACCGAAGTTGATGTCGAGAAAGAGCGTATCTCCCTCTCGATCAAAGCTTTGGACGATAGCTTCTCCGGCGCAGTCGAAGGTGTTAAGCGCGGCTCCATCGTGACCGTCGCCGTGACAGCCATCGAAGATGGCGGTATCGAAGTCGAGTATGAGGGTGCGAAATCCTTCATTCGTCGTTCCGACCTGTCGCGTGACCGTGCAGAGCAGCGCCCAGAGCGCTTCCAGATCGGTGATAAGCTCGATGTACGCGTGACCAACGTGGACCAGAAAACCCGTCGTTTGGGTCTGTCCATCAAGGCACGTGAAATCGCAGAAGAAAAAGAGGCCGTCGAACAGTTTGGCTCCTCAGATTCGGGTGCGACTTTGGGTGACATCCTCAGCGGTGCTCTTAAAGGCTCCGACGAGTAAGCCACGCGCTTATCTGTCTAATGATTGGAAACGGCCTCGCAGTAGCGGGGCCGTTTTTGTTTGAATCCTGCCGAATCGCGTGTGGGTTGCCGCGGTGCAGCAGGGACATTTTGGACGCTCAATGTTTGATCACGCGCTGAATCGTGTCAAATTTTCACCTTATGTCAGTGGATTAGGTCGAAAAAAATGATTTCGGGCATGCGAGACTATTCCCCGAACACATTCCCCATCCTATAGTCGACCTTGCTCGCATGCCGACACGGTCGGCACCAAACACGACAAAGGGGAGACGATATGATCCGTTCTGAATTGATCCAAAAGATCGCGGATGAAAATCCGCATCTTTATCAAAGAGACGTTGAGCGGATCGTGAATACGATCTTTGAAGAAGTGATTGAGGCAATGGCCAATGGTGATCGTGTGGAGCTGCGCGGATTTGGCGCGTTCTCAGTCAAGCAACGCGATGCCAGAATGGGGCGCAACCCACGTACTGGAGAGAGTGTGTCTGTAGACGAAAAACACGTGCCGTTCTTTAAGACTGGTAAGCTGCTGCGCGACAGACTGAACGACGAATAAAAGGAACGCGCCTAATGCGCTACATCCGCTATGCATTTCTCGCGTCCATCGCCGTGGTTCTAATCACTTTGGCGTTGGCTAATCGTGATATGGTGACGCTCAACCTATTGCCTGACGAATTGGCGCAATTGGTCGGTGTTGGATACGCTTTGACTGTACCGCTGTTTTCAGTGATTTTCGCCGCAGTGGTTGCAGGCCTTTTGATCGGGTTCTTTTGGGAATGGATGCGTGAGGGCAAACATCGCGCCGCTGCGCGCGACAACCGTCTGGCCAAAGACCGTCTTGCACGCGAAATCTCCAAGCTAAAAACGGCGAAGGCGAAGAGTGAGGGCGACGAAGTGTTGGCCCTACTCGAACGTTAATTCAGACTTATGGACACACGCGTCAAGATTTGCGGGCTCACCACGCCCGATGCAGTTTCTGCGTCTGTTGAGGCCGGGGCGCAGTATCTTGGGTTCGTCTTCTTCCCTAAAAGCCCACGCAATGTTGATATCGCAACGGCGCGCGCGCTTGCACTTGATGTGCCAATGGGCGTGGCAAAAGTGGCGCTTGTGGTCGATCCATCCGATGAGGCGCTGGAGCGGCTCACCGGCGAGGTGCCCATCGATATGATCCAGTTACATGGCAAGGAAAGCCTAGACCGGGTCACCGAGGTGCGCACGCGCTTTGGCTTGCCCGTAATGAAAGCAGTTGGGGTTTCTGGCCCTGCCGACCTTCAGGCGCTCAATGCCTACGGTATGGTGGCCGATCAGCTCTTGGTCGACGCAAAACCGCCAAAGGGTGCCGATCTCCCCGGTGGAAATGGCGTGTCGTTTGACTGGCGCCTTGTATCAAAGCGCGGCTGGAACGCGCCGTGGATGCTTGCGGGTGGCCTCACACAAGAAAACGTGGTGCAGGCCATTCAGATGACGGGCGCGAAACAAATCGATCTTTCTTCCGGTGTTGAAAGCGCCCCTGGAGTAAAAGATCCCGCCAAAATTCAAGCCTTTATGAACGCTATTCGCGCGGCTTAGCATTAGGGCACGGCACCGTGTTTTGAGTATTTCAGGGTCAAAGATGCCACCCGCGCTTTACCGCTTGGCATGCATGGGCTACATCCCGATGAACCCTAGATTGGAGCATCGCAATGAACG
This sequence comes from Celeribacter marinus, assembly GCF_965656515.1. Classification (GTDB taxonomy): domain Bacteria; phylum Pseudomonadota; class Alphaproteobacteria; order Rhodobacterales; family Rhodobacteraceae; genus Celeribacter; species Celeribacter marinus_D. The sequence goes on from NZ_CBFHKW010000064.1 coordinate 8,663, forward strand.
ATCTTTTCAACTCTTTTATGAACGGCCCCGACGAAAAAGGCCGCTTTGGTAATTACGGCGGGCGCTTTGTGTCTGAGACGTTGATGCCACTGATCCTCTCGCTTGAGGAAGAGTACAACAAAGCAAAGGACGATCCTGAGTTCTGGGCCGAGATGAATGATCTATGGAAGCATTACGTTGGCCGCCCCAGCCCGCTCTATTATGCTCACAAGATGACAGAGGAGTTGGGCGGCGCAAAAATCTATCTCAAACGCGACGAGCTTAACCACACGGGTGCGCATAAGATTAATAACGTGCTTGGCCAGATCATTCTGGCGCGCCGCATGGGGAAAACCCGCATCATCGCTGAGACGGGCGCGGGGCAGCACGGTGTTGCGACCGCTACGGTCTGTGCCAAGTTTGGCATGAAGTGCGTGGTTTATATGGGGGCGCATGACGTGGAGCGCCAACGTCCGAACGTCTTTCGCATGCGTCTGTTGGGGGCCGAGGTTGTCCCTGTCACCTCTGGTCGCGGTACGCTCAAAGATGCAATGAACGATGCGCTCCGCGATTGGGTGACCAATGTGCGCGACACGTTTTATTGCATCGGCACAGTGGCAGGCCCGCACCCCTATCCCGCCATGGTACGTGATTTCCAGTCAATTATTGGCCAAGAAGTGCGCTGGCAATTGCCTGAGCAAGAGGGGGAAGGGCGTCTCCCTGATACCCTCATTGCCGCCATCGGTGGTGGTTCTAACGCTATGGGGCTATTTCATCCGTTCCTTGATGACGAGAGTGTAAACATCATTGGTGTCGAGGCTGGCGGTAAGGGCGTTGATCAAAAAATGGAGCATTGTGCGTCTTTGACGGGGGGGCGTCCTGGCGTTCTGCATGGCAACCGGACATACTTGCTGCAAGATGATGATGGTCAAATTCTCGAAGGGTTTTCGATCTCTGCGGGGTTGGATTATCCGGGTATCGGACCTGAGCACGCATGGCTTCACGATACGGGGCGCGCGAAATACGTGTCGATCACCGATAAAGAGGCGCTTGAAGCTTTTCAGTTTTCATGTCGCACCGAGGGCATTATTCCCGCACTTGAGCCATCGCACGCACTCGCCCATGTGATGAAGCTTGCGCCAACTTTACCCAAAGACCACATTTTGGTGATGAACATGTGTGGACGTGGCGATAAGGATATCTTTGCCGTGGCGCGCCATCTTGGGTACGATATCGCAGGTGACGAAGGTCGCGATACAGACTAAGTGAAGTCCCCACGTCGATGAGAAAAGGCCCGGCGTTTGTCGGGCTTTTTTATGGACCTAAGACTTGAACTTGTCGCGCAGCTTTTCCATTGCGCTACGTGGATCGTCCTTTTGGGTGTCTTTTTTCGGCGATGTCGTCGTGTCTGGCGTTTTCTTACCTGTCGACGGGCGAGGAGGGGCTACGCGCATAGCGACCGCGTTTGAGAACTTCCCACCATCGCCCAATGCCAGAGCCGCGGCGCCGTCCGAGCTACCACGTAGCACATCATCTAGCCAGTTTTGTTCGGCCTTTGCGAAGTCTGACAACACGTAACCCGCAACGCGGTCTTTGTGCCCGGGATGCCCGATCCCCATACGCACGCGGTCATAGTCCGCACCGATGTGTTGGTGGATGGAGCGCAGCCCGTTGTGTCCTGCATGTCCTCCGCCAGTTTTGACCCGTACTTTTCCAGGTGCAAGATCAAGCTCGTCGTGGAACACAACCACGTCGGCGGGGGTGAGTTTGTAAAACCGCATCGCCTCGCCTACGGATTGGCCGCTCAGGTTCATAAAGGTGTCCGGTTTGAGCAAAACCACCTTTTCATGTCCGAGCGTTCCCTCGGAGACCTTACCTTGAAACTTGCTACGCCATGGCGCAAACCCATAGTCGTTTGCAATGCGCTCTACGGCCATAAATCCAATGTTATGGCGGTTCTCCGCATACTTTCCACCCGGATTTCCGAGACCGACGAATAGGCGCATGTGATGTCTCCTTTGTGGGGCGTTTTAAGGCACAGTCTTATGAATGCAAAGAAAAACGCGGGAGCTATTGCCCCCGCGTTTCAAATTTGACTAAGCCTTACGGCAAAAGATTACTCTTCTGCGGCGTCGTCGGCTTCTGCGGCGTCGTCATCGTTGGAACCGCCACCAAGACCGGCAGGTGCTGCGATGTTCGCGATAACGAAATCACGATCGATCACGGTGCGCGCACCGTCAGGCAGTTTTACGTCGGAGATGTGGTACACATCGCCGATTTCGCCTTTGGATACGTCGAGTGTGATGTGATCGGGGATATCGCCCGCAGTCACGATCAATTCGACTTCAGTCCGGATGTGCGTGATTACGCCACCTTTTTTGATGCCTGGTGCGACGTCTTCGCCTTCAATCTGAACGTGAATGAACAGGTTGACGCGCGACGTGCGCTTGAGGCGCATGAAGTCTACGTGTGTTGGAAGGTCTTTCACAACGTCACGCTGGACGCCACGGCAGATGACGCGAACGTCGTCTTGGCCTTCAACTTTCAGGTTGAACAACGTTGACAAGAAGCGGCCTGCTTTGAGGCGCTTAAGCAGTACGTTGAATGGAATGTTGATCGGAAGCGGATCGTTTTCGCCACCGTAAACAATACCAGGAACCATGCCGTCGCGACGTGCTTGACGAGCGGCGCCCTTGCCTGTCCCCGTACGTGCGTGGGCAATAAGATCAGGAATCTCACCAGCCATAATAATCTCCAATGTTTTAGGGCGGGCCTCCTCCAAGGCTGTAGACCCGCGTGAACTCGCGCGTATAGGCGAGAATCTCTACTATTGGAAGTCCTGATTTCATACGGGCAGCGTGGCTTGCAAAAATGATCGTTGCGAGCGAAAGATTTCGCCAGTAGCCTTTTCGCCAAAGCGCTTTGAGAAGCGATAGCATTTCCGATGTTTAGCGTTAGGGAGGACGATCATGTCACTTATCACGGCGGTGCGCGTTTCGCGTGCGCCTTTTATGGCGCTTGGCGCAATCGGTGTCTATTGGGGCACGCTCGCGGCGATGGTCCCCGCGATCAAGGCACAGACGCAGGCGAGTGATGCACAGTTTGGCTTGGCACTGTTGGGCGCCGCGATCGGGGGTATGGTTGCAATGTATCTCGCGCCTCGGATATCGCTTGCACTTGGGCGCTATATCCTGCCGTTGCTGGTCGCCGTGATGTTCGTAGCGATGCAAATGCCGGCCTTCGCGCATTCTGTGCCTGCACTGTTTGTGGTTCTTGTTGCGCTTGGAGCTACGATTTCCAGTCTTGATATCAACGCAAACATGCGGCTGAGCCAACTCGAAGAGCGTCATGGGATGCATCTGATGAACATCAATCACGCGATGTTTTCGCTTTGTTTTGGTGTGGCCGCGTTGTTCGTTGCTGGATTGAGACAGGCGGGCTGGTCCGTTGGACAGGTCTTCCCGTTGATGGGCGTTGCCGTAGTCGTCATGGGTCTCATGACGTGGGAGGGGCGCAATTGGCGTCCTGTGGATCCTGAGCCGGAGGGAGCCGACACGCCGACCGAACTTCCATGGCTCTACATCATCCTGACGGGGGTCATGCTATTCGTGTCTTTCGTGGGTGAAAATGCAACCGAGGCATGGTCGGCTCTGTTCATCGAGCGCGAGTTGGGTGGTGCGGTAGGTCACGGCAGTTTTGGTCCATCTACCCTTGGATTTGTGATGGCTGCCTTTCGTCTCTTAGGGCAAGTAACCACCGAGAAACTCGGCGAGGAACGCGTTGTGTTTTGGTCGGGCGTGCTCGGCGTTATCGGGTCACTGGTGATTGCCTCTGCGCAAAGCCAAGGCGTGGTCTTGGTCGGGATCGGGATTACGGCTATCGGTATGGCGGTGATTGTGCCAACGGCAAATTCGCTTTTGGGTAAGCTCGTGCACCGTCAACAGCGGGCACTCGCGATTTCACGGGCTTGGCTGATCGGCTTTACAGGTTACTTCATCGGGCCGTCTTTGATCGGATTTGTCTCACAAGGGTTTGGATTGCGCATCGCGTTTGTCTGTGTAGCGCTCATGGTCGCCTCAATCATTCCCGCTGTCGTGACCATCAAATCACGGCGCGCTGCAGCGGCCTAAAGCAGATTCATAGAGCAAAAAAAACGGCGCCCCAATCGAGGCGCCGCTTTAATGCACCTAAGGTCCGGTTAGGCCCAGCGGCCTGCGAAGTCTTCGGGCACCAAGAGTATGTCGCGGTCCACATCGTTGATGTTGCGCCGCCCGCATAGCGCCATCGACATGTCGAGTTCTTTGTGGATCACTTCGAGTGCTTTTGTCACGCCCGCTTCGCCCATGGCGCCAAGCCCGTAGATGTATGCGCGACCGATGTACGTGCCTGTTGCCCCCATAGCTGTGGCTTTTAGAACGTCTTGGCCAGAGCGAATACCGCTATCGATGTGCACCTCGACTTGATCGCCCACGGCGGCGATGATCGGCTCTAAGCGGCGAATGGACGAAAGAGCGCCGTCAAGTTGGCGACCGCCATGGTTGGACACGATGATTGCGTCTGCTCCAACTTCGACTGCGCGGCGTGCATCTTCTTCGTCAAGGATGCCTTTCAAGATGAGGGGGCCGCCCCACATTTTTTTGATTTTTTTGATTTTGTCCCAGTCGAGGCGGGGGTCAAACTGTTCTGCGGTCCATGTGAACAACGAGCCCATGTTGGACACGCCTTTGGCATGGCCCACAATATTGCCAAAGCTTTTGTTTTTGGTCGCGAGCATTTCCAAGCCCCACTGCCATTTTGTCGCGAGGTTTGCGATGTTTGGCAAGGTCGGGCGCAAGGGCACGGAGAGTCCGTTTTTAAGATCTTTGTGGCGTTGACCCAGAATTTGTAGGTCAAGCGTCAGCACAAGTGCGGATACTTTTGCATTCTTTGCGCGCTGAATAATGCCTTCGAGAAAATCCTGATCGCGCATGACATACAACTGGAACCAAAATGGCTTGGTTGTATGTTTGTCTACCTCTTCAATCGAACAAATCGACATTGTAGACAGAGTGAAGGGCACGCCGAATTTTTCGGCCGCTTTGGCCGCTTTGATTTCGCCATCAGCGCGTTGCATGCCTGTCAGCCCAACGGGGGCAAGCGCAACTGGCATCGCCACGTCTTGGCCGATCATTTGGGTTGCTGTCGAGCGCCCCTCCATATCGACGGCTATCCGTTGTCTTAGTCGAATTTTGTCAAAGTCTGTGACGTTCTCGCGGAATGTTTGTTCCGTCCATGCGCCGCTTTCGCAGTAATCGTAGAACATTTTCGGCGTGCGCTTTTTATGCAGCCGCTTGAGGTCGTCGATGTTTGTAATGACGGGCATGCCGCTTCCCTATCCCTCGAATTGGTTTGATTTGTCGACCAATTTGCATCTTTGGGCGCAAAAACCAAGCAGAAAGAAAGCTAGTTGCAAATCATTCTCAAAAAGACTAGGTGTTGGCGGTAACAAAGTAAACAATCGAAGTGTGAGCATTAGAATGAGTGTGATTTGGCTCGGGATTTTGGCCTCGTTGGGGGCTGGTTTGATGACTGGCGTTGGCGCAATTCCGGTATTGTTCGGCAAAACGATGTCCCAACGCGCCAATGATACATTGCTGGGCTTTGCGGCTGGCGTGATGATCTCCGCCTCATATTTTTCACTTATTGTCCCTGGTTTGGATGCGGCGGACGACCTGTATGGTGTGGTGTGGATTTCGGCAGCAATTGCGGCGTGTGGGATCGCACTTGGCGCGATTCTCGTAGCCGTACTCAACGAAACGCTGCCGCATGAGCATTTTATCGTGGGGCCGGAGGGGGCAGATCCGGGCGCGCTCTCTAAAATCTGGTTGTTTATCATCGCAATAACCATCCACAATTTTCCCGAGGGTATGGCCGTTGGGATCGGGTTTGGTGGTGGAAACATTGCGAATGGTATGAGCCTTGCCACTGGAATT
>NZ_CBFHKW010000065.1:0-14237 GCF_965656515.1 Celeribacter marinus
TTGATCCCCATAGAGGCCGCCATAGAGGGGTTTTGCGTTACGGCGCGCGTCTCCAACCCGAGGCGGGTTTTCTTCATGATAAAGAGGAATACACCCAGAAAGATCAGCGCGAGAACAAAGATTGCAATGCGGATATAAGAAATAGCAAGTACGTCATTGAACACCAACGCACCGTCCAGCCATGCGGGCGATGTGAGCGGACGCGCTTGCGTGCCAAAGATGTTCTTTGCGATTTGTTGTAGCGCGATGGACACCCCGAATGTGGCGAGCAACGTCTCAAGCGGGCGCGAATACAACCAACGGATAATCAAGCGCTCCATCGCGACACCCGCCGCGAATGTAACGGCAAAGGCCAGCGGGATCGCCACGATGATCGACGCGGTGTAGTTGGGAATGATCTGTTGGACGACATAGCCCGTGTACGCCCCCATCATGATAAATTCACCATGCGCCATGTTGATCACGCCCATCACCCCGAAGGTGATCGCCAGACCAATCGCTGCCAGAAAATAGATCGACGCCAACGATAGGCCATCCAACAAAAGATCCGCGGTTTGGTTGATGCCAACCGCTCGGCTGATGGATTTTAACGTGGCCTCTGCGGCATCTGTCACGGCCTTTGAGGGCTCGTCGTAGACCTCGACAAATCGGGCCGCTGTCGCCGCACGTTCCATTGTAAAGCTTGGATCATACGCAGGTACAGTGCCACTTGCTGCGAGTGCGCTATATGCGGCATCGCGCGCAGATTGGGTATTCAAATCGGCCACAGCGTAGCCACCAACTTTGCCGTCGACAATATTGGCCTCAAGCGCAGATTTACGTTCATCCAGTGTCGGTTGCGCGGTCACAAGGCCAGCATCGACCAGCATGGCGAACGCATCGGCAATGGTTAAAACCGCGCTCCCCGCCTTAATCTGACCTTTGACGTTTGCGCCCTCGGGCAACGTGTCAGAGAGTGCGATCTTCGTCGATATGACGGGGTTAAGCGCCGCACGTGCGTCGAGAGACAGCGACCCGTTAAATTCCTCAATAGCGGCAATGCGTGCACTGTCATCGGGATCGAACGAGATCGCCAAAAGGCGCTCTGTCGTTTGTTTGAGCGCTTTGATCTGCGCATTCGTTTCGCCCGCGATAGACGCACGCAAGGGCACAAGGTGCGCCGCCTCGCCATCGCGCTGAATGGCCAAGAGCGCCTCACGTCGACGCTCGGGATCCGGATCATTGAGTTGAAACTGAACAAGTGCGGCGCCAATCATGGCCCGAATGCCTGAATTGGGCTTAATCTGCTCTATCGCGGCTTTGTCGTAATCACCAACGGGTGCGCCGTCCTCAAACGCAAAGAGCGTATACGTTTCTGCATCTAGGGGCTGCGCATAATAAAATGCGCCCTCGTCCTCGACAAACCAAAGGTTCTTTTCTTGCCACTGTTGCAACACCGTTTGCGCAGCTGGCAGTCCCGATGATGACACCGCATCAATAGCCGGGCCAATGGATTTGCGCGAAGATGCTACAATCGCGTCTGCGTGTTCTTGTAATACGTTTTGGATGGTTCGGTCTTGGGCGGAAGCGGTGCAGACAAACGTCATCATGCACACACATAAGGCAGTCAAAATGCGGATCATTGGCGGGATCTTCTTGTTAGGATGCAAAAGGGGCGACACACGCGCCGCCCCTCAATTTCATCTTAAATCGGACTAGTAGTTCGACTTGAGCTGAACGCAGGATTCAGTTTCTTTGTTGTACATACCGCACCCGAGATCTTTCCAATCGGAGATCAAAACAGCACTTTCAGGCAAGAAGTCGGTCCATGCATCACCTGGAACCGGATCAGTGGCCGAGATGATATCGAACTGACCATCCTCTAGGATTTCACCGATCAAAACCGGCTTTGAGAGGTGATGGTTGACGCCCATCACAGCCGTACCACCCGTGAGGTTCGGGAATTCCTGACCGTACATCGCGGTGCGAACAGCATCAACATCGGTTGAGCCCGCAGCTGTCGCGGCGTTGACCCACATGTTAAAGCCGATGTAATGCGCCTCCATTGGATCGTTGGTCACACGCTCTGCGCCCATCCGCTCTTTCCATGACGCAACCCATTCGGTGTTGAGATCGGATTCGGCGGATTGGAAATAGTTCCATGCAGCGAGGTGACCGACGAGGTTCGATGTATCAAGGCCCGACAATTCCTCTTCGCCCACGGAGAATGCGACAACAGGGATGTCATCAGCAGACACGCCCGCAGCCGCGAGTTCTTTGTAAAAGCCGATGTTTGCATCGCCATTAATTGTGGAGATCACACCAACCTTCTTACCGTCTGCGCCAAGGGCCACCACGTCAGCCACAATTTTCGACCAATCAGAATGGCCAAACGGGGTGTAGTTCACAAAAATATCTTCTTGGGCAATACCTTTGGATTTGAGGTAGCTTTCGAGGATATTGTTTGTTGTCCGCGGGTACACATAGTCGGTGCCCAGCAATGCGAATTTCTCGACACCAAGCTCGTCAAGAAAGTAGTCCGTGGCAGGGATCGCTTGTTGGTTGGGGGCGGCACCTGTGTAAAATACGTTTTTGGAGCTCTCTTCGCCCTCGTATTGAACGGGGTAGAACAACAGGCCGTTGAGTTCTTCGATCACAGGCAGCACGGACTTGCGCGACACAGATGTCCAGTTACCAAACATGACGTCAACATCGTGGACGGTCAAAAGCTCACGGGCTTTTTCGGCAAACAGCGGCCAGTCGGATGCGGGATCAACAACAACCGCTTCCAAGTCACAGCCAAGAACACCGCCCTTTTCATTTTGCTGTTCAATCAGCATTTCCATCGTATCTTTGAGAGTTGTCTCGGAAATGGCCATCGTACCAGACAAGGAGTGCAGTACACCGACCTTGATCGGACAATCTTGGGCGACTGCAGCGGAAGCCAGTGCAGTGCTGGCGAAAAGAGCAGAGGCCAGAGTTGATTTGAGTTTGGTGTTCACGTCTAGGTTCCCTTATTGGAACGCGACAAGTTGGAGGCGCCACCCGCATACGGGCGTCCATTCAATCATTTGAATTTGGAATATTATCGCCTACAGTCTCCTTGCAGCGCTGAGCAGTTGCATTAAGCGGTGGTGGTGACCGGCAAGTCTGACCGCCGCCGCTTTTTTCTTACGGCCTCAGGAACAACTCTGTGTATCCGTGATGAAAGCCGTGTAGCCACTGTGCCGCTTGACGCTGCGAAAGGAATATTATGGCGCGCCAAAGGTATGGCTGCGCTATAACAAACTGCCCGCCCTGCACAAAAAACATGCGAAAGACGCGCAACTGTGCGAAATCAGGGCGCGATCGAAAACCACCGACCACGCGACCGCTTAGAGATTGTGCAGTTGGGCTGGATACGAATCCATTTTAAGACTTAATTAAATTAGTCCTGCGCCCGCAAAACACGCGCCGGACGCACGCGCATGGCCCGCCACGAGAACCAAAGCGATGTGACCAAAGTTAGGGCAATACCGCCGATAACAATCAGCACCGCAGATCCCCACGCAAAATGAAACTCCGCGCTCATCACAAACCGGATAACCGCCCACGCTGCCAATCCACCAGCAGCAAGAGCAACAATAGCAGCCGCAAACCCCATAAGTGCGGAGCGAAGCGCGAAACTCAACAAAATCGTTAATCGAGACGCACCAAGCGTTTTCAAAATCGCCGCCTCATAGCGTCGCTTGCTTTCCCCGGCAGCGGCAGCACCAACGAGGACAACTGCACCCGTTATAAGTGTCGCCAACGCGCCGAGCGTGGTGGCCGCGGCAATGCCTTCGAGCACCGAGACAACACGCCCGATCGCATCTCGAACGCGGATCGTTGTTATATTTGGATACGCCTTTGCAAGATCACGAATAAGGGGGGCCTCGGCCTCTGGCGCCGCATATATCGTCGCGATGTGGCTATGAGGTGCGCCGCGCAGTGCAGTATCGTTCATTGAGAGCACAAATCCCATGCCTGCGCCCGAAAAATCCACCTGACGAAACGATGTAATCTCGCCCGTAATGTCGCGCCCCAAAACGTTGACAGTCATTGTATCGCCGAGTTTGAGACCCATCTCTTCGGCTTCTTCAGCGGCAAAACTGATCTGTGGCGGCCCGGTATAGTCCTCGGGCCACCAGGCGCCTTCGGTAATTTCGGCATTCTCGGGTTTTGCCGCCGAATACGTAATCCCGCGATCGCCGCGAATGACCCAATGCGGGCCCGCGTAGGTTTCCGCGTCCACACCATTGATCTGGGTAATGATCCCACGCAACATCGGTGCGCTTTCATAATTCGTCACACCTGCATCTTGAGACAGACGGGCGAGCACGCCCGCGATTTGGTCAGGTTGGATATCGACCACGAAATATGATGGTGCGACCTCAGGCAGATCTTGCGCAATAGCATTGCGCAGGTTGGTGTCGATCTGACCAACAGCAGACAAAACGGTAAGGCCAAGTCCAAGCGAGAGCACAACAGACGTTGTTTCCCCACCCGGCCCACCGACCGAAGAGAGCGCAAGTCGAAATCCCGTGCGCCCTTTGGAAAAGCGCGCCTTGGCCGCTCGTCGCGCCATCCACGCAACACCGCGCGCCGAAAGCGCCAACAACACGAACGATCCGACCACGCCGACAAACGACCAGATGACCAACCGCGCGCTATCCGTAAACAAGATCGCAGAGCCAAGCAGTGCGGCGATCATAATGCACATCGCGATGAGGTAGCGTACGCGTGGCAGCCCGCGCAGTCCGAACTGTGCATCGCGGTATAGAGCGGCGGGGCGTATTTGTTCGACCCGCGACAACGGCCACAACACAAAAATGGCAGCGGACAAAATTCCGTATACACTTGCCTCAATCAGTGACCCGACATGCACACCCACGACAACAGGCACGGGGAGTTGCGCCTCAATGATCGGCGCGGCCAGAAGGGGCGCAAGCGCTCCCAGTACCAATCCAATCGAAACAGAGATGAGCGTTAGCACACCCACCTGAAATGCATAGACCATCAAGATCGTCGAACGTTCTGCGCCCAATGTTTTGAGTGTCGCAATCACAGACGTTTTGCGATCCAGATAGGCACGCACCGCCGCCGATACGCCAACACCACCAACGGCCAACCCCGCAAGGCCGACAAGAACTAGGAACGAGGATAGCCGCTCCACAAAACGCGCCACACCCGGCGCGCCATTACGGGCATCGCGCCACCGGAACCCGCCATCGGCGACCTCCCGTTTGGCGCGTGCTTCAAACGCATCTAGGTCAGTCTCAATTGGCAAGGTCAGTCGATACGCCGTTTCAAATAGCGTCCCCGCTGATAGCAATGACGTGTCACGCAACGCCTCAAGCGCTACAATAGAGCGTGGACCAAGCGAAAAACCCGCCGATGCATTGTCAGGCTCACGCGTCAATTGCGCCATCGCCACAAAGCGTTCGCCTCCGATTGCAATCTCGTCGCCGACAGACAGGCCCAAGCGCTCAAACAGCATTGGATCTAGGATCGCCCCAGACAGACCACCCTGCCCCGCAAGGGCTGCCTCGATTGTCATCTGGGGCGAGAGAGTCACCGCACCAATCAACGGATAGGCGCCGTCTACGGCTTTCACCTGTGTGAGCGCACGCTCTTCGCCGATCGTAATCATGGACCGGAAATCCGCGATTTCAGAGACCGCCAAAGCGTTCTCATCCATCCATGCACGTTCATCATCCGTGGCAAAACGATAGGTGAATTCCATCTCGCCCTGACCGCCAAGTAAGGCAGCACCTTCGCGGTCCAAGCCCTGCGCAATACTTTCGCGCACGGAAGTAACGCCCGCAATCGCGGCAACGCCAAGAGCGAGGCAGGCAATCAAAACCCAAAAGCCCCTAATCCCCGCGCGCAATTCGCGCCGCGCAATTTTCCAAGCCAGTTTGACGTTCACGAGGTGGCCTCCGCAGCGTCCAAACGCCCGTCTCTTAAGTGAATAACGCGGTCACACCGTGCCGCCAAATCGGGTGCGTGTGTCACCATAACAAGCGTCGATCCGTGACGGTCGCGCAATCCAAACAAAAGATTGATGATTGCCTCGCCTGTCGTGCCGTCTAAATTTCCCGTAGGTTCATCCGCCAATAGGATCGCGGGACGCGGGGCGGCAGCTCGGGCTAAGGCAACACGTTGTTGCTCCCCCCCTGACATTTGCGATGGATAGTGATCCATCCGCGCCCCTAGACCAACCGCCTCTAATTCCTCCCGCGCGCGGTCAAACGCATCTGCAGCACCGGCAAGTTCGAGCGGCGTTGCAACGTTTTCAAGTGCGGTCATTGTAGGAATGAGGTGGAAGGATTGGAACACAACCCCCATATGATCTCTACGGAACCGAGCCAATTGATCCTCGTCCATCGACGTGAGATCGTGTCCCAGCGCGGATACGGTGCCGCCGGTGGCCTGTTCCAAGCCGCCGAGCAACATAAGGAGCGATGATTTGCCCGACCCAGACGGACCAACCAACCCAACGGTTTCCCCTTGCGCCACGTCGAGTGAGATGTCGTGCAATATCTCCACACGACCCGCATTGCCGTCTAGGGTCAAGTTCGCACCTGAAAGGGAAATAATGACATCGCTCATAAACAGAATCCTTTTGATCTTTCACTGTGGATATGGGGGCTTGCAAGGCATCGGCAAGCGATCATCGCGTGTTTTCCTTTCGATAGCCCTAATCGCCGCAGCCCCTCTGAGTGCCCAAGACCAAACCGTGCGTATCGCAGCATTAGGCGATAGCCTTACCCAGGGGTACGGCCTGTTGGTCCATGAGGGGTTCACCGCACAACTCCAAGATTGGCTAGATGCGCGTGCGTTGGCAGCCACAATTGTCAACGCGGGCGTCTCTGGTGATACGACATCTGGCGGCTTGTCGCGCGTTGACTGGACACTAACGGACGATATCGACGCTATGATTGTCGCCCTTGGTGGCAATGACGTCTTGCGCGGTAGTCCTCCCGAATTAGCGCGTTCAAACCTTGATGCCATATTGGCGGCAGGGGCGGCAAAGGGCATCCCGATGATGATCATCGGCATCGCAGTTCCAAGTAACTACGGCCAAGACTATCAAACGCAATTTTCGGCAATCTATCCCGATTTGGCTCAGAAATATGACGCGCTCTATGTCGAGAACTTTCTGGGTCCGCTCACAGATTTGGGCGAGATGAGTGAAACAATTAAAACCCATGTTCAACCCGATGGCGTGCACCCAAACGCGCGAGGCGTGTCGGTTATTGTTGACGCAATTGGACCCATTGTAGCTGATTTGGCGGCACGCGCGACACCCTAGTTTTTGCGGTCTTAATCTTCGCGCGGATGATCGTCGTAATCTGTCGTCAGGATGCGACTTGCGTCCCCTTGCGGGTCGTCAAATTGGTGGGAGCGGATCGACCAGAAAAAAGCCACAAGCCCAACCCCGCCAAGAAAAATGGATACGGGAATGAGGTATACGAGAACATTCATATCAAGAGGCCTTTTTACGCGCCCGCAGGCGCAGTGCATTGAGCGATACCGTAATAGATGAGAACGACATAGCCAACGCGGCCGCAAGCGGCGTTGCGAACCCCGCAAGCGCAAGGGGTACGGCAATCATGTTATATCCCGCGGCGATCGCAAAATTCTCTTTGATGCGGCGTGTCGCGGATTTGGCAACCTGTGCGGCCTCGCCGAGCGGGGCCAAAGATGTACCAAGCAAAACAATGTCGGACACGACACGAGTCGCCTCAAGTGCCGATGCGGGAGAGATTGACACATGCGCCCCTGCGAGGGCCGCCGTATCATTTAAACCGTCGCCCACCATCAAAACCTTGCGCCCCATACGGGTCAATTCCCCGACACGCTGTGCTTTGCCTTCAGGGAGGCAATCCGCCTCCCAAGCGTCGATGCCAATGCGCTCAGCGATCTCGGCCACAGCTGCAGATGCATCACCCGACAACAAAATAACCTCTTTGCCTTGTGCTTTGAGCTCTTCAACGGCTTGTGCTGCGCCATCACGCAGGTGATCAATGAACGCAAATGCAACCGCTGGCGCATCGCCCACCTGCAAATAAGTGGCCGTTTGAGCCAACGGCATGGCCCCAACCCATCCTGCGCGACCAAGGCGCACAGGTGTTCCATCCAATAGGGCCTCAACGCCATGACCCGGTCGTTCAATAATCGCGGTCAGCTTGGCTGGGATCACATCTGCCGTCCGGCAAGCCTCGAAAATGGCGGACGACAATGGATGTGCAGAGCCAGACGCCAGTGCCATTGCAATTCCGCGCACGCGCGGTTCAATTTCTCTTAGGTTTGACAACTCGGGGCGTCCCTCAGTCAGGGTGCCGGTTTTATCAAAAACCACCGTGTCGACCTCTGCGAGACGTTCAAGCGCGGTTGCGGATTTGATCAGCATTCCCGCGCGAAACAGCCGACCAGAGGCGGCGGTTGTCACTGCAGGAACCGCCAAGCCTAGCGCGCATGGACACGTGATAATTAAAACCGCGACAGCAATATTGAGCGCCAAACGCACATCACCGGTCGCCCACGTCCATCCAGCGAATGCGACAAACGCCAGAATGTGAACGGCGGGCGCATATACCTGAGCCGCACGATCCGCCAACGATGTGTACCGGTTCCGCGAGGTTTCAGCCATCGCAACCAGATCAGCCATTCGGTGCAGCGAGCTATCTTCTCCGGCGGCCGTGACGCGCAAGGTGAGCACGCCCGTCAGGTTCACTTCGCCAGCGCTCACAACGGTTTGGGGGCCAACGGCAACGGGCAAACTTTCGCCTGTCAAAAGCGAACGATCCAATTCCGATGCCCCATCAGTCACAATCCCGTCCACGGGGACGCGCGCGCCAGGCACAACGCGCACCAAATCACCTTTTTCAATGTCGCAAATCGGCCTCACGCTGCCATCGACCAAGGTGGCGCGTGGCACTTCAAGGGCGGCAAGCTCTTCGGCGGCAGAGCGCGCCACAGAGCGCGTTCGGTAATCAAGGTAGCGACCCGCAAGTAGGAAAAAGGTGAGCGACAATGCGGCATCAAAATAGGCGTGCCGCCCTGATTGGGCCGTCTCGTAAATTGACATACCTACGGCCAAAACAATCGCCAACGAAATAGGGACGTCCATGTTGAGCCTGCGCACCCGAAGCACTGACCATGCCGATTTAAAAAACGGCTGTGCTGCGTAGGCAATAGCGGGCAACGCAATCGTCGCAGAAATCCAATGGAACATATCACGCGTGGCATCTGTCGCCCCAGACCACACCGCAACCGATAAGAGCATAACATTCATCATGGCAAAGCCCGACACCGCGATACGGGTCAGGATTGCGCGCCCATGTTTATCGCTCTGGGTCGCCGAAATCGCGCCGGCATCCAGTTCATATGCCTCGTAACCGATCCCCTCAAGAACCTTGATCATGTCCTCAGGCGTCACGGTGTCATCGGCATTGATCAACGCGCGCTTTAGCGTGAGGTTCACGCGCGCATCATGCACCCTGTCAAGTTTGTTGAGCGCCCGCTCGACCGCGGAAATGCACGCGGCGCAATGTGCGGTTGGCAAGGACAAAACAATGCGGGCCTCTTTGATATCATGCGCCCCTGCAGCGCTTTGAGCGGCAGGGGCGGCGAGACATGCTGGACAAGCTGAAATTTGAACTTCGGACATCGCGCGTTTCCGATCACGTGAGGTTAATGTTTAACGTTTAGAACGATCCGCTGTTTGAATTCTGTGCCATCAAGTGCAGTGGCAATCATGCGAAAGTTCCAATTCCCCTCACCGAGCTTTCCCGTGTGAGCCTCATAAACTTGGCCGTCAAATACAAACTCGGGGGTCTGATCTTCGACGACCGATGTGGCGCGGCCAATCGTGCCGCTGATCATCTTCACCTCGACGGGATCACCGTTTTCGTCACGGATGCTGACGCGAAAAAGCTCCTCATGTGTATCGGTCTCAATGCTCCACCCCAAGGCAACTTGCGCGGCTTTGTCCGCATTAAAGTTTTGCGAAGCGACATAGGAGTTTTTCACCTCTAGCCCGGGAAATGTCCGCACGGCGCTGAACGCCATAAAGACGTTAACACCAATGATCACCGAAAACGCGCCGATCATTCCAAACAACACATGCTTGCCTGTAATCTCGAACTCTTTTTTGACCTCGGTCATTTTAGTTTCCTCGTCCGTTAAACACTGTTGCGGTATGTGCGCGGTCGTTGTTGGAGATATCCGTTACCCAGATTGTGATGTCACTTCGGTCGTTCGTCGCGGGGCCGGATTTTGCCGCCGCCGTAATGTAGACCCGTTGAATTTTCATCTGATCCGCAGGCACGGTGACCACCTCATAAGGCGTCCCCTCAACTTGAACGGAGAGTGCCGGATCACCCGTCACAGAGATGCGGAACGGACGGTCATCTCCGTGTTTGTTGCGCAAACGCACATTGTAGATGTTGCGGATTGACCCGTCAGATTGAACTACAAATGTGGGGTTGCGCTCTGGCGCCACAGTCATGTCGATGCTGGGGCGAATGAACAATGCCACGACAAGGCCGATGCCGACTGCGGCCCAAAGGACCGTGTAAAGAATAGTGCGCGGGCGGAAGATGTGCTTCCAGATCGACTTGACCTTTTTGCCTGCAATTTCGTTCGCTTCGTCGGTCAGCGCCATATAGTCGATCAAACCGCGCGGTTTGCCGATTTTGTCCATAATCTCGTCGCAGGCGTCGATACATAGCGCACAGGTGATACACTCAAGCTGCTGCCCATCTCGAATGTCGATCCCGACAGGGCATACGTTCACGCAAGCCATACAATCGATGCAATCGCCCATTAGTTCGGAGCTGTCGTTGTTGCGGGCTTTGCCGCGTGGCTCACCGCGCCAATGGCGATACCCGACGACAATTGTGTCTTCGTCCATCATCGCAGCTTGGATACGCGGCCATGGACAGGCGTAAATACAAATTTGCTCGCGCGCAAACCCGCCAAAAAAGAACGTGGTCAAAGTCAAGATGACAACAGTCCCATATGCCAAACCATTTGCGTTACCTGTGAACAGATCAACCATCAACGTGGGAGCATCGGTAAAATAGAATACCCAAGCGCCGCCTGTCGCTGCGCCTATGATGAGCCATGCAATCCACTTCGTAATACGAAGGCGCGCTTTGCGAAGATCCATCTTCTTTTGACGGTGAAGGCGAAGGCGCGCATTTCGGTCGCCCTCGACCCAGCGCTCAACAAGAATAAACAAATCGGTCCAAACCGTTTGCGGGCACGCATAGCCGCACCACACTCGGCCAGCTGCGGATGTGAACAAGAAAAGGCCAAGCCCCGCCATGATCAACAAGCCAGCAATGAAATAGAATTCATGTGGCCAGATTTCGATCCAGAAGAAAAAGAAGCGCCGATTTGCGAGATCAATCAACACCGCCTGATCAGGCAGGTTTGGCCCACGGTCAAACCGGATCCAAGGCGTCAAGTAATAGACACCCAGGGTTAGAGCCATGATAATCCACTTTAACGAGCGGAATGGACCCTTTACGCGACGCGGAAATACGGGTTCGCGTGCTTCGTAAAGTTTCGGGGCGTCTTGGTTAGAGCTCATGGGAGCATGCCTTTTCACTGTTCGCATTTGCTTCTTAATGAAGGCCACGCAGAAATGTATCCTTGATGTGGATCAACAATTTCACGTGGGACATAAAGATGCATTAAATAAACATCTTTATGTCCCGACATTGCGCATTCTCAAAACACTTTGACACCGATTTTGCACTCTCCATCCTCGCGGCCTCGAATCGTAGCGTGCCGATAACCGCTCCATAAAAAAGCACCGCAGCATGTGAGCTGCGGTGCTTTGAATGTTCGGGCACCGACCCTAAAGAAACGCGCGAACAGGATCACGGGTCGGTGCCTCAACCCGGGCGTTACCGCCCGAATTCTGTTTGTACTATTCGCCGCCGCCCAAGTTGTGAACGTAGAGAGCAGCAGCCTTAACATCAGCTTCCGACAAACGCAGACCCCAAGCCGGCATAACACCGTAGCGGGCATTGTAGACTGACTCGTGAACGTCTTCACGCGCACCGCCGTAGAGCCAAATCGCATCCGTCAGGTTCGGCGCACCTTGGTAAATGTCGCCTGTACCATCTTCGGCGTGACACGCCGCACAGTTCTCTTCAAAAACAATAGCACCTTCGGTCGCGAGGACTGCATCGTGCTCTTGATCAGAGATCGACAAGACATATTCGACGACCTGCAAGATCTGGTCATCTTCAAGCAATTCGTCAGCACCAAATTTTGGCATCTCGGAATAGCGCGCATCATCGGTTTCGTTGCGCACACCGTGTTGGATTGTATAGGCGATTTCATCCACCGTACCGCCCCAAAGCCAGTCGTTGTCGAGCAGGTTTGGATAGCCTTTGTTGCCCGCCGCCCCAGAGCCGTGGCACTGGGAACAATTGGCGCGAAAGACTGCGGCGCCCGCATTTACGCCGTAGCTGTGAACATCTGATCCGACCACAACTTCGGTCACATCGGCAGCTGCCAATTCTGCGTCCACGGCAGCGTTCATCTCCTCGAAAGAGGCGATTTTGTCAGCCACTTGAGCACGGGTTGAGAACCCTAAAAGGCCAGCTGTGGCTTCTTTAGCCAAAGGCCATGCAGGATAAGCGATTGAGTAACCGATCGCCCAGATAATGCACAGATAGAACGTCCACAGCCACCACCGTGGAAGGGGATTGTTATACTCTTCAATCCCGTCCCAAGAGTGCCCCGTGGTCTCGACTTGGTTTTTATCTTTTTGCTTACTCATGTCCGAGCCTCCTCAGAGTTGGCCGGTTTATCTTCATTGCGAAAGATGGAGTTGGCGACGTCACGGTGTTCTTTGTTGCTGCCCGGGCGGATCGCCCAGACAATCACACCAAAAAAGAACACAAACATTCCCAACAATACCCAACTGTCAGCAAACTCGCGCAAGATATGATAGTTCATATCACCACCTCCTTAGCGTGATGCATCGGGGATGAAGGTCGAGAAATCGACCAACGTACCGAGCATCTGCATATAGGCAATCAGCGCATCCATTTCTGTAATGCCGTCTTTGGCATCGAAATTGCTGACCACTGCACCAGGGTAGCGTTCCACAAGAGCGTCGTAATCGCTATCGGGATCCGCCTGCGCAAGAAAGTCCTCATCCGCAGCTTCGATCATCTCATCGGAGTACGGAACACCAACCATACGGTGCGTTTTCAAGAGGTCCTGAACATAACCGGGCTCAATATATCTATCAGCAAGGAAGCCATACTTTGGCATCACCGATTCAGGAACCACAGATTGCGGGTCGGTCAAGTGGTCGACGTGCCATGCATCAGAGTAGCGGCCACCGACACGCGCAAGGTCAGGCCCAGTGCGCTTTGAGCCCCACTGGAACGGGTGGTCGTATTTGCTTTCCGCTGCCAGTGAGTAGTGACCATAGCGCTCGACTTCGTCGCGCATCGGGCGGATCATCTGCGAGTGACAGACATAGCAGCCTTCGCGGACGTAGATTTCGCGGCCCGTCAATTCGAGCGGCGAATAGGGACGCACACCATCGACATCCTCGATCGTGTTTTCGAGGTAGAAGAGTGGAGCAATCTCTACGATGCCGCCGACGGTCACCACCAAGAGGGAGAAGACCAGCAACAGGGTCGCATTGGTTTCGAGGATCTTGTGTTTATCAAGAAGTGCCATTTGCTTCAGCCCCCTTATTCTGCCGGAGCCATGACCGCCTCGTCAGCCACAGCTGGCGAACGACGAACAGTCATGATGAGGTTGTAGCACATGATGAGTGCGCCAGTGAGATAGAGCACCCCACCCAAAGCACGAACCACATACATAGGATGTTTCGCGGAAACCGTGTCAGCGAACGCGTTCACGAGGAAGCCTTGGCTGTCGACTTCGCGCCACATCAGGCCTTCCATAATACCCGTTACCCACATGGACGCCGCATAGAGAACGATGCCGATGGTGGCGAGCCAGAAGTGCCAAGACACGAGACCCAACGAATATAGGCGTTCACGGTTCCAAAGTTTTGGAACGAGGAAGTACAGAGCCCCAAAGGTGATCATACCATTCCAACCAAGCGCACCAGAGTGCACGTGACCAATGGTCCAGTCGGTGTAGTGTGACAAGGAGTTCACGGCGCGGATCGACATCATCGGACCTTCAAAGGTCGACATGCCGTAGAACCCGATCGAGATCAC
>NZ_CBFHKW010000066.1:0-14075 GCF_965656515.1 Celeribacter marinus
CCGACACGTTGAGCTACGACACAATCGTGAACGAGCTTGGTATGGACGCCAATGTTGCGGGCGCGGATGGCGTATTTAACGGCGCGGAAATGGACGGCGGTCTGATTCTAACGGGCGAAGTCGAAGCTGGATCGCGCGTCTTTGTCACCGTCGACGGCGTGCGCCAACAAGCGAAAGTGGACAGCAACGGCGACTGGACCGTGACGTTTGGGGACGGTGTGATTGCGGGCGGTGAACGGTTCGCAGACGTGAAAATCGAAGCCATCGACAAATACAACAATACCTTGTCCGAGATGACACAGATCGAGATTGATACCATCGGCACCGAACCCGTGGTCGAGGCGGTTATGCGCGACACCACCGGTGTACGGTCTGTTTCAATCGACGCTACGGCGGATGATGTCTCCGTCTTTTCTGTCACGGATGCGGGCCAAGTTACCGAAGTGGCCGCAACCGACATTGAGGTCGGCAGCGAGACTATGATGGTCTTTGGCAACAAGATCCCGAACGGGTCGCAAATCGTATTGTCCTCTGAGGACACAGCGGGCAACCAATCCGACACTCTGTTTGTACTCGACACCACCAATGAACGCCCTGATGGCGCGATGTTCGATGTTGATCTCGACAATACCGGCCTTGACGGGTTCGAGCTTGGCGCGATTGATCTTCAGTTCGTCAACGGTGGTCAGGTCACGCTCAATGCCGCTGATATGGATCGTTTGGCGGGCGTGGATGGTGCGATCACCATTCATGGCGGCGAAGACGACCGTGTGATCCTTGAGGGGGCGACGAACACAGGCCAATCGACGCAAATCGATGGTGCGACCTACGATGTCTACACATTGGGCGACGAGGGTCAGGTTCTGGTAGATCACGATATCGAAGTGGTGCTCCCGTAAGGACCTCTTGTGTCTTTTCGGGGTCAGTTCACGCGGATGTTGAGTGAGGGTGTCATGCGCAAGGGTCTTTCAGTTTATATCTTGATCGGGGCAACCACTGCTCTGTCTGGATGTATGGATGCGCCTTTGATGTCCAAACTTTCCGATGTCAAACCTGTGGCGTTTGTGCGTGACCAAATGGCGGCTCCGGCCCCGATGGTGACGGGCGCGCCGCAACTCGCGGCGGCCAATTCTGATAGCGGGTCCGAGATCATTTCGGGTCTGATTTCACGGCGCAGTGTGTTGGACGCAGGCTCGCCCTATGACACGTTGGCGTCGACGCTGCTTGAAACCTCGTCAGGTGTGGCGCAGGCAGAGTTGCGTGCGGCCAAAATGCGGTCTGTGTCGCGTGATAAAAACTGGCTTCCCACGATTGGCCCCTCCATCTCGTTGACGTCACTAGGTGAATTCGCGGCCGGGTTGTTGGTCAATCAGGTGTTGTACGATAACGGCAAGAAAAAGGCCGAGCGCGAATTTGCAGCCGCCGATGTCGAAGTGGCGGCGGTTGTCTTGGCTCAGGATGAAAACGATCGCGTTCATTCGGGGTTGGAATTACTGGTCATCGCCGCTGAGGCGCGCGAAAAAACGACGATGGCGGAAAGTGGTCTGGGACGGATGCGGGAGTTCAACCGTGTGGTGGGCGAGCGCGTGCGCGGGGGGCTGTCCAGTCTTGCTGACGAGCGTGTGGTGCACTCCAAAATCTCCGAGATGGAGCACGAGGCAGCGACCCACCGCGAGGCGCGTGACAGCGCGATTTCTGAATTGCGCTCTATGATGTCGGGCCATTCTGTGCCTGAATTGAGCGCCGCAATTGGGATTAAGTTGGCGTCCTCGTCTCTTGAGACATTGGATGTGGTGCGCGCAAGGGCTGAGGCCAAACGTGCCTCTGCCGAGGCCCATGTGGAGCGCGCGTCCTTATTGCCCACTTTGTCTGCGACGGGATTGATCGGTAAAAATAGCTCGGCTGCATTGGACTATGAGGGCAGTGGCCTTGGTTTGGGCACGCGCGCCGAAATGGAGGCGAGCAAAGCACGCGAGGGGGCGGCTCTCGCCCTTGTCGGTCGCGCGCAAGAGACCGCAGCACGTCAGCGTTCGAGATTGGACAGCACCCTACAGGCCTTGAGCCGCAAAGAGCGGGACGCCGCCGATCTGGTACAGCAATCACGTGCAAATTACCGCCTGTTCCAAGACCAGTTCGAGGCCGGAAAAAAGACGGTGATGGATGTGTTGAGCGTCTATGAGCAGATGGTGCGCGACGAGTTGAAACACATCGATGTCAAATACGAGATCGTGCAAACGCAATTGGAAGCGGCCCGTTTGGCTGGTGTATTGGCGAACGGAGCAGAGATTTGAGCCGGGGTAGCAAATTGGCATTCAAGATTACGTCGGCGCGCCCTGTGGCGCCCAAAGACGTGTCAAACAAAGCCAAAGCCCCGAATGCCAAAGTCGGACCAATGACAGTCCATTTGGGTGGGCGGCCAAAAGCCGTGCCTGTGGCGGTGATCCCCGAGGTTGAGATCGTTGATCCGCACCTCGACAAGAAACGTGCCGCCGCCAAAGCGGTGCGGGCGATGGCGGCAAAGTCCGCCAAAGACGCCAAGGAGCGCGAAGAGCATCTTGCACGCGAGCAGGCCGAAGAGCGCCGTGCGCGTGAGGCCGCGAAAACCCAGCGATTGGCCCGTGCACGCGCCGCCACCGATGGGGGGGAGCCGCTCAAGAAGGACGCTGCAACCGTCAAAGCCGAGGCAAAGGCACGCATGCAAGCGCGGGCGCAACAAGCGGTCACAGTCGATCAGCCTGTTGTGGAGGCACCCGCGCCGCGCGCCCCCGAGGTTGCGCTACAGCCCGCGCCTCAACCCGTTGCCCCGCCTCAGATGGCCGCACCAGCTCAGCCACAAACTCGTCCCGAGCCTGTAGTGTCGCCAACGACAACGGTTATGCCTGTCGCACCCGCGATCTCAAAGCAGACGGTGCAGCGCGCGGAGCTTGTCACGCTTTTGGCCTCACGGTTCGGCGTGTTGGCCACGGTCTCTGATGTGATTGATAGTTTCGGACCGCAATCGGGTGATATTGCCCCAGCCACACTGGCGCGCGCGTTAAAAGACGTGGGACTGGATTCACAGGTTGCAACGGTGACAACGCTAAAGCCACGGCTGTGGCCCGCACTGGCGTATATGACATCGGGTCACATCGTTTTGGTTCTTGGGCAAGATAACGGCGTGCTCAAAATTCACGACCGCTCTGCGCCTGATCACACGGCCGAAGTGTTGGAGACGGAATTTGCGCCGTATTTTTCGGGCACGCTTGTGCGTGCGGGAAAGACACTTGATGCGCTATCGCGCTCTTATGTGCCGAACCTTGAGAGTGCGCATTGGTTTTGGGGTCAGTTCAAAGACTACAAACGCCAGATCGGTGAAATCGCTCTTGGGTCGCTTGTCGCCAACATGCTTGCCGTTGCTGTCGCGTTGTTCTCGCTACAGGTTTACGACCGTGTGATCCCGCATCAAAGCCAATCGACGCTTTGGGTTTTGGCGCTTGGGGCGGGTGTGGCGATTGCGCTTGAGGCCGTTCTAAAGCTGGCGCGTTCACGCCTTATGGATGGGTCGGGGCGTCAGATCGAAACCAAGGTACAATCGCTTTTGATGGACCGTATTTTGGGGATGCGTTCGGATGCGCGCCCCACCACGTCCTCGGGGTTGTTTTCGGCCATGCGCGAATTTGGGTCGGTGCGTGAGTTTTTCACCTCGACCACGATTGGGACAGTTGCCGATATTCCGTTCATCTTTTTGTTTTTCGCGCTCGTGGCGTCAATCGCCGGACCTGTCGTCTTTTTGTTGATGGCGGGTGCGGTGTTGATGATCGTACCGGGGTATTTTTTCCAAAAACGGATGATGAAACTCACCAAAGAGACGCAAGGTGCATCGGCGCAGGCGTCTCGGTTGCTCCATGAGGCGGTGTTCGAACTGGACACGATCAAATCGCAGCGCGGTGAGGATCGGATCAAACGGGTTTGGGACGAGTTGAACCTGTTGTCATCGGTGAAATCATCGGAGCAACGCAAGCTGGCAGGCCTGTTGACGTTCTGGGCGCAAGCCGTTCAGCAATTGACCTATGTGGCGGCCGTTGTGGCGGGAACATATCTTGTCTTTGCGGGCGAGTTTACGGTTGGGACGATCATTGCCACGGGCATTTTGACCTCGCGGACTCTTGCGCCCTTGGCACAATTGTCAGGCACGCTAGCACGGTGGAGCAATGTCAAAACGGCGCTAAACGGTTTGGATGCGATTGCGGATGCGCCACAAGAGAGCGACCCGACACGGAGCTATTTGCGCCGCGAGCATATCGCGGGCGACTTTGCATTGCGCGAGGTTCAGTTTCGCTATGAGGCGGACGGCGCGCCGAGCCTCGACATTCCCGGACTGGATGTGAAGGCGGGTCAAAAGATTGCTCTGCTTGGGGCCAACGGATCGGGCAAATCGACCTTTCTCAAGGTGCTTGCAGGGTTGTATTCGCCAAGCCAAGGCCGTGTGATGCTTGATGGCGCGGAGATGAACCAGATTGATGCTCGAGATGTACGGCGCAATGTCGGGTATCTTGGTCAGGACGTGCGTTTGTTCGCGGGGACACTGCGTGATAACCTATCGCTTGGTGGTTTGCCGCACGGCGATGACCGGTTGTATTGCGCGCTCGATTTCGCGGGGCTTGGCGCGTTTGTGCGTAGCCATCATCGTGGCCTTGATCTCGAAATTCGCGACGGAGGCGAGGGGCTTTCGGTCGGACAGCGCCAGTCAATAGGTTGGGCGCGTTTATGGCTTCAAGATCCCAGTGTATGCTTGCTTGATGAGCCGACTGCGGCCCTTGATCAAGCGCTTGAGACCAAGTTGATCAAGCGGGTGTCCACATGGCTGGATCAACGCACGGCGGTAATCGCGACCCACCGGATGCCGATTGTTGAGCTGACGGACCGCGTGATGGTTTTTAAAGACGGTCGAATGATCGTTGATGGCCCGCGCGATCAGGTGACGGCTCATCTTGCCAAGGCCCAAGGGGGCGCAAGCTGATGGTTACGCTGGATAACGTCCTTGAAAAAGATCTCGACAAGCCGGGTTGGGTGATCCGCATCGCGGGCTTGGTTGTTTTGGTGTTTATCCTTTGGGCCTCGATTGCGACCGTCGATGAGATTGTCCGCTCTGATGGTGAAATGATTTCATCGTCGCGCCCGCAGATTGTGCAGAACCTTGAGGGCGGCATTTTGTCGGAGATGCTTGTGCGTGAGGGGCAAACGGTTGAGCAGGGACAGATATTGGCCCGTCTGCAAGGAACCGAATTTCGCACTTCGACCGATGACCTCCAAGAGCAGTTGGATGCGCTAAGCGTGCGTCAGTTACGCCTTGAGGCTGAGCTAGAGGGCGCAGATTCGTTTGAGGTGCCCGATGATTTGGCGGGACGGGCCGAGCGGGTTTTGGCGTCGGAACGCGCTCTTTTGAAGGCGCGCACTGCCGACTATCTGGCGCGTAAAGATGGTGCATTGGCGGTGTTGACACAGGCTGAGGCCGAGCGTTCCTTGATGGAGGATATGCTCACCAAAAACGTTGTGGCGTTGATCGAGGTGACCCGCGCGCGCAAGGCGCATTCGGACGCACAGGCGAAATACAACGAGACGGTGAGCCAAGCGGAGTTGAAGCGGGCTGAGGAATATTCCGATACGTTGCGCGAGATAGCCTCTGTCAAACAGGGGCTGACATTGGCGCAAGATCAGTTGGGCCGCACCGTGATTACCTCACCCATGCGCGGGATCATCAACGAGTTGACCGTGACAACCATTGGCGGCGTCATTCGTCCCGGTGAGGACTTGGTTCAGATCATCCCCATCGACGAAGAGTTGTTTATCGAGGCCAGAGTTCGCCCCGAAGATATCGCGCATGTCGAGCCGGGTCAGGCCGCGACGATTAAGCTGTCGGCTTATGATTATACGATCTACGGTGCGCTCAAAGGCACGGTCAAAGTTGTGTCTGCCGACACGTTCAAGGACGAGCGCGATCCAAAGGCCGAACCCTATTACCGTGTGACGGCAACCGTTGATTTGGGCGGGCTTACAGACCGTCAAAAGAACATCGAAATCCGTCCAGGTATGCGTGCACAGGTGGAATTGCACACAGGCTCAAAGACGTTTTTGCAATATCTTCTTAAACCGCTCTACAAATCGCGCGAGGCCTTTCGCGAACCGTAAGAGCGCGCTAGGCTTGCCCTATGAGTGAGCTTCCGATCAAAGACGCCGCAACGGTGATTGTGATCCGCAAAAGCGGGCTGGATGCGCCGCGCGTCCTGCTTGGGCAACGCGGTCATGGTGCCGTGTTTATGCCTGGAAAATTTGTGTTCCCCGGTGGGGCGGTGGATGCCGCCGATTTTGACACGCCGTTGCGCGGTGCTATGTCTGCGGTGTGTCAGGCGCGATTGGCACATGAGGTTGATCCTGCGTTGGCGCATGCCCTGCCTGTGGCGGCACTGCGTGAGTTGCGCGAGGAAACCGGTTTGGTGATTGAGGATGTCACAGGGCTTTCGTTTGTGTTTCGCGCTATTACGCCACCCAATCGTCCCCGCCGGTTTGATGCACGGTTTTTCCTCGCTGATGCGTCGCTTGTTTCGAGTGATATGGACGATTTTAGTCGGGCCGAGGATGAGCTATCCCATTTGCAATGGGTGACGCTTGAGGCCGCGCGGACGTTTGATATGCCGTCCGTGACACGGATTGCACTACGCGAGGTGGAGGCGTTGCTCCGCGCGCCGCTCCCCCCCGCGCATGTGCCGTTTTACGATCATCGCGGCGCAGTTGGGTCAATACGCTCTTTGGTGTAGGCGGCGTTACAAGTGGTCATTGGCATCTTGGAGCAGGCGTTTGTGTTTGCGCATCTGGACAAGCATCTCGCCAAAGGTATTGATCCCTCTTTCTTGCGCCATGCGCACCATTTTGATGAACACATCAGCTGTGGCGAGCGTGTCTCCCATGGCGGTGTGGCGCGCCTCGGGCGCAATGCGCACGCCTAGACGATCGCAAATGGCGTCAAGTGTATGATCCTGACTTTGGCCAAACACCACAGCAGACAGTAGTACGGTATCAAGAACGGGATTGGTGAATTTTGCGCCGATGTCGACCTCGTGACGGCGCAGGAATTCTAGATCAAATGGTGCGTTGTGAGCGACAAGAACTGCACCGCGCGAAAAGGAATGGAGTTGCTTGCCGACGACACCAATTGCGGGGGCATCTTTGACCATTGCGTTGGTGATATGATGCACGGCGGTAGACGCGGCGGGGATGTCGCGACCGGGGTTGACCAAGCGATCAAGGACCTCGCCGTGAATGATCTTATTGTTGACGACACGCAGCGCGGCAATTTGGCATATCTCATCGCCTTGAGACGGCAAGAGGCCCGTGGTTTCGGTGTCGAACACAACATAGGTCAGATCGGATAGCGGCGCGTCCATCACGTCCTTGGGCGGTGTTTTGGCGAGGAGGTCGAAATCATAGGCTACAGTGCGGCGACCTTGTGCGGTCATATGGCGACGATGCGCGTCGCGGATCGGCAGTTTGAGTACTGCCCGTGATCCCCGCCCCTGTTCCGGCCATAGCTCGGTTGCGTGTAGATCAAGGATCGCGCGTCCCGTCATGTTGGCCAATCCGACATCAATCTCGCTGCGCATCCAGCCATCCAGACGATCCACAGATAGCGGCTCACCCGACCATCCTAATGCAATCATAGCGCCTGTGTCCTCGGGCGTGATCAGGAGTGAGAGCGCCTTTGCCCCATCACGAGTGAGGTGTTGCGCGATATGGTCGATGAGGGAAATAATCTGCACCGCGTCGAGCGTGAGATCAAGGGGATCGGGCACGTCTGCGGATAGCGCGATCCCATCATCCTCAAGGCGCGCGGTGAGAGCATCGCACAGGTCGGTGCCCCGCACGGTGCCCATCGGCCACCAATCGCTTTTGGCGTTCTCGTAAGTGGCGTCAATATCGTGGAACTCGGCAATGAGCGTGTTCAGCTCTGACATCATCGCGCCGTCCAGACGCGCGTCATGGCGCAAAGTGTCATCCGATGCGCGCGCGTCGAGCGTGGTTGTGAGCATGGCGACAGACGGGCGGAGCCGATTGATCACGCGGCGCAACAACGCCTCTCGTGTCACATGCGTGGCCAAATCGTCGGTGACGTCATCAAGGGTGAGCACATAGGGCGGCGTGGCGTCCCCCTCGCTCGGGGCGTGGGTGAGACGCAAACGTGCGGACAGAGTCTGTGCGCCATGACGGGTCGCAATTGTGAGAGCGATCACGTGGCCCTCACCGCCTTCGCCTGCGCACAGGCGGCGGTAGGCGGAGCGAATGGGAGCGTCTCGCAGGTAGTCGAACACCGAATGATCCAAGCCTGGGGCGTGGTCGGCTCCGAGCAATTCGGCGGCAGCGCCATTGTAGAACGCCAGCTTGTGCGCGCCCGATACGAGGGCCACGCCAAGCGGGATATCTGCGCATAACGCAGAGAGTTTTTCCTTTTCCTCAACCAGACGTGTTGTCTCTTGGGCCACGGTTTCGGCCAACTGGTTGCGTGTGGCTGACAGGTTTTGGGTAACGGCGCGGGCGGCGGGTGCAAGATCCCCAAGGTAGCGAGCTGTACTTGCGTCCAGTTCATCCTCCACGTTCGCATGGGCGCGTGCCAACATTCCTCCTGAAAGCCGCTGGATCGGTTTGGCCACGTTCTCATCAAACATCAGCCAGATCCACACAGTCACGCCAAGAATGGCAAAGCTAGAGATCGCGCCAGCAAAGACAAATCCATTGAGGGCTTGGGGGATGGCGAGGCGGTGAAAGCCAAAATACAGACCTGCGCAGACTGCGCCGATGCCCGCCGCCGCAAGGAATGCGAAAAAGAGAAAGACGCGCAAACGCAGGGACCAGTGTTCAATGTTCATGGGTTTGTCCCTTTCGAGAGACGGTGCACGGCGGTGATAAGATCAGCGGTGGCGAATGGTTTCGCCAAAAAGACGTCTGCGCCCATGGCCATTGCCTTTCGCTGTTCCGCAGGAGAGGTGCGGGCCGACATGATCATGACAGGTGTTCGACCCAAATCGGGATCGCGGCGCAGCTGTTGGCAAATCTCGTAGCCCGACATTTCGGGCAAGGTCACATCCAAAATGACAAGCGCGGGGATCAAAGCGCGCACATTTGGCAACGCCTGACATCCGGTCGCAACACGCGTGACATGATACCCCGCGCGTACAAGCAATAGCTCCACCGCGATTGCGATGTTGTCCTCATCCTCGACAAGCAAGATATGGTCTGGAGCATGCATGTGTTTCGTCTCTCGGTGTGCGGCGCGCGCCTTAGTTGAGGGCGGTACACGCCTGTGTCAAAATCGGGTCGTTCTCTTCGAGTGTAATCCAATTTGCGCCAATCAGATCAGCGGCAAGATCATCCGAAAATCCAGCGAATATATCGGCGCGCCTGCCCAACTGGCAGTCAAAGGCAACGGGCACAACCGCCCCCTTTTGCCATCTTGAGAGCAAGTATAGGTTAGTTGCCACAATGCGGTCTTTGATCTGGGTCGTGCCCATATCCACCGTGATAAATCGGGTAGTGACAGGGACCAAATAGGTCCACGGCCGCCAGATTTGTTGACGCTCTACAGATGTCACGACAACGTGGTCGGGACCGAGGGCCACAGATGTCCGGTCAAGCCACGAGTATTCGCTCCAAATCGCAAAGCCGAGCATGGCCAGACCGGCCGCCGCGGACGTGGACCAACGTGGCAGTGCGCCGCGTGTGAGCTTTTGGATCAGCATAACGATGCCGGCGGTGCCGCCCCCGAGGGCGATAACGGCGATGAATTCGAGGAGCATGGGGTTTGGACCCTTCTTTTAGCTGCGCGCGGATGATGAGCCGAGCGAGGATTGCATGGTGCGCACGATGACAAAGGCGTCGCGCAAATGGGAGCGCTCAAAGGCGGGAATGGCCGAGGGGCTAAGGTAGTTGTCGGGCGCGTCTCCACCGCGCACTTGTTCCGCCTGATGTTCAAGGCGGGCCGTGGCAATGGTGTCATAGGCCGCCAAAAGATCAGCCCCGCCCGAGGCGGAGATGACCCCCGACTCTATCGCGGCGTCGATGCGTGCGCGGGTGTTGCATGCGGATGTCCCGCTTTGGAGGGCATAGACGCGGCCCAGATCGACAAGGGGCACCACGCCGTTATGTTTCATGTCCAGATGTCCGCGTTGCTCGCCCGAACGAATGGTGGCAAACCCGCGCAACAGCCCAAGGGGCGGCGTGTGTTTGAGCGAATTGGAAATCATATGTGCGACAAAGATCGAGTTCTTTTTCGCAGATTGCAGAGCGCTGTTCTGAAGCGGCTTGAAGAGCGAGTTGTCGCCCGCAATCGGTCGTAGATCGAACATCACGGAGGCAAGCATTTGCGCCTCGCTATCGGGCTTGTTGATCCATGTGTCAAAATAGCTTTCCCAAACGCACAGACGTTGGCACCACCGATCCGCCATCGCCATCATATCGCCGGGGCAATAGACGTAACCACAGGCATCCAATCCATCACAGACGTATTTGGCCATAGCGTTGAAATAGGCCATGTCGGCGTCGGTGGCGGCGTTGTCGATGATGAGGCAATTGTCTTGATCGGAGACGCCCGTTTGCTCTTGGCGGCCCTGACTGCCACAGGCGGCCCACAGGTAGGGCACGGGGGCGGCGCCACAGTCGCTCTCGTACATCTTGATAAGGCGGCGCGTGACGATATCGGCAACATCCGTGATTTTACGTGTGACAACATCATGAGCCAGATGTGCGCCGACAAGCTGCATAAGAAACGTGGGCAAGCGTGCGGTGACATCGGCCATTTCGGCCACGGTTTTTGCTTTTGTGAGTTCAAATATCATTTGGGTTTGTGACGACCCGAAAAAGCCCGTGATATCGGTTTGCGTCACCATGCCGACAAGGCGACCGGCTTCTGTGATAGGCAGGTGGCCGATTTTGGCCTCGAGCATGGTTTGGATCACATCGGTTCCAAGGGCGGATGGCTCCAACGTGATGGGGTCGGGTGTCATGATGGTCGAGACGGGCAGGGCGGTATCCAAGCCCTCAGCCAGAACTTTGTTCGTCATGTCGCGCACGGTCACCAGACCCTTGAGGGCGGCGTTGTCCGTCACAGCAAGGCACGACACACGGCGGTCGCGCATCAGGCGCGCACATTCCAAAATGGTCATATCGATGGGACAGGTCACGGGATCTTTGGCCATGAGGTCGCAGACGTGTTGCGTCATCAGGCCTGCGGCGGCCTGCGGGCGTGCTTGGCCGCGATTGAAATAGCGGGCAAAGGCAGGGCTTTTCGCCACTTCGTCCTTGAACGCCTTGGGGGTGAGAATCAGGAGTGTGGTTTTAGAGGCCGCCACGGCCGTGGTTGCGGCTAAACCGTCACGCAACAATCCACGTTCGCCAAAGTGGTTGGACTTTTGCAAGAGGGACACCTGCGCGCCGTTCACATCGGTAATCTCGACGCTACCCTCTTTGATCAGGTACAGCCCTTCGAGTAGGTCGCCGTGGGCATAAATAGGCTCTCCTTCGGAGTAGGTCTTGCGGGCGAAGGATTGCGCCAGTTCTTCCAGCTCGGCGCGGGGCAACACGTCATAAGGGTGTGCCGCTTCGAGGAAGGTGAGAATTTTTTGGGTTGCGTCCATTACGACACCTGACAACTAAAAGGAAAAGGGCGCGCAAGCCAGTTTGACCCCCGCGCCCTGCAGTATGAGGACGGGCAGGCCCGAGGGCCAGCCCAATCCTGTTTAGTGATCAACAGCGCCGCCGGCACCACGTGGAACGCGGATGCTTTCGACCAGCTCTTGGATTTCAACGGGCGGCTCGTCTGTGGCGTTGGAGACCACATAGGCGACCGCAAAGTTGATTGCCGCACCGATTGCGCCAAAGGATGTCGATTTGATCGACAAGAGCAACGGGTTGCTGTCGTCAAAGGATGCTGTTCCTGGGATAAAGAACCAACCTTTGTGCAAGAAGATGTAGACAACTGTCACACCAAGACCTGCAAGCATACCCGCAACCGCGCCTTTGTTGTTCACGCGCTTGGAGAAGATCCCCATCATCAACGCAGGGAAGATCGAGGAGGCAGCCAGACCAAAGGCAAGAGCCACGGTTTGCGCGGCAAAGCCCGGAGGGTTCATGCCGAGGTAGGTTGCAACCAAGATCGCGACACCCATTGCGATACGAGCGGACAAGAGTTCGCCTTTCTCGGAGATGGATGGGTTGATCTGCGATTTGATGAGGTCGTGAGAGACCGCTGACGAAATCGCCATGAGCAAGCCCGCAGCAGTCGAGAGTGCCGCCGCAAGGCCACCCGCAGCAACCAGTGCGATCACCCAACCGGGAAGGTTGGCAATCTCGGGGTTGGCAAGCGTGATGATGTCACGGTTCACTGTCAGCTCGTTGTCGGCCGATCCATTATACTGGATGAGGCCGTCACCGTTTTTGTCCTCAAACCCCAAGAGACCTGTTTGCTCCCAGTTGCGCACCCAATCAAGGTTTTCGTCGTTCTCGATTGCTTCGAGAGCGATGGCCTCGCTTGTTGTGCCATTGGGGTAGAACGTGTCGATCAGGTTCACACGCGCCATTGCAGCAACCGCAGGAGCGGTGAGGTACAACAATGCGATAAAGACCAAGGCCCAACCTGCGGACGAACGTGCATCAGCTACGGTTGGAACCGTAAAGAAACGCACGATAACGTGTGGCAGACCGGCGGTACCAATCATCAAAGACACGGTGAACAAGAACATGTTCAGCGTTGTATCTGATTGCTTGGTGTATTCGGCAAAGCCGAGGTCCGCGAGCATCCCGTTGAGCGTCTCAAGCAATGGCAGACCCGTCGATTTGGCATCTGCGAACAGACCAAGCGGAGGAACTGGATTGCCGGTAAGCTTGAGCGAGATAAAGATCGCAGGGATCGTGTAGGCCGTGATGAGAACGACATACTGGGCGACCTGCGTGTAGGTGATGCCCTTCATGCCGCCAATAACCGCGTAGAAAAACACGATGGTTGCACCGATCAAAAGACCCGTTGTTTTGTCCACTTCGAGGAAGCGCGAGAACGCAACGCCAACACCCGTCATCTGGCCGATCACGTAGGTCAAAGACGCAACGATGAGACAGATAACAGCCACGGTGCGCGCTGTTTGGCTATAGAAACGGTCACCGATGAACTCGGGCACCGTGAATTTGCCGAACTTGCGCAGGTAAGGTGCGATGAGCATAGCGAGAAGCACGTAGCCGCCCGTCCAACCCATCAGGTAAGCGGAGGTGTTGTAGCCGCCAAACGAGATGATACCGGCCATCGAAATAAATGATGCAGCAGACATCCAGTCAGCGCCAGTTGCCATACCGTTGACGACGGGGTGAACCCCACGGCCAGCTGCATAGAATTCAGATGTGGAACCCGCACGGGCCCAGATCGCGATACCGATGTAGAGCGCAAAAGTCGCGCCCACAACGATGAGGTTGAGGGTAAACTGATCCATTCTCTGGGTTCCTTATTCGTCGACGCCGTGTTCTTTGTCGAGCTTGTTCATTTTGATTGCGTAGGTGAAGATCAGCACAAGAAACACCAGGATCGAGCCTTGTTGTGCAAACCAAAACCCGAGGTCTGTGCCGCCAATTTTGATGCCTGACAGCATCGGACGGAACAGGATGCCTGCACCGAATGAACACAGGAACCAGATCACGAGACTAATGCCGATGATCCGTTTGTTCGCTGCCCAGTAAGCGTTGTTTTGTGAGTTGTCCGCCATTATGCGGTCCTCCCTTTTGTCCCCGATCACGGTGTGGATTGTGTCCACTTGCCGTCATCATTTAACTGCAACACGAGCGGCATGCTCTGTGTTGCCTCCCTTCCCAGTCGACCCGTATGTTGTGGGTCGGGGATCATATCGCCACCCCATATGGGGAAGCGATACTAACTTATACCACAGTTACGTAGATACTGCGTATATCGAATTTCCAATCAAATCCTCGACGACGGATGGGTCTGCGAGGGTTGAGATGTCGCCCATGCTGCCGGTGTCGTTTTCGGCGATTTTGCGTAGGATGCGGCG
>NZ_CBFHKW010000067.1:0-13724 GCF_965656515.1 Celeribacter marinus
CCTCGTACTTCGTTGGCTAGATCCATCGTCTTCTTGAGTAACGCTTTACGCGTGCTCAAAAGCGCCCTTAACCTGTGGGCCTCCCGGCTCTTCATGTGAACAGGGCTGAACCAGCCTGTCCGTAAAATCTGGGCAATGCCTTTTGCATCTGTCTTGTCGGTTTTGTTCCGCATGGCAGACAACGCGGCACTCACCTGACGCGCCTCCATACAAACGACGTCGAACCCAGCTGATTGCAAACCAAAGAACAGATGTTGGCTCATTGCTCCGGCTTCAAAGCCGATCCGTTCAATGGGGTGCGCAAAAGTCTCCAGACAATTTGCAATGTCCTCGACTTCGCATGGAAGTTCGCGCTCGAGGTAAACTTTGCCCTTACTATCGATAATGCACAGCGCGCACGACCGAAGTGAAACATCTAACCCAACATAATAGTCCATTTCTGTCTCCCTTGTTCACAGTTCTGCTCTGATCCTATCGGGAGCTCGACCAAAGTGCAGGGTCAGCCCAATTACGCATGCTTTCTGCCCAACCTGAAGCCCAAAACTTGTTTACTTCGCCCTTCAGAGTGGGCAACATCACTGCATCACATCCGGACAGGGTATCTGATCGTATTTATTGGAGACCAAAGGCTTAGATTGCATTTGGAAATGTGGGTTCGAATCCTACCATCCCAGCCAACTTTCTTCTAACTCATTGATCTAATTGAGACGCGATGTACGCGTTGTGAATTAAGTCCCAGCTGCATCTCGTAAGGGTGTTTAGCTCGCTGTGCGACATAAACGTTCGGCCCCTTCGAATCCGAGGGAATGTTGAGAGGGTCGACCTAAATCATGTAGCCCGCCATGGGGCCATCGCAACACGCGGTGATGGACGCAAATCTAGCCTAAGTCGTTTGGATTTCCCCAAACGGACAAGCAGATCGAACCGCGGGCGGTTGATCTCACAAATGCAGGTTCAACTTCAACAACGCGAACGCGCAGCGCCGCGTCTCGTATGAGAGCAGGCGTAATTAAAACTGCTGCTTGAGGGGCCAAAAAGCCAGCACGAATACGCGACTGGCGACCTAAGCCAAACGGAAGACGCGGCTCTTTTAGCAAGTGGACCACAACACGCCTCTCAGCGTCCAACTCCAGCTCGGCGTGATCACCTAGCGCAACCCCAATTTTTGCGGGATTGATTTGAAGATCGACGATAGGTGCTTTGTAAATTAGTGCCTGCATCCCACCCCACGTGTTCTAGCGATACTGAAAGACGTAGACCGAGCGACTGCGTAGAGCGTGCGGCCAAGCGGTTCAGATTTAGCTCATCAGAGCACTCAGACAGCGAAATCCACGCCGATGTTTCGTGCTTTGAGCGCGCTCAGCACACCGCCCAAAACATTGCGCGCGCCAATGCCTTCTTTAAGCGCGGCGTCGATCTCGGACTTTGGCGTCGACATCGGCTCGATATCAAGCACGACACGGTTCCCAGTTCGCGCATCATAGACCACCTGCATGCGGCCAGTTCGAGTCGTACGCAGACCCAAAAACTCGGAACTGCTATCATTGTGGTAGGACATATCACGTGCCTCTTGATTTCTTATCAGGTCGTGAATGTACATTTTTTGGCAGAGCACGGGCATAATAACATGAGCGGTTGGTCGTGATGTGCCTACCCAGACACAGTTCATTTGGCTCGCAACAAACACTTTTGATTATACAAAATTGTATTTAGCTGCCTAATCTGCCGTAAAGGATAGCATGTCCGCAGCGCGCCACCCTTATGCGTCAACACCCAACCTGATGTCTAGCGCGCCGGTCAAAATACGATTCGTAGCAGAGACCTTTGACATAACGCTATCACCTGACTGGGAACGTTACGCCCACTTGGCTGCAGCGAGAGATCAGGAGCCACACGAAAGCGCCCCAAAGACAACCCCACCGCCAGCACATATGCACGCTTCGCAACTCGCCTCAACCGGGCAAGGTTCTGCGCAGCTTGCAAATCAATATATACATGATCATAAATGAAAATTTATGGTGCTGCTGGAGAGAATTGAATGGCACTACATGTAGTGGTCATAGATTGTCAGGAATATTCCAAGTTTTTGAAATTAGGGTATTTCCCCATTCATGTGCATCCAAATGCAATCATGCTCTATCATTCATTTTCACCCTATACTACATCTAGAAGGGGGACAGAAAGGGGGATAGGATTCCCGTCCCCGAAAGGTGGATTGAATTTGAGAATCAAAAATCGACTTAGTGCGAAGGCCGCCGCGTCACTTGGCGCGGGCAAGTTTGCCGATGGTGGCGGGCTGTGGTTGGTCAAGCGTGAGAATGGCGGTGCGCAATGGGTGTTGCGCGTCACTGTCCACGGTAGGCGGCGCGAGATGGGTTTGGGCGCATATCCCGCCGTTTCCTTGGCCGATGCCCGCCGTGAGGCTGACAAGGCCCGCGCGTTGGTCCGTGATGATGTTGACCCGATCAAAGCCCGCGAAAAGGCCCGCCGTGATGCCGAGCGCAATTTACACACCCTTGCCGATATTGCCGCCGATGCTTTTGAAAGCCGAAAGGCCGAACTCAAAGACGATGGGGTGGCGGGGCGTTGGTTAAGCCCGCTCAGCATTCATGTGCTGCCCAAACTAGGCCGCGTGCCCGTGGTCGAAATCGACCAGATAGACATACGCGACACGCTCAAACCCATTTGGCACGACAAGGCGCACACGGCACGTAAGGCACTTAACCGTCTTGGCCTGTGCCTGAAACATGCCGCCGCGCTTGGATTGGATGTGGATCTACAAGCCCCAGAAAAGGCCCGTGCGCTTTTGGGGCGGCAACGTCACGAAACGACACACATCCCCGCAATGCCGTGGCGCGAAGTGCCCGCGTTCTACCAATCCCTCACGGACGGAACCGTCACACACCTCGCCTTGCGCTTGCTCATCCTCACGGGGTTGCGGTCTGCGCCGATCCGCTTTGCACATGTGGACCAGATCGAAGGCAACGTGTGGACCATTCCCCCAGAACTGGTGAAGGGCCGCAAGGGCGCAACACAGGCGTTTAGGGTGCCCCTGAGCGAAGAGGCGGTGTGGGTCATAGAGGATGCCAAGCGGCACGCGCGTGAGGGCTATCTTTTCCCAAGCGTGCGCAAGGGCGTTATCTCGGACGCCACCATGAGCCGCCACATGGAACGCCTTGGCATGGACTACCGCCCGCACGGGTTTCGGTCCTCGTTTCGCGATTGGATTGCCGAAACCACGAGCACGCCAAACGATGTGGCCGAAACCGCAATCGGGCATGTGTCAGGCGGCAACGTCGAACGTGCCTACAAGCGCACGGATTTTCTAGAGCAACGCCACGCGCTTCACACGCGCTGGGCCAACCATGTAACCGCCAAGGCGGGTAAAGTAGTGAGGATTGGTTGAGTGACAAAAAAGCTAATAGATTTTCACGTTAAACAAACCACATTTTACGATAGAAACTTGAGCCAATTGGCAGACACATTAGATTGGAGACATGGCAAGCCGCACCGTGGCGATGATATTGGCTTAACTGCTTATAGGCGTGAGCTTTCACAGGTTGAGTACCTACCACTGGTGTCGGATGCCTTGGAATGGGCATCTCAAGCATTCACCCCATTAGAGTATCAAGAAACTCACGAGGCTGTGGCTACAACAATGCGCGAAGGCCTTGAAACGCACACGCAATTATCAGTTTCTGTACCAGACGACTTTTGGGAAGACGTGCTCACAGACGCGTTATCCGCACCAATAAGGACAAAATTTGGCAAGTTATTGTATCAAGGCAACCCGAACCAAAGCGGTTGGCATGAGGTCAATATAATTGACGCTTACGGGTTAATTCAGGAACTTATGGTCCCTGAGAAAGGTGCGGAAACTCTCGTGCAAGACATTCTGGAGACGGGTACTACAGGTCCAGAAATTGTTAAAAACCTAAACCTACAGTCAACAAGTATTATGGAAGCTGCATTTTCAATTGGGTTTTTATATCGCGATGCGTGGTGGAAGCGTGAGCACGAAGCCGCTGCACAACGATACTACGAAATCGCGGAACAAAATCGCGTCAACGGCCAAAAGGGCGGACAGGCGGACAAAAAGGCTCAGGCAATCGCTAAGCTATCACAGTTGGCGTTTGAAAGTTCAGCTGACTTCCTTGCGTGCTCTGATTCCCAACGCATTAGAAAGGCACGGCAACTTGCCAGTGACTATGACGCCATGCAGGAACCAAGTGAAAGGCTCTTTCATCGCGCGGGTCGGCTCTATGCAAAACAGTGGTTTGACACATGGCTTTCGGAGTTTCTTCACGAATTAAGTAATGCAATGAAATCAGGCGCTTTTAAGAAATAGACCACTGGTTTCTTTCGAAATCGCTTCAAACCATCGGTAAACGGTTTTGCCGTGCCGCACCCTGTCAGCCAATCGCACCAACTGCAAAGGCTGACCAATGACCAACACTGACCCCCTTCTAACCGCAAAAGAAGCCGCGCCCCTTTTGGGTCTTAGCGACTCATCATTTTGGCGGCGCGTGTCCGATGGGACCATCCCCAAGCCGATCAAGCTAGGCGCGTTGTCGCGTTGGCCGCATTCGGAAATTCTCCAAGTGATCGAACAGGCGAAAGCCAATCGCAACGCGGCATAAAAAAGCCGCCACCCTTTCAGCATGGGCGGCGGCGCTATCTTTGGAACGGTCTACACACGCGCAAAGGTAGCAAAGTTGGCCCGTGGCAACAAGTCACGAGGTAACATATGACTATCAATCAACGGATGGGCAAAGCCCGCTTTACGGCGCAAACCGACACAGGGCGCCGCTTTGAAATTACGATTAAGGGCCGCAAGCGTTGGGCGCTCGAACGGCTCATAGACGCGGGGCCGCAAGGCTGCACACCCATCACCGAACCCGCGCCCCGTTGGTCGGGCTATATCTTTGATTTGCGCAAGTTGGGCGTGGACATTGAAACCGTCGAAGAAGAGCACGGCGGCACCTTTGCGGGGTCGCATGGCCGCTATGTCCTGCGCACTGAAATCGTGGGTAAGGCGGTGTTGCAATGAGCACGCATAGCCAACTCACCGCCCTGCGCATTGCTTACCTGTCCCAGCGCTGGGGCGTCACGCCAGAACGCGCCGTGATGCTTGCCGCCATCATCTTTGGGGAGGCGCGCGGATGATGGACCGACACGCCGCGCCGCGCGGCTCATCCTTTGCGCTTATCGCGGACGGTGGCGGCTATGCCGTCTATGCCAAAAGGCCCGCAAATTGCCGCCGTGGTGCGCGCTTACTGCTTTTGGGTAGATGTGGCGGGCGAAGCGCCGCACTGCGCCTGTGGGTGGCCCTGTGCACGAAAGGGGGCGGCAATGGCCAAGCGCGATAAGAAGGGAAGCCCCCAAAACGGCGGCGACCACTTCACCAAGATGATTAGAGCAACGATGGAGACGCCCGCATGGCGGGCGCTCTCATTCACGGCGCAAGCGGCCTACCCGTGGCTAAAACTCGAATGGCGGGGGGCGCATGCAAACAACAACGGCAAAATCAGTTTGAGCGTGAGGCAATTGGCCGACCGTATGGGCGCAAACCCGAACACGGCGGCAAAGGCATTGCACGACTTACAGGCAAAGGGCTTTATCGTGGTGACGCGGCACGCGGTCTTAGGCTCATCAGGTCACGCGCGGTCGGCTGAATTTGAATTGACCGAATTGGCCTTGTCGCATTCCGATCAAAACGGCGGGCGCAAGTTGTTCAAGGAGTGGTGCGAGGGTGGCGACTATTCCGTGGCCAATACCCCCGCACACAATCCGAACGGCGCAAACGGAAAAACAAAACCCTGTCTTAAAAAACAAGACGGGCCGTCTTAAAAAACAAGACGAACAGGGCCGTTTTCGCCGTGCCGCCGTCCTAAAAAACAAGACAACCTTAATATACCACCCCACACCCCTAGTTTTGAGAGATGATATTGCACACGCACGGGGACGATAGGTTTCCAGTTTGAGCACGTCGAACTTTGCCATGCCCCCCTCACCCATTCAAAGCCGTGAGGCGGGGGGGACATTCAATCTTTGAGCACATGGATAGGGAACTGACATTCCCCCGTGATTTTTTCACGCGGACGAAACAAAGACAAAAAGTTGGGCAAGCAATCGGACCACCACGCGAGGCGTTCCAAGTTCGAAAAATGATGGAATAGGCATTCGCCTTTTTACGGCGTCCGAAAACTCAACAACGGGCCAGTGTTTGCGCGGGGCGTTAATCTGTTGTGAAACTCATTGATATTGAATAGCGCTATTAAAGGTGCTATTTAAGGCACTCTAAAACGATCCTTTCATTTGGGGGCCAACATGGCACACACAATCCTTGCGGGCGTCACCGCTAGCGTGACCGAACTCAAACGCAACCCGATGGGAACGATTGGGGCGGGCGAAGGTGCCGCCGTTGCGATATTGAACCGCAACCAACCCGCGTTCTATTGCGTCCCTGCTTTGGAATATGAGGCGATGATTGAACGCCTTGAGGATGCCGAGTTGAACGCCATCGCAAACGCCCGCGCCGATCAACGCGAAGTTGCGGTGTCGTTGGATGACCTATGACCTAAGGTTCCGTGAGGAAGCCTTGAAAGAATGGAATGCGTTAGGCGCAACCATCCGCAAGCAATTCAAGAAGAAGTTAGCCGAAAGGCTCGAAAGCCCGCATGTGCCCGCCTCACGGCTTCACGGCGCTCAGAACCGCTACAAAATCAAATTGCGCTCTTCGGGCTACCGCCTTGTCTATGAAGTCAGGGAATCGGAAATCGTCGTGAGCGTGGTAGCGGTGGGCAAGCGTGAGAGAAACGCCGTTTATCGCAACGCCTCAAAGCGCAAGTAACCGCACCGCACGTTTCCCCGTGCGTGCCGATAAGAGCACCACAAACAACAAGAAAATCGTTTCAAGCAAACGCCAAAAGGGGGACAGAAAGGGGGATTGAATTTCCCAATCATCGCCCATCTCATTGATTTTGCTTAATATTTTTTGCAAAAATGGTGCTGCTGGAGAGAATTGAACTCTCGACCTCTCCCTTACCAAGGGAGTGCTCTACCTCTGAGCTACAGCAGCGCCGTGGGCGGCTGATTAGACGCTCACGCGTGCCTACGCAAGGGCTTTTTGTCCAAAACCACCCTACGGGCGAGGATTTGAATCTGCCGGCGGCCCAGTGGTGGCAGACGCGCCTCAAAACCGCGCGGACATGGTGACGATGGTGGCGAGCACTGGACGGGCCACACACCAGCCGTTACATGGAAGGCCATGACAAACAAACCTGATCATTCGTCTGGCGCAAAAGCGCCCATAAACGCCCGTGATGCGCGGTTAAAGGCGGCACTCAAGGCTAACCTTGCGCGCCGCAAGCAACAGGCACGCGCGCGCGCCGACGACACCGATCAGAGTAAAGACAAGGCGCAAGGCGAGAGCAATGGATAGTATTTTGGTACGTGGCGGTGGCCCGCTCAATGGTGACATCGAAATCGCGGGCGCGAAAAATGCGTGTTTGACTCTGATGCCTGCAACCCTGCTTTCGGAAGAGCCGTTGACGCTCACCAATGCGCCGCGCCTGTCCGACATAAAGACCATGACAGCGCTCTTGACGTCACTCGGCGCGGAAGTGTCGTCGCTTCAAGAGGGCAAAGTTCAAGCTATGTCCAGCCACGGCGACATTACCCCCTTGGCGGACTACGAAATCGTGCGCAAAATGCGCGCCTCCAACCTTGTGCTTGGGCCACTTTTGGCACGCCTTGGCCATGCTGTTGTCTCTTTGCCTGGCGGTTGCGCCATTGGGGCGCGCCCGATGGATCTACATACCACCGCTCTTGAGGCGCTCGGGGCCGAAATCGAACTCAAGGATGGCTATTTGCACGCCAAAGTAAAAGGAGGCCGCCTCAAAGGGGCGGTGCACAAAATGCGCTTCCCCTCTGTGGGTGCCACAGAAAACTTCCTCATGGCGGCCTCACTCGCCAAGGGCACATCTGTGTTGGAGAACGCCGCACGTGAACCAGAGATTATCGACCTCGCGGATTGCTTGCGTGCGATGGGCGCCCAGATTGAGGGGGACGGCACATCGCGCATCGAAATCCAAGGCGTAGACCGGCTGCACGGCGCGACACACCCCGTTGTCACCGACCGTATCGAGCTTGGTACATTCATGCTTGCCCCGGCGATTTGCGGTGGCGAAGTCACCTGTTTGGGCGGCAAAATGCGCCTTGTCGAAAGCTTCGTTGAAAAGCTGAACCTTGCAGGGATCGACGTGCAAGAAAATGCGCGCGGCCTCACGGTGAAACGAACGGGTGATCGGGTCAAGGCCGTCGATGTTGTCACAGAGCCTTTCCCCGGCTTTCCGACAGACCTTCAGGCACAAATGATGGCGCTTTTGTGCACTGCTGACGGCACATCAGAATTGGAAGAAACCATTTTTGAGAACCGCTTTATGCACGCGCCGGAATTGATCCGCATGGGAGCCAACATTGAGGTCCACGGCGGCAAGGCGATCGTGCGCGGCGTTGATAAACTCAAAGGCGCACAAGTGATGGCAACGGACCTTCGGGCATCCGTGTCAATGATCCTTGCGGGCCTCGCAGCTGAGGGTGAAACGGTTGTGAGCCGCATTTACCACCTTGATCGCGGCTACGAATTTGTCGAACGCAAACTCTCGGGCATCGGCGCGCACATCGAGCGCATTCAAGGCTAAGGAGATCAAAATGGTCGAGGATGCACGATTTGAAGACGGCGGAGAGGCACCTTTGCACCTCAAGGCGCTTGACCCAGATGATTTGACTGTACTCTCAACCCTTGTCCAAGACGGCGTTGTGCCCGTCACAGAGATATCGTTTAACGCAACGACGCGCCGCTTTGCCATGCTCGTCAATCGGTTCCGGTGGGAAGATGTCGCCGCAGCGCAAGCACGCGGCCGCGATGTGGAACGCGTACAATCGGTATTGTTGTTTGATGACGTGAGCAAAGCACGTTCCATGGGCGTCGATGGCGGCAACAAAGATACCGTTGTCTCCATTCTCGCGCTCGCGTTTCATGCCGGCAAGGACGGAACGGGACGCATCGAAATCACGCTCGCGGGAGATGGCGCAATCGCACTGGATGTTGAGACCATTGACGCCACGCTCAAAGACGTCACGCGACCATATGTTGCACCCTCACACAAAGCGCCGTCACATCCTGAATAACGGATCACTGCCTATTCAAAGGATCATCGCGCAGAAGATGTCGAGGTTCCGCTTACGAACAGGCAACTTTCAGCGTGCGCTGATGAGACCTTTTTCGTTCGAGATCTAGTCCACACACTTGTGACCTTTGGTCTGCTGCGCTAATTCGGACACAAGGAGACCGCGATGCCCCATTTCTTATCCACGACCGACCGTAATTTTGAAGAGCGATTTGTCGCGCTGTTGGCAATGAAACGCGAGGATAGTCCTGATGTGGACAATGCCGTTGCGCGCATCATTGCCGATGTCCGCGCACGTGGCGATGACGCTGTAATTGAGCTGACTGCAAAGTTTGATCGCATGCAGATCACACCTCAAATGATACGTTTTTCAGACACGGAAATTGAGGGGCTTTGCGCCCAAGTATCAGCCGAG
The DNA here is from genome assembly GCF_965656515.1 of Celeribacter marinus. Lineage (GTDB taxonomy): Bacteria > Pseudomonadota > Alphaproteobacteria > Rhodobacterales > Rhodobacteraceae > Celeribacter > Celeribacter marinus_D. The sequence goes on from NZ_CBFHKW010000067.1 coordinate 9,610, forward strand.
GATCGTGCCGCACTGGAAGTGGCCGCAGAGCGCATTCGCGCCTATCATGTGCGCCAAATCCCCGATGATCAAATGTGGACGGATCCTGACGGAGCGACACTTGGGTGGCGGTGGTCGGCCGTTGCCGCTGCTGGATTATACGTGCCCGGCGGCCTTGCCTCATACCCCTCTTCCGTCTTGATGAACGCCATCCCCGCAAAGGTCGCAGGAGTGCCACGACTGGCCATTACAGTTCCCACGCCTGACGGCATTGCAAACCCGCTGGTTCTTATGGCGGCGCGGATTGCAGGCGTAGACGAGATTTACCGCATCGGCGGCGCACAAGCGATTGCGGCCTTGGCCTACGGCACTGAAACCATTGCTCCAGTTGATAAGATTACCGGACCCGGAAATGCCTTTGTCGCAGCTGCGAAACGGCGCGTATTCGGCAAGGTCGGCATTGATATGATCGCCGGACCCTCAGAGATTTTGGTGATTGCCGACAAGCACAACGATCCCGATTGGGTTGCGGTAGATTTGTTATCGCAAGCCGAACACGATGAAAGCGCCCAGTCGGTTCTCATCACCGATGACGCCGCCTTTGGCGAGGCCGTTGCGGCCGCAGTATCCAAACGTCTCGAGACCCTTGAGCGCCGCGCCATTGCGGGAAAATCTTGGGCTGACTTTGGCGCTATTATCACCGTGCGCGACTTGGACGAGGCTGCAGAATTGTCCGACAGGTTCGCCCCGGAGCACCTCGAGCTATGTGTCGAAGACCCCGATGCCCTAAGCGCAAAAGTGACCCACGCAGGCGCTATTTTCCTCGGCGCCTACACGCCCGAAGCGATTGGGGACTACATCGCGGGGCCCAACCACGTCTTGCCCACGGCCCGTTCCGCGCGCTTCTCTTCTGGCCTGTCTGTCCTTGACTTTATGAAGCGGACAACGCTGACTAAAATGACACCGCACTCTTTGGCCGCGATTGGTCCGGCTGCGGAACGTTTGGCAAAGGCCGAAAGTCTAGAGGCGCACGGCCTATCGGTCCGCGCGCGCCTAGATCGTGTAAATGGTGGAATTGATGAGTAAACTGGTATCCGTAAAGATTGACGACAGCGGGCTGTCGCCGCCCACCCCTGAAATAGAACAGGAACGCAAAGTCGCAATTTTTGATCTGCTTGAAGACAACAGCTTTGCGTTGCCGCCTCGTGACGACCGCGAGGTTCCCGTTGGGCCATTCAAGCTATTGTTGTGTATTCGAGAGCGGCGGCTCGTGTTCGATCTCGCCAACGAAGCCGACGACAAAGTGGCAGAATTCCATATGTCGCTCGGGCCATTCCGTCAGGTGGTGAAAGATTATTTTCAGATTTGTGAAAGTTATTTTGACGCCGTCAAAACGATGCCGCCCTCACAGATCGAGGCCATAGACATGGCGCGGCGTGGCATTCACAATGAAGGCGCACGCGTTCTCCAAGAGCGCCTCGAGGGCAAGGCCGAGGTCGACACGTTGACTGCGCGCCGCCTCTTTACACTCATCTGTGTTTTACATTGGGGGGCCTGATTGAATGACCGCAGAACTCCCCCATTCCGTCCTGTTCTGCTGCGATCATAACGCCGTGCGCTCACCGATGGCCGAAGGGTTGATGAAAAAGTTTTACGGTACAGGCACCTACGTTCAATCCGCAGGTGTTAAAAGTGACATGGAAATCGACGGCTTTTCCGTCGCTGTTTGTGAAGAAATGGGAATCGCGCTGCACCGGCACAGGTCCCGCTCGTTTGACGACATGAAAGACTGGGGCGACGATATTTCATCTTATGACCTCGTGATCGCATTATCGCCTGCATCTCAGAGGCAAGCCCTTGAAATGACACGGTGTTATCACTTGGACGTCGAGTATTGGCCGATCATGGACCCTACCGGCATCGGTCAAACCCGCGAGGCCAAGCTTGACGCATACCGCCAAACACGTGATCAAATCATTGCACGCATGACGGCACGGTTCGGCACCCCAAAAGACGCTTGAGCCGTTGATTTAGCTGTCGTTTTTTCGCCATTGAGGCCACAAACCGAATATCTCTGTGCCAAAACGCGGAATCAGCCTTGAAAATCCACTGCCAAAGGCGCATTTACTGCACGCACTCGCAAATTGGCGGGTGAAACAAACATGGAGAGAACATGGCCAAGGAAGAATTGCTCGAATTTCCCGGTGTCGTAAAGGAACTCCTGCCGAATGCGACATTCCTGGTCGAGCTGGAAAACGGCCATACGATCATCGCACATACGGCAGGCAAGATGCGCAAGAACCGCATCCGCGTTCTGGCTGGCGACAAAGTCCAAGTCGAAATGACGCCGTATGATCTGACGAAGGGTCGGATCAACTACCGTTTTAAATAAGCTATGAAACTTGTTCTCGGCTCAGGCAGCCCGCGTCGGAAGGAACTTCTGGCGCAAATTGGCGTTGTGGCCGATGACATTCGTCCACCCGACATTGACGAAACACCTCTGAAAGCCGAGCTGCCGCGCCCCTATTGTACGCGGATGGCACGGGAGAAGGCGTTGGCTGTTGTAGCCACGCCTGACGAGATCGTGCTCTGCGCAGACACCACTGTGGCGCTTGGACGGCGCATTTTGGGCAAGCCCGACGACGCCACAGAAGCCGAACGCTTTCTGCGCGCGCTGTCAGGGCGCAGACACCGTGTGATCACCGCTGTCGCCGTAAAGAAAGGCGAGAGCCTTTGGGAACGTGATGTCGTCACCTCGGTCAAAATAAAGCGCCTGTCGGAGTCCGAAATTGCTGGCTACATCGCCACAGGCGATTGGCAGGGCAAAGCAGGCGGCTATGGCATTCAGGGCCCCGCTGGTGCTCTGATCCCATGGATCGAAGGCTCTTTCACCGCCGTTGTCGGCCTGCCACTGGCAGAAACGGCAGGGCTATTGCAAGCCGCGGGCTACCCGCTTTGGAGGGCATCATGAAGGGCCGTCAGATTATTTTGGACCACCTGGGCACGCGCGAAGCCGCCGCCCTTATGGTCGACGGGCAGCTCCACGACCTGCTTATCGACGCGGATGCACCCCGCCCCGGAACCATTTATCGCGCCCGTGCGATGAAGCCTGTTAAGGGCCAGGGCGGCATGTTTCTGGAAACACCCGATGGCAACGCTTTTTTGAAGCAAGTTAAGGGCATTGCGCCGGGCGACATGATGACCGTGCAGCTGACGGGCTACGCCGAAGAAGGCAAAGCCCTGCCCGTAACGGGCAAACTGCTGTTCAAATCTCGCTACGCGATTGTCACCCCCGACGCGCCTGGCCTGAACATCTCGCGCCAGATCCGCGACGACGACCGCCGCGACACGCTGATGATGATTGCCAAAGACGAAATGCAGGGACTGGACATGGGCCTTATCCTGCGCTCCTCCTGTGAAGACGCAGCAGATGAGGATATCGCCGAGGATCTGCGGGCGATGGTTGATTTGGCGCAAACGGTTGTAGGCGAAACGGGCAACACCCCCGAGACCCTCACCGAAGGCGACGGCCCACATGTCCTCGCGTGGCGCGACTGGGTTGAACCCGCAGATGTGGTGACGGAAGCCGGCAGCTTTGACAGCCACGGTGTGTTAGAGGCGATTGACGCGCTCAAGAACGCCTACGTGCGCCTTGCGGGCGGTGCCTCGCTCTACATTGAACCGACACGCGCCCTCACCGCTGTTGACGTGAACACAGGCGCAGACGGATCCTTTGCAGCCGGAACGCGGGCCAACTTTGCCTGCGCCAAAGACTTGCCACGCCAACTGCGCCTGCGCGGACTGGGCGGACAAATTACCATCGACCTTGCTCCCATGCCAAAGAAAGACCGTCGCGGCTTTGAGGCTGCGTTGAAAAGCGCCCTGAAGGCTGATGGCATCGACACGGTGCTTGCAGGCTTCACACCTTTGGGGCACTATGAATTGCAACGCAAACGTGCACGCCTCCCGCTTACGGAGCTGCTGACGAGGCTGGATGCATGAGCTGCCCGATTTGTGCCGATAAGACCGACGCGCGCTACAAACCCTTCTGCTCACGCCGCTGCGCGGATGTCGATCTGGCCAAGTGGTTGGGCGGGGGATACGCGATTCCCTCCAATGATCCCGAGGATGCAGAC
>NZ_CBFHKW010000068.1:0-4948 GCF_965656515.1 Celeribacter marinus
GCGGGTCAGAAATTCCGCCGTCAACGCAATCTCAGGCAATAACACAAGCGCCTGCCGCCCCTGCGACAAACATTCCGCGACCGCCTCTAAATACACTTCGGTTTTGCCCGACCCTGTGACGCCCTTGAGCAGGGTCGTCGAATAGGTCTGTGCCGCCACCGCAGCGCGCAACGCCTTGGCCGCGTTTTCTTGTGGCCCGCTCAAGTCTTTGCCCGCTTGTGTCGGATCAAGGCGCCCGTAGGGTAGATCACGCGGGGTGTCTTCCTCGAACACCACACCTTGTGGCACCAGCCCTTTGATCACCGAGGGCGTCACCCCCGCCGTATCCGCCAACTCCTTGAGCGTAAAGGCCAGCCCGCCATACTCGTCCAACACGTCAAGCACCCGCGTACGCGCCTCTGTTTCGCGCGCTGGCCGCCCCGCACCGCGCCGGTACACCTTTTGCATCGACGGCGGGTTCATCAATCCGGGCGCACGAGTGGCAAGCCGCAACATCGCGGCGCGCGGCGTCAGAGTATAATCCGCAACCTTTTCCAAAAACGACCGCATCTCATCACGCATCGGCGCCACGTCGAGCACATTGGAAATTGCCCGTGCTTTGGATAAATCAAATCCGCCGCGCCCCGCGCCCCAAACACAGCCCAACACCTTGCGCGGGCCAAGTGGCACTTCGACAAACGCGCCCAACTCCACACCCCCGACAGGAGCCTTGTAGTCAAGGCTGCGATCAATCGGCTCACAGGTCAGCACGGCGACCAAAGTGCCTTCGGGGAAAAAATGTGTTTGGCTCATAGGTGTTAAATAGGCGTTTTGTACGAGGGGTGCCAGAACCCCTTTCTCCGCGCGCTCGTTTGCATTATGTCTGTGGCGAAATCTGGCGACATAAAGGAGCTACCCACATGAAATTTTTTGTTGATACCGCTGACGTCGATGCGATCCGTGAACTGAACGATCTTGGATTTGTTGATGGCGTGACGACCAACCCGTCCTTGATCAAGAAATCGGGCCGTGACATTCTTGAAGTCACCAAAGAGATTTGCGATCTGGTCGACGGTCCTGTGTCCGCCGAAGTCACCGCACTCGATTATGACGGCATGATTGCCGAGGGTCGCAAACTGGCAACGATCGCAGACAACGTTGTGATCAAATTGCCGCTCACCCTCGACGGTCTCAAAGCCTGTAAAACACTGTCGAACGAAGGCCACAAAATCAACGTGACCCTGTGTTTCTCCGCGAACCAAGCGTTGCTTGCGGCGAAATCCGGCGCGACTTACATCTCCCCCTTCGTGGGCCGTCTCGATGACATCAACATTGATGGCCTCGACCTGATCGAAGATATCCGCACCATTTACGACAACTACGGATACACAACCGAAATCCTCGCCGCCTCGATCCGCACCGTCAACCACATCTCCGATTGTGCGAAAATTGGCGCCGACGTCATCACCGCCCCTCCCGGCGTGATCAAATCCATGGCAAACCACGTGTTGACCGACAAGGGTCTGGCGCAGTTCGTGGCCGACATCAAAGAGGCCGGCATCAAGATTCTCTAATCTTGCCTCGACCCAATCTATTGAAACGCCCCCATGCCTCACCGCGCGGGGGCGTTTTTGCATCTGGCGCGTGCAAACCCGCCACAGACAAGCCGCACAGCACCGCCGTTAACCTTTAAACCATTGATCCGCGCGGCACACTCGGGGCATATTGCCCCAAATAGACCGAACAATCGGCAAGCAGTGAGACGAGCTATGACAAACCAGTTCCCCAAAGCGATTGCGCCGTTGGACGATGCGTTGCGTGAAAAGATCATTTCCGATCCCGATCTGATCCTTGATGATCTCGACGTGATGCGCGCCCTCGTTTCGGCCAATGAGAATGCCGCCAGTGGCAACGTGGTTGATTTGCGCGGCATTGCAATGGACCGCTTGGAGAACCGTCTTGATCGCCTTGAGGATACCCACCGTGGTGTTATCGCTGCGGCCTATGAAAACCTCGCGGGCACCAACCAAATTCACCGTGCGGTTTTGTGCCTACTTGAGGCGCGCGATTTCAAAGACTTCCTGACCCGTATTGGAACTGACATCTGTGACATCTTGCGCGTCGACGCCGTGAAACTCTTGTTGGAAACCGAAGTCGACGAGGATGTGCCCGCCCTTCGCAGCCTTGGCGATGTGATCGTCACCGCCGAACCGGAATTCGCCAAGGCCTATGTCACTCTTGGCCGCAACATCCCGATGCGCACGGTCACCCTGCGTCAGGTCTCCCCTGACACCGATATGATTTATGGCGACCACGCCGCCGACATCCGCTCCGAGGCCTGTATGATGCTCGACCTCGGTGAGGGGCGCTTGCCGGCACTTTTGGTGTTTGGCTCCGAGGATCCGCACTTGTTTCGCGCGGCACAAGGCACCGATTTGCTCGCTTTCTTTTCCGGCACATTTGAACGTTTGATGCGCCGCTGGCTTCAAGAATGAGCCTCGCACCGACAGGAGGGCTACGCGCCGCTCTTGGCGATTGGCTCGATCATGAACGCGCCCTCAAGGGCGTGGCAGACAACACAATCACCGCGTATTCCACCGATGTGGCGGGGTGGTTGTCATTCTTGATGGCGCACCACGGTGAGGGGTTCGGCATCTCCAAATTCAAATCGCTGACGATATCCGACATGCGCGCATGGATGGCACATGAACGTGGGCGCGGCTCACAGCCTCGGTCGCTGGCGCGGTCACTCTCTGCCGTTAAGGGATTCACGCGATGGCTGGCCGAGCGCGAAGGCTTTGACGCCACCGCAATTTTGTCCACCCGCTCGCCAAAGTATCAACGCAAATTACCCCGCCCGTTGTCCGCCGATGCCGCGAAAGACATGATTGGCACGGTCGCGATGCAACACGACGAGCCGTGGATTGCCGCCCGCGACAGCGCTGTGATTACGGTCCTGTATGGGTGCGGGCTGCGTATCTCTGAGGCCTTATCGCTAACGGGCGCGGATGTGCCCTTGGCCGATGTAATCCGTATCGTTGGCAAAGGTGGCAAGGAACGTGTCGTTCCGGTACTGCCCGCCGCTCGCGCTGCCGTTGACGCCTATGTGCGGCTGTGCCCCTACGATCTGGCACCAACACAACCGCTGTTTCGCGGCAAACGTGGCGGGGCGCTCAATCCGCGTCAAATCTCCAAAGTGACAGAGGCCGCGCGGATGCAACTTGGCCTGCCCTCCACCGTCACGCCGCACGCCATGCGCCACTCGTTTGCCACACATTTGTTGAACGCAGGTGGAGATCTACGCGCGATCCAAGAGTTGCTTGGCCATGCCTCGCTGTCCACCACCCAAGCCTACACAGCCGTTGATGCCGCGCGCCTCTTGGAGGTCTATGAAAACGCCCACCCCCGCGCAAAATCACTCTAAAGCGCGGATCACATTTGGCAGGTGTGGCATATCGTAAGGCTTGCAACGCCCCGCAACATCGACCATCACGGACCGTATGACCCAGTTCAAACACTCCGCCAAGGCCAACAGCGTCCACATCTTGACCGCAATAGGCGCGACACTCGCGATGCTTGCGCTGTTTTCAGCCGCCCAAGGGCAGTGGCGCGCGATGTTTTTATGGATTTTGGCCTCAATGATTGTCGATGGTATCGATGGACCGCTGGCGCGCCATTTTGACGTCAAAACCCATGCACCCCGAATCGATGGCGTCATCTTGGATTTGGTCATCGATTTTTTGACGTGGGTGTTCATTCCCATATTCGCGCTGTTCCAATCGGGCCTCTTGGCCGGATGGACGGGGTGGTGTCTCGCCCTCATCGTCACCCCCGCCTCAGCGCTCTATTTTGCAGACACCCGCATGAAAACGTCCGACGGATCGTTTGAGGGCTTTCCCGGCGCGTGGTCTATGGTTGCCTTGGTCTTTTTGGCATTGGAGCCACCCACGTGGGTGATGGTGACAACAATCGCTATTTTGACCCCCGCGATGTTCCTGCCGTTGCGGTTCGTCCATCCCGTACGCACGCCACAGTGGCGTTGGATCACCCTTCCCATGACACTGATCTGGACGGCTGCTGCGGCGATTTTGATGGCTGGGCACCACACAACCGCGCTCACACTCGCCCTGAGTCTCAGCTCGGTCTATTTGCTGTTTGCGGGCATGGCCCAACAGATTTTGGCGCGAAAAGCCTAAAACAACACCCGACTTAACTCGTATTTGATGCAAGTTTGCGCACTGTGCCGCGTGATCTAAGCCACGCGTTAAACTATTTGCGCGACACTTAGCGCGTGGGATATCTCCCGCAACGTTTGGGTGGACGGGTCCGCTCGGTGAACGGATGAATCATGAATATCTCGATGGGGCCGGCCTATGTCGCAAATCCCTACATCGCACCGGCCCAAGCCCCGACAAGCGTGGGCAGCGCGTCACACTCAAGCGGCGCAATTGCGGGGCCCAAGCGCGAAGGCGCGCCACCAAACGGCCAGCCGCCCAACGGAGCACCCCCAAACGGTGCGCCGCACAATGGTCCACCACCAAGCAAATCAGCCGAAACAGGATCTGATGCACAATCCTTGTTCGACGCATTGGTCGCGGATGACACCGAAGAAGACGCAGGTACCCTAGCCGCAAACAACGCCAATGCCCTGTACAACGAAATGCAGGCTCTGATCTTGTCAAACGCGGTTTAAGTCGCACACGCCCCCATCGCCAACACTTCGCGACGATAGAGCATCGGTGCGGCCAAGGTGCGCCGCACACCATACAAAGCATACCCAAATTTCAGAAAATACGACTTAATTTCAGTCCGTTAACATTAAATGCAATCGAATTTCCTAAACTGGCCTTAACGCAGATGAGGTTTCTTACGCGGGCAGGATGCACCTGCTCCAGAAAGGAATCTACAATGCAAACTCTTGAAACTTCCCCCGTTGGCGCGCCCGCCATTGGGACGACTGCACCCGCCA
>NZ_CBFHKW010000068.1:5046-12417 GCF_965656515.1 Celeribacter marinus
GCCCGTGGCCAACCTTCCAACACCCGCCTCAAACCTCACTAATATGGTGCAAAGCCATGTGGAACGCATTCTCACGGTTGTGTCAGAATGCGATATGGCAACCGCTGAAACTCTGACATTGGCCCATGAGGCGCACGAGGCGTTTGCTCTGATGCTTGCGTCATTGTCGGAAACACGCGCCTAAAATGCATAAACATACAGACGAAAAAGGGCGCCGCAGTGGCGCCCTTTCCCAAACTCATCGGTCATCTCGACCTTAATCAAGCGCCTCATCACAACGCCCACAAACATCTGCGTGGCTATGGTGTCCGACGTCAGGAAGAATTTTCCAACACCGCTGACATTTCTCGCCCTCAGCCTTTTCAAACACCACGGCAACACCCGCAGTTTCAGGCAGGCGGAACGCCTCAGATGGCGCCGGATCGCCGGTCACGTTGATCGCCGATGTGATGCACAGATCGTCAAAATCGACAGTCGCCAAGAGATCGCGCACAGCCGCATCCTCGACGTGGACCACGGGAGCCGCCTCTAAGGACGCGCCGATGACCTTATCCTGACGTTGGATTTCAAGCGCGGCCGTGACCACACGGCGGGTCTTGCGAATGGCGGACCATTTCGCCGCAAGTTCCGCATTTTTCCACGCCGCAGGTGTTTCGACAAAATCCTCCAAATGGATCGAGGCGTCTGTGCCGTCGAACCGCTCAAGCCAGACCTCTTCCATCGTAAAGGTCAGGATCGGAGCCAACCACCGCGTGATACGGTGATACAAGATATCGAGCACGGTGCGCGCCGCACGCCGCCGCGCGGTGTCACCATCACAATAAAGCGCATCCTTGCGGATATCGAAATAGAACGCCGACAAATCCACGGTGGCAAAGTTGAACACAGCCGTCCAGACGCCCGAGAAATCGAACGTCTTATAGCCCTCGCGCACCTGCTCATCGAGCTCGGCCAAACGGTGTAAAACCCACTGCTCCAACTCGGGCATGTCTGCCGCATCGACACGGTCGGCCTCGGAAAAGTCCGCGAGCGATCCGAGCATATAACGCATGGTGTTGCGCAAACGGCGGTAGCTATCTGCAACGCCTTTGAGGATCTCCGGCCCGATCCGCTGATCGGCGGTGTAATCGACCTGCGCCACCCAAAGGCGGGCAATATCCGCGCCGTATTGTTGGATGATCTTTTCAGGAACGATGGTGTTGCCCAGAGATTTGGACATCTTCATGCCCTTTTCATCAAGGGTAAACCCGTGCGTCACAACGTTTTTATACGGCGCACGCCCCTTTGTGCCACAGGCCTGCAAGAGTGATGAGTGGAACCACCCACGGTGTTGGTCGGTCCCTTCTAGATAAACATCGGCGATGCCATCGGGCGTCCCATCTTCGCGGTCGCGCAGCACAAACGCGTGGGTTGACCCACTGTCAAACCACACGTCGAGGACGTCGAACACTTGGTCATAGGCAGCAGGATCGGCGATACCGTCGAGCATCTTTTCCTTGAACCCGTCCTCATACCAAACGTCCGCGCCGTGCTCCTCGAACGCGGCGGTGATGCGGGCGTTGAGATCAGCGTTGCGCAACAAGAAATCGGGATCGGTCGGCAATGCGCCCACTTTGGTGAAACAGGTCAGCGGCACGCCCCATGCGCGTTGACGCGATAGCACCCAATCGGGACGGCTTTCGATCATCGAATATAGGCGGTTGCGACCCGTTTGCGGATGCCATTTGACGAGCTTGTCGATCGAGGTCAGCGCACGCGAACGGATCGTGTCGCCGTACTCACCCATACCATCGTCGATCTTGCGATCCACCGAGGCGAACCACTGTGGCGTGTTGCGGAAAATCACAGGCGCTTTGGAGCGCCACGAATGTGGATAAGAGTGCGTGACGCGCCCCCGCGCAATGATGCCACCCGCCTCAACGAGTTTGGCGATGACGGCGGTGTTGGCCTTGCCCTCTTTACCCTTGTGATCAATCACGCGAAGATCGGCAAAGAACGGCACATGCGGCAGGAATTCACTGTCCTCACCCACATTATGCGTCATGCGGTCGATCCAGTTGCGTTTGACGAAACACTCATAGTCGTCTGCGCCGTGGCTTGGCGCGGTATGGACAAAGCCCGTCCCCGCCTCATCCGTCACGTGATCACCGTCGATCATTGGAACATCGTAATCCCAAAAACCGTCCGCGCCCTCAATGCCGGCAAACGGGTGTGCAAGCGTCAACGCGCCAAGCTCATCCGCGCTGACATCGCGCACCTTTGTGAATTCGGTCACGCGCGATTTGCCGAGTGCGTCCTCGGCCAAAGCATCGGCAAAGAGGTACAATTCGCCCGGCGCGGTCCAACTTTCCTCTTCGGTCGCATCGATACGGTAGAGGCCGTAAGCAATCTTGGGATTGAACGCGACCGCCTTGTTCGATGGAATGGTCCACGGGGTCGTGGTCCAGATCACAACGCGGGCCTCGGCCAAATCGCCCTCAGCCCCCGACACCACCTTAAACGGCACCCAGATCGTGTGCGATTTATGGTCGTGGTATTCGATCTCGGCCTCGGCCAATGCCGTTTTTTCAACGGGCGACCACATCACAGGTTTCGAGCCTTGGTAGAGCGTCCCGTTCATCAAGAACTTCATGAACTCGTCGGCAATCACCGCCTCGGCGTGGAAATCCATCGTCAGGTACGGATCAGCCCAGTTGCCAGTGATGCCCAACCGTTTGAATTCGGCGCGTTGCACGTCAATCCACTCGGCGGCAAAGGCACGACACTCTTGGCGAAAATCAATGACCGGAACGTCATCTTTGTTTTTGCCTTTCTGGCGGTATTTTTCCTCGATCTTCCACTCGATTGGCAGACCGTGACAATCCCAACCGGGCACATACCGCGCGTCAAACCCCATCATCTGGTGCGACCGCACGATGATGTCCTTGATCGTTTTGTTGAGCGCGTGACCGATGTGCAAATGCCCGTTCGCATAGGGAGGACCATCGTGCAGCACAAACGGAGTGCGCCCTTCAGTTTTGCCGCTCACGCGAAGGCGGTCATACACGCCGATGTCTTCCCACCGCTTGAGCCACTCAGGCTCGCGTTTGGGCAATCCCGCGCGCATCGGGAAATCGGTTTTTGGCAGATTGAGAGTTGATTTGTAGTCTGGCCCGCTATCGCTAGGCGTGGTCACGTCGGAACACATGTCTGATCGGTCCTTGAAAGAGAAAGGGTATGGCTGGTCGCGCGGCGCGGATATCTCATGCGCCTTGTCCCGGCGGCTCAACGATCACTGCGGATCAGAGCGCCGGGCTTATAATTCGTATCAGTGCGAGAGCCACGAAATTCATGAGGCCGTTATAGGCGCGCGCTGCCACAGGGGCAAGCCTACTTGCCGCATTGCAGCCCGACACAAATCAGCGCACACTCAACCCACCGCTTTAGGATGAAATCATGACCGAACCTCGCTCTGCGATGCCGCCCAAATTTGAAATTTCACACGATGACATCGACCGTGTTCTTCGCATCTTTTATGCTAAGGTGCGCCATGATGAGACCTTGGGCGCGGTGTTTGGCGCGCATGTCGACAACTGGCCGCACCATGAGGAAAAGATCGGGCGGTTCTGGCGCAACGCAATCTTGCATGAGCGGGTCTATGATGGCGCGCCCCAGCGGGTTCACATGGCCGCCCCCGAGATCAAAGAGGGCCATTTCGCCCTCTGGCTTGGCCTGTTCGACGCGACATTAACCGACGAGCTAGATGCGGACACAGCGCAAAAGTGGTCCGCTTTGGCGCACCGCATCGGCCGCGCGTTTCGCATGGGTATCGCCCAACGCGATCAGCCAAAAGATGCCCCGCCCAAATTATTCTGATGTCTCAGACTTGGCGAACACTCCCGTGAGCGCCCGTTTGACAAGACCCGATACAGACGGCTTTTTCTCCCGCAGATAGGGCAGCGGACGACAGACCTCCATCGCCGCCACGCCAACGCGGGCGGTCAGCGCACCGTTGACAACACCCTCACCAAACCGGCGCGACACCTTGGCCATCACGCCACCGCCCGCCATCGTGCCGATGAGATCATCGCCCACGGCAACGGCCCCCGTGGCGACCAAGTGCGTGAGCACAGATTTCGTCACCCGCCATGAGCCAAGCGTACCAGAGCGCCCGCCGTAAATCTCCGCGATACGGCGGATCATCCGCAAATTCGCCGTTAGTGCTGCAAACACATCCGCAAGCGCAAGCGGGACCAAGGCCGTGACCGTGGCCACCTGACGCGCGGCCACCTCGACCTCGCGGCGTGCGGCGGCATCGAGCGGGGCGAGCAATTCACGCTCTGCCAGATGCAACACGCCGTCCGCATCAAACACCTCCGCCTGACGCTCCGCAAACCGCTCGCGCCCCCACGCCAATTCATCGCGGGATTTATAAACGTCGAGCAGTTTCTCGGTGACACCCCGTGCCGCTTTCACATCCGAATTGGCAATCGCGACCTCGGCCGCTTTGTGCAGCGTATCAATGCGTTTGAGCCGCGCAAAGGCCGACAGTTCCTTAAGCGCAATCGCAAGTAAAACAACGACAAACGCCCCCGTCAGCCCAAGGGCCGCGTAGCCAAGGACCGGATTTCGCGCGATCAACCCCGCCACAAAATCATACGCCGACAGCGACAACACAAACACGAACAACGTGCCCAAAAGTCGCCAGAACCACCGCGCCAAGGCACTTGGTTTGCGCGCTGCCATAACCGCCACGCGCTCCATCGCCGCGGGGCTACGCGCGGGCAAGACATCAGGCACAGGATCGGCGTTCGACGGTGTAACGGCGGGCACATCATCAAGGTCGATCAAGACAGGGCCACTGCGTTTTATTTCACTCAAAACTTATCTCCGATCAAAAACTCCGCCGCGCGATCAAGACGGATATGGGGCGGCCCCTCATGCGGGCGCAATGTCAGCGGCGCGGGCAAAAACTGCATCACCTCATAGTCCCCATCGAGCCACTTTTCGGCACCCTCACGCGCTGGCGCTAAAATATGCGCGGGGTCTTGCGGCAATTCGCCCGCATAAAACGCCGCCTGTTTGCTGCCACCCTGCCCGTCCGCCACGCGCCCGCGTACAAGGTCCAATGTCTGGCCATTATGCGGGCGCGCCTCCTCAACGGTGGCGCGCAACGCGGCAATCGACATGGCAGAGGTCGCAGCCCCCGAATAATCCGCGCGATCACGCGCCTCACGCACCAATGCCTCCATAATAGCGGTCAACCGCGCGTGCTGGCTGTGATGGATATGGTCCGCTTTCGTGGCCGCAAACAAAATTCGCTCCACCTTCTTTTGCCCCAAAAGGGCAAACAAACGCCCCACCCGTCCGGGGCGAAAGGCACTTAGGATATCCGCCATTGTGCGACGCAAATCCTCGACCGCTTTGGGGCCCGCATGAATCGCCACTAAGGCGTCCACCAACACAATCTGACGATCGATCTTGGCAAAGTGATCGCGGAAAAACGGACGGACAACTTCGCGCTTATAGGCCTCATACCGGCGTTCAAATTCGCGGCGCAGCGATCCACGCGGGGCGTTCCCTTCGGGCAGTGGCGCAAACGTCAGCACAGGGGAGCCCGCCATCTCACCGGGTAGTAAAAACCGCCCCGGCGTACAATCGGAATAGCCTGCCGCGCGCGCCGCATTGAGATAGGCGGTGAACGGCTCGGCGAGTGCTTTGGCGTCTGGCTCGCTATGCGGCGCACCCGCATCCACACAGCCCAGCGCCTCCAAAAACGCCACCCCCTCGTCGCGTGCCTGCGCATCGGCCAACGCCTGAACAGACCAATCGGCATAGGATTTATCCATCAACCCGAGATCCAAAAGCCACTCCCCCGGATAATCGACAATATCCAGATGTACGGTGCGCGGGCCGGAGATTGCGCCCAAAAGCCCCGTTGGCTGCACCTTAAACGACAGGCGCAATTCGGACACGGCCCGCGTGCTTTGCGGCCAATGCGGATCGGGCGCCGTCAATGCAGCCAAATGCGCCTCATAGTCAAAACGTGCCACTGTATCATCGGGCTGTGGTTGCAAATAGGCCGCCGTGATCGCCGCCGATCCGCCCAGTTGCGGCATCCGCCCGCGATCCAACAGGTTCGCCACCAGCGATGTGATAAATACGGTCTTCCCCGCACGGCTCAATCCCGTGACACCCAAGCGGATCACAGGTTCAAAAAGCGCCTCATTGACCCCGTCCTGCACCGTTTCCACGCCACGCAAAATACGGTCCGCAATATCGTTGATGATCAAGGCTTTGCCCTTCCGCCGGTTTTCTATCACTAACATAAGCACGTCACGGCCCCTTTCAAAGGGCTGTCTGCGTCTGGCCATCTCGCGCCTCTAGACCAATCGCACGCGGCGCGTTAAAGCAGGGTCATGCCCAGATATGCCCTCCTCATCGAATACAACGGCGCGCCCTTTTCGGGGTGGCAGCGTCAAAAAGAACACCCGTCGGTGCAACAAGCGATAGAAGAGTCCTTGCGCATTTTAGAACCAGAGTGCGAGACCATCGGGGCGGCGGGGCGCACCGATGCGGGCGTGCATGCCATGGGTCAGGTGGCGCATTGCGATATGGTCAAGGATTGGGATCCCTTCGCGCTTGCCGCCGCGATCAATCAACATCTCAAACCCAAGCCCATCGCGATTGTAAAAGTCGCACGGGTGGCGGACGATTGGCACGCACGATTTAGCGCCTTTGAGCGGCGATATATGTTTCGGATGATTTCGCGCCGCGCGCCGCTTGTGCATGAGGCTGGACTGGCATGGCATGTCAAACACGACATCGACGCCGCCGCGATGCAGGCAGGGGCCGACCGCCTCATCGGGCATCACGATTTTACCACGTTTCGCTCAACCATGTGCCAAGCCGACAGTCCCAACAAGACACTTGATGCCGCACGGGTCGAGGTGTTTGACGTGCCTTACGGCCAAGAAATTCGGCTCTATTTTCGCGCCCGCAGTTTTTTACATAACCAAGTGCGCTCCTTTGTCGGCACGTTGGAGCGTGTCGGTGCGGGGCGTTGGACGCCCGATGATGTCACCGCCGCCCTTGAGGCGCGCGACCGCGCGGCCTGTGGTCCGGTCTGTCCGCCGCACGGTCTATATCTGATGAGTGTCGGCTATCCGAGTGACCCGCTTGGCGTCGACACATCCGAGCACGGTTAATACGAAAGCGCTAAATTGAACGGTTTGCCGTGGGTCGGTCTTATGCCTGCCCCATTTGCGCCCGAATTGCGCACGATACCTATCGCTAGCAACCTTAGGAGATATCGTATGTCACTCGCCACGCTCAGCTTTGATCAAATCGCCATGGCCGCGATGACCGTTCTTGCCCTGCGCGAGGTCATGA
>NZ_CBFHKW010000069.1:0-12010 GCF_965656515.1 Celeribacter marinus
TCCTCCAACCGCCCGCCAACCTGCGTGCCATACAAATCAACGCCCGCGCGCCCTATCGTGATTACGTCAATGTCTGTCATCGCTCTATCCAATCTGCACAGGGCGGCCGTTCGAGGTCGCCATTGCGTGAATGATGCGTTCTATTTCAAAGCCTTGGGCAAAGTTCGGGCCGACATGTGCGCCCCCGCCGATCGCGCGCAACAGATCGCGCGCCTCGACCACTTTTTGCTCGTTGAAGCCGAAATTATGCCCCGAAGCGGGACAAAACGCGGTGAAATCCGGTTGGTCAGGTCCAGTCAGGTGACGGATGAACCCCGCCTCGCCCGACCTATGGACCCAAAGTTCGTTCATGTTCTCTTGATCAAAGACAATCGTACCGTTGGTGCCGTGGATTTCCCACTGCAAACGGCATTTGCGCCCGCGCGCCACACGCGATGTGGCAAAGGATCCATGTGCACCAGAGGCAAAGCGCACCAATGCCATCGCGCTGTCTTCGTTTTCTACCGCTTTGACGCCCTCGGGCGATGCGCGCTCGGGGACCGCGATATGCGTCATCGCCGTTACGTCGGACACAGGCCCCATCAGAGCGGTCATCTGGCTAACAAGGTGACAGCCCAAATCACCAAGTGCGCCCAATCCACCACCCGCGTGGGTCATGCGCCACGACCACGGCAAATCCGGATCGGCGCTATAGTCCTCATCATACACGCCGCGAAACGCCTGTGGCGTGCCAATGTCGCCCGCCGTAATCATCGCACGGGCCGCTTGGAATGCGGGGCTACGCGTATAGTTATAGCCCAAAATTGTAACCTGATCGGGATGGCTCGCGGCCAGATCGGCCATGTGGCGCGCATCGTCAAGCGTCAGCGCCATCGGCTTTTCAAGCCAGACATGCTTGCCCGCATTCAACGCCGCCTCGGCCATGGGGCGGTGCATACCGTTGGGGGTGGTGATCGACACCACGTCCACGGCGTCATCACGCACGGCCGCCTGCCAATCGGTCATGGCACGGGCAAAGCCGAACTGGCCCGCATGTGCATCCGCCGCAGTTTGATCGATATCACACAGAATTTCCAATCGCGGGCGCGCGCCCCCGAATACGGTGGCCACATTGTTCCACGCCATTGCGTGGCATTTGCCCATGAACCCCGTGCCAATCAGGGCCACGCCTAAAGATGTCTTCGGTAAATGTGTCATTGCGTATTTCTTTGTATCTGGGACATCGGGAGACTTTCGCGGGCGATCCGAACCTGTTCGGGCCGCCCGCAAGGGGGAGATATCTAGATCGTGCCGCCAAGCGAGCCTTCGAGTTCTGCCAGCTCTTGACCACCGGCCATAAGGTCTTGGAGTTCGGATGCGGTGATCTCACCTTTTTGAGCGGTGCCAAGGGTTTGACCACGGTTGAGCACCGTAAATCGGTCGCCCACCGCCATGGCGTGGCGCACGTTGTGCGAGATAAACACAACACCGACACCCTGACTGCGCACACGGTCAATCGTCGACAACACGTTAGACGTCTGGCGCACGCCGAGCGCCGAGGTCGGCTCGTCAAGGATCAACACTTTCGCGCCGAAATAAACAGCGCGCGCAATCGCTACGGTCTGGCGTTCGCCACCCGATAACGTCCCGACCGCTTGGTCAGGAGCGCGCAAATTGATCCCCATTTTGCGCATCTCGTCCATGCAAATCTCGTTGGCCGCGTCGATGTCAAAGCGCTTCATCAGCCCCCTGCCCTTTGTCGGCTCGCGCCCCATGAAAAAGTTGCGCGTCACACTCATCAGCGGGATCATCGCGAGATCTTGGAACACCGTGGCAATGCCCGCCTCCATCGCATCACGTGGAGAGTTGAACGACAGCGGCTGTCCCTCGAAATTGATCGAGCCAGCGGTGGGTTTGTGCACGCCCGACATCGTTTTGATAAAGGTCGACTTGCCCGCACCGTTATCGCCAAGCAGGCAGTGACACTCACCAGGGGTGACATCGAACGTCACACCGTTGAGGGCAATCACATTGCCAAAGTGCTTTTTGATGCCGTCCATGTGGATGATTGGATGGGTCATATTAGCGCTCCCCCGTTACACGTTTGCGGATCACGTTGTTGAACACTACAGCGAGCAACAACATGCCGCCGAGAAACACCTGGAACCAGTCCTGATCGAAATTTGTGTAGGTCAGACCGATGGTGACCATGCCAAAGATGATCGCACCAAAGAACGCGCCAATCGCCGAGCCGTAGCCCCCCGTGAGCAAGCACCCGCCAATAACGGCGGCAATGATGGCTTCGAATTCCTTCATAAACCCACGCCGCGCATCGGTCGATCCGGCGTCAATTACCGTGATGATCGCGACCAAAGCCGCGGCCATAGCCGTGACCATAAAGAGGGAAATTTTGACTTTCTTGGTCGGCACGCCCGAATTGGACGCCGCATTGGAATCGCCGCCCGTGGCAAACACCCAGTTTCCGATAGGTGTGCGCAACAAGACATAGGTGGCGATGAGCGCCAGCGCGATGAACCACAAGATCTCGACGGGAATTCCCGGAACTTTCGGCGCACCGTTTTTGAACGTCTCGACCATGCCGATATCAGCCAACCATGCAAACAGGCCTTCGAATGCATCACCCGAGAACAGGTTCAGCAATGGATCGCCCTCGACCGCATCGCGCACACCGCGCAACTGGGTTGAGCCGCCAGAGAAGAGTTTCAAACCGACAAGGGAAATCCCGCGCAAGATGAACAGACCCGCAAGTGTCACGATAAAAGACGGCAGGCCCGTGCGAATAACAATCGTTCCGTTGATCGCGCCAATTGCAGCAGACAACGCAAGAGTAAGAGGGATAGCAAGGAGCAAAGGTAGGCCAAGGTTGACCGTCAACACGCCGAAAATCATCCCCGCAAAGGCAATCATGGAGCCGATGGACAGATCAAACTCGCCACCGATCATCAACATCGCCGCCGCAATCCCGAGAATACCAAGCTGCGCCGCGGGCGTCATAAAGTTCATGATCCCCGACAGGGTGAACATCGCGCGATCTGCGGTGATAAGAAAGAAAACGGTCACGAGGATCACGCCACCAATGGCGCCAAGTTCGGGTCGTTTCATAAGTTTGGTGGCAAATGACTCGGTTTTGATCCGTTCGTCACTCGCAACTGATGTGTCGCTCGCCATAAAATGCTCCTCCCAAATTAGATGTCAGGCCACACGGATGTGCGGCCTGACGGGTTCGTTTAGCGAATGCCTTGCGCGGACAGGTCAATCACCAGACCTGCGGCATCTTGGGTCACGAGGTTCGGACCGGATGGCACGTTGCCACCGGGCATCAGGCCGTATTCCGCATTGAGCGCAAGGAACACGACAGGCAGGTAACCCTGAAGGAACTGCTGTTGATCAATTGCGAACGCCGCTTTGCCTTCGGACACCGCCTTGAGAAAGCCTGCGGAGAGATCGAAAGACGCGATCAGAACGTCCGTGCGGCCGAGCGCTTCGACGGCGGCAACGGCGGGTTCCCCCACCAAAGAGGCGCCAAGGCCCAGAACCGTATCAACATCGGGATCGCTATCGAGCGCTGCACGCACTTTGGATTCGACTTCTGCGGGATCGGCTTGGGTCGGGATCACCTTGACCTCCTGAGCGAACCCGTCCGCAAAGCCTTCGCAGCGCAGATCAAGCGCCACGTTGCCCACTTCTTGGTTCACACAGATGCCTTTTGTGCCGCCCATAGAGGCAAGTTTTTTGCCTGCGGCAACACCAGCGTCATACTCGGACTGACCCACGTGCAACAATGCGCCAAGCTCTTCGGCCACATCAGAGCCGGAGTTCATGGAGATTACGGGGATACCGGCGGCAACAGCGCGCTGGATCGATGGGCCAAGCGCATCGGCGTCAGGGATGGAGACCACAATGCCATCAGGCTCTTGGTTCACAGCTGCGTCGATGAGCTGGCTCATAGCAACCATGTCAAAGGTTTCGGGCGAACGGAATTCAACGTTTGCGCCTGTATCTTCGCCCGCTTTTTGAACGCCGTTTTTGACAACGGACCAGAACGGGTCATTGGCCTGACCGTGTGCAACGACGATGATGTCCGCAGCAAACGCAGGGGCCGCAACAGCAACGGCAGCAGCGGTTGCAACGGATGCGAGTAGTTTGTTCATTGGTATTCCTCCCTAGGAATTTATGGCGGCTAAAATCGGCCACCTTTCGATATCAGATGCCGCACGGCACCCGATGCATGTGCGCGGCTCCACCTCCTATGGGGCCGCGCGAACTCTTGACTTAGAGGCTGACGTCGACCGCCTGCCCCGTCTGGAAACTGTGTGTGGCGGCTTCGGCCATCGCCAAGGCGGCGATACCATCCTCAAGCGTAACGGGCATCGGCGTGCCATCGAGTGCGGCCGACACAAAAGCCTCCCACTCAGCGGCATAGGCCGGCATGTAACGCTCAAGGAAAAAGTAGGTCGGCTTGGCCGACACAACGCCCGCAGTGGTGGATTTCACGACTGTGTTTTCCAACATATTTTGCGCCTGAAGCAGCCCCTCGGAGCCGAGCAACTCAATACGTTGGTCATAGCCATACACCGCACGGCGGCTGTTTTTGATCACGGCAATACGCCCGTCTGCGTAGGTCATGGTCACCACAGCAGTATCGACATCGCCCGCCGCGCCAATCTCGGGATCGACAATGGATGAGCCAACGGCGCGCACTGTGACAGGGCTATCCCCCATCAAAAAGTTGGCCATGTCGAAATCGTGGATCATCATGTCGCGAAACAATCCGCCCGACACTTTGATGTAGGACACAGGCGGCGGTGCGGGATCAAAGGACGTCAGCGACAAAAGTTCGGCCTTGCCCACTTCGCCCGCAGCCAATGCACCGCGCAATGTCGCAAAACTTGGATCAAACCGGCGGTTAAAGCCGATCATGACAGGCTTGCCCGAGGACGCCGTCGCATCAAGACACGCCTTGGCCCGCTCCAATGACAAATCAACAGGCTTTTCACACAAGACCGCCTTGCCCGCCGCGGTTGCGGCCTCAATCAGACCTGAATGGGTGTCCGTAGACGTGGCAATCAAAACCGCATCAATACTTGGATCGTTCAAAATGTCCTCGGTACTGCGCACCTCACATCCGTGTGTGGCACCAAGTGACTGGGCCGATGCCTCAAACACATCAGACACAGCAACAAGCGTCGAGCGCGCGTTGCCCGCAATATTCACGGCATGGACCTGACCGATGCGTCCAGCCCCCAACAAACCAACCTTAAGCATGACAATCTCCCTTTGTCGCGACTCTCCTCGCCGCGTTCTTGTGGAGAGTCATATTCATTTTGCACGCGCGTGCAAGACTTTTGTGCACGCGCGTGCAAAAATCACACGCGCGCACCGAACGGCCCCGCCCAAGACCCGTAAAAAGGCTATGAATCCCAAGAGTTTCCGCCTAAAAAGAAATCTGCCACACGTAGGAGCGCACCGTTTGAAATCGTCCGACCTTCCCTTGAACATCACGGCAGATGACGTTGCTACGGCCGCAGGCGTGTCGCGCTGGACGGTGAATCGCGCGTTCAAAAAGGATGCGTCGATCTCGTCCAAATCACGCGAAAAAGTCATGGCCGCCGCCGAAGCGCTTGGATATGTGCCCGATCTACGGGCCGTGGCACTGGCCTCCGACCGCTCCAACCTTGTGGCGCTTTTGATCGACGACTTTGCCAATCCGCACAAACTGGTGATGCTCGAACGCCTCACGCGCGCTTTGCGCAGTCGTGGTTGGGATACGATGCTGGTCAACACCCTGAACCGTGACGATGCGGCCCCTGCTCTGCTCAACGCCAGTCGGCGGCGCGTGGACGCAACAATTTTGATCGGCATCCAATTTGATGACGAGGTGTTAGACGCCGCCTACAAAGCGCGGCATTTTAAGAAACTCATCATCTTTGCGCGCTCGTCCGAAAATGAGGACACGATATCGATTTCCGTTGATGACCGCGCCGCGACCATTGAAATCGCCGAATATGTGCGTGATCGCGGATATCGCAAGCCATTCTACCTTGCCGGTCCACGCACCGACTCGGCCCACTTGTCGCGCAAAGAAACCTTTGTCGATTTCTGGATGCAGACCTTTGGTGAAACCTGCGACAGCGTGCCCGTGCCCGCTTATGATCCCATACTCGCCGCCGATGTTGTTGCTAAAACCTTTGGTGGAAAAACGCGCGCCGAATTGCCTGATATCATCGTATGTGAAAACGATGCTCTTGCGCTTGGTACTATCGACGCGATCCGCCACCGTTTGGGTTTAAAAGTACCCGACGATATTGCCGTGATCGGCTTTGACGATGTGCCGCAGGGCGAAAGCCCCAATTACCGTCTAACGACATACCGCCAACCGCTTATGGATATGGCCAACTACCTCGTCGACGTGTTGGAAAGCTCACAGACCACGCAGCTCGACAAAACATTTATCGGGCGCATGGTCGTTCGCGAAAGCGCGTAGCGCGGGGTTTGAAAGCACGATGAAACAGAAAGATCGTGAACTACGCGTCGATTTCGTCGGTGGCGCGGTGGCGCACAGGCTCCGCTTTGGCGGCGGGCGCGGACAGGCACTGGCAAAAGCGATGGGGCTGCGCAATGGCAAAACCCCGATGATTGTGGACGCCACGGCGGGCCTTGGTCGGGATTCATTTTTGCTCGCATCGCTGGGCGCGCAGGTCACACTGATCGAACGGTCGCAAAAGATGCACGCGCTCTTGGCCAAAGGCATGGCTGACGCCGCTCAAGAAGGAGGCGAATTGCGCGACATCATCGAGCGCATGACACTGATACAGGGGGACGCAAAAGATGTGCTGCCCCAACTCGACGCCCAAGCAATCTTGATCGACCCGATGCACCCCCCCCGCAAATCCACCGCGTTGGTGAAATTAGAGTTACGCCAAGTCCGCGATATTGTTGGAACCGATGACGATGCTGCCGATTTGATGCGTGTAGCACTCGAAACCGCGCGCTCCCGAGTCGTCCTGAAATGGCCCGCAAAAGCCGATCCAATGATAGGCATCAAACCCTGCTCACATCAAATATTAGGAAAAACAACGCGTTACGATGTCTGGATGATCGATTGAACGTAAAGATCCAGGCCTAAAACGGGCCAAGCCCTCATCCGCATCCACGCACTCATTGCGAGTTGTTGCGAGGCCTCGGGTCCGTTAGTCTGCCCTCGAATGATATCCAAGGTTACCCTTTATGTCGAATTACATTAAATACCTTTCGGCCTTAAGCCGAAAAACAAAAGTTGTTTTGATGCTCGCGATGGATGCAACTTTGATTGCGCTGTCCTTTGTTTTCGCGATGCTGTTGCGATTGGAAAACTTAGCGTTTTTGAGCAAACCAGAGATTTGGCTGGCGATGGCGATCAGTGTGGCAACGGCATTGATCGCCTTTCGGTTTTTTGGACTTTATCGCGCGATGCTTCGCTACATCACTGGCAGAATTCTCATTGCCATCGGAAAAGGCGCGATTGTGTCCGCGATCGTGCTCTACAGTGCCGGCACCCTCATAGGTGCAAGCCTGCCAAGGTCAGTACCGATCATTTTTATTATGTTTGTCTTCCTTTCTGTGGGCGGGCTGCGCTTTATCACTCGAACTTTTTTCCGCAATCCGAACCAATCACGAAAGCGGCCCGTTATTATCTACGGGGCTGGAGATTCTGGTCTACAGCTTTTGAATTCACTGTTTCACGGTCGAGATTATGCGCCCGTCGCACTTGTTGATGACAATCCCGCGCTCCAGAATTTGGCGATTGGTGGATTGAGCGTCGATGCCCCCGATCAAATTCCCAAATTAATTCGCGAAACGGGTGCCTCGGTCATTTTATTGGCCATTCCGAGTTTAAGCCGCGCGCGCCGCCGCGACATCGTAAACTCGCTTAAAGACCTGCAAGTGGAGATCAAAACGATCCCGGGCATGTCCGAAATCATCAGTGGCGAAGCAAAAATTTCAGAGTTGCGCACGGTGTCAGCCGAAGACCTGCTTGGCCGCGACCCCGTGGCGCCTGACGTCGAATTGCTTGGCAAAAACATTACTGGACGCGTGGTCATGGTGTCCGGTGCGGGGGGATCGATCGGGAGTGAGCTTTGTCGCCAGATCCTGCGCCAAAACCCCACAAGGCTTGTGCTCTTCGAAGTGTCCGAATTTGCCCTATACACGATTGAGGCCGAACTGGCCGCAGCTGCTGCGCAACTGACATCCACGGTCGATATCGTACCCGTTTTAGGCTCGGTCCAGCACAGCCAACGCCTTGAGGCGGTCATCAAGGCGTTTAATGTTCAAACCATTTTTCATGCGGCCGCCTACAAACACGTTCCACTCGTCGAAGAAAACGTAGTCGAGGGCATTCGAAACAACGTCTTTGGCACACTGGCGATCACCCGCGCCGCCGCAAAGCTCGGTGTAGAAAATTTCATTTTAATTTCAACGGACAAAGCCGTACGGCCTACGAATATCATGGGGGCAAGCAAACGTGTCGCTGAATTGATATGCCAAGCACATGCACAAGAGAGTTCAGCCACCACATTTTCAATGGTGCGCTTTGGGAATGTGCTCGGCTCATCGGGATCAGTTATCCCGCTATTTCGCACTCAGATTGAAAACGGCGGTCCGATTACGATCACGCATCAAGATATCACACGCTATTTCATGACGATTCCCGAAGCATCACAACTGGTGATTCAAGCGGGCGCAATGGGCAAAGGCGGCGATGTTTTTGTCTTGGATATGGGGGAGCCGGTCAAAATCCTTGAGCTTGCCTTGAACATGGTGAAGCTGCATGGGCTGACGCCATACCTCGTGGAACACCCTGAACAGCTCATCCCTGATATGGGTGATATACCAATTTGCATCACGGGCTTGCGAAAGGGTGAGAAGCTCTACGAGGAGCTGCTTATCGGGAACAATCCCGCACCGACACAGCACCCACGCATCATGACAGCATCGGAGGCCTCCCTTGCGATGAGCGACCTCATGTCAATCCTGGATAGGCTAATGCGCGCTTGTGAGCGGTTCGACCTCCCTGAAATCGTCAAAATTCTAGACGAGCTACCACTCGATTACGCGCCGCTGACGAAAGATATTTTTGACCTTATCTGGGATGCGGAACGCGAAAAAGCAGGGCAAACGTCTACACCCCACACCGAGGACGCCCGCGCATGACCTCCCTCCAAGATGGGAAAAGAGGGATCGCCCGAACAGTATTCAGTCGCGCCCTTCACACCTTTTTCCTTATGACCCGTGGGCTGACCCTCGGCGTGCGCGCGATCGTTCAATCTGACGATGGCAAATTTTTGCTGGTGCGCCACACCTACACCCCCGGCTGGCACTTTCCGGGCGGTGGCGTCGAAAAAGGCGAGACAATTGAGCATGCTTTGACCAAAGAATTGCGTCAGGAATCCGGACTGGAACTGACGGGAAAGCCAAAGCTTCATGGTGTTTTCTTTAACAACGGGGTCAGCAAAAGAGACCATATTTTAGTGTACCTGTGTCAAGCGACCGGCTCTATCCCAACCAAACCGAGGAGCATGGAGATTGCCGAGGTTGGGTATTTTGGCCTTGATGATCTGCCCGACGGCGTGGAGGCAGGGACGCTGCGCCGCATGCAAGAACTCGTCGAGGGCGCCACGCAGAGTGCGACTTGGTAACACCGCGACCCCGCGGCTTTTTTCATTCTCAGGACGAAGGAACGCCGAAGCTATCATCCCATTCGTTAAGGTCGCAATCGAGAAAGACACCACACTTGCCATGGCATTGTCAGAAGGGATCTACCCAAGGCGGGTAGAACGACAATATCTCAAAGGGGGAAGTGGCGGAAGGGATGGGTCTGGTGGCGAACCCTCTCTACCTACTAAGTTATTGTAATCATTGATGCGAGGCTGGATTCTAGTGAACATCGAGTCAATCGGCTCTGGAAGCGAACCCGTTAAACAATGGAGCGCCCAGGTTGGCTGCGACTTCCTCCGGCGTGTCACCGCTCAGGCGTTTTGGGGCCCAAGTGTAATGTTACGCCAACGGGGTTCAAACGTCAGGCAGTCCCGTTATTATCGGCGGAAACGACGGATCAGACCGGGCGCTGCCGCATAACTCGCAAAGAACAGCACCCCAAAGATCACGACGGCCAGAAACGCATTCTGATTTTGGTTCCACAGCAGCACACCCGCAATCGGCGGTGCGATGACAAAGGGGGACAACACCAGTGTGGTGAGTGGGTTAGCAATATGGCGGCGGTTTCGGCCGAGGATGCAGATTTCCAGAGCGCGCATCACCATTTGGTGCACGTGCAACCGATCTGGTGCGGAGACGTCAGCATCCCTACGAGAGCGTCGATAGATCGCTAGCAATGTATCGGCCACGGGCCAATACATCGTTAGCAAAATGGCCCAAGGCGAGACATCGGGCGAATTGAGCAGAACAGAAATCCCAAACCAACTCAGCACAAATCCGATGATGTAGGCGCCGGCATCGCCGAGGAAGATCAGGCCAAAGGGATAGTTGAGGAGGAAAAATCCGAATATCCCAGCGGCAATCATCATCGCGAGATGGACCATCGTGGTGTAACCTGCCAGCTCCGCGATATGGCTCAGGGCAATAGCTGCAGCGATAGCCGTCATTGATGCGAGGCCGTTCACCCCATCTATCAGGTTGAAGCCGTTTGCGATACATGCCGTCACCAGAAGGGTAAGCGGAACGCCGATCGCCCAGTGCGCTACCAGCAAATCCAGTCCGGGAATACCAGTTCGCGGTAGCCAGACCCCCAAAAGCCAGATCGCCAACAAACTCGCGCCCATGGCAGCCAACATGCGCCTGCGTGGTGACATTTCGAACCCTAGGTCCTCGGCCAGACCCACGAGAAAGAGGAGCGACGTGGCAAAAACGAAATTGGCATAGGGTCCAGAGATTGAAACGGGAGCAAAGATCACGCTCAGCCCCAGTGCACAAAAGATCGCAATGCCCCCAACACGAGGAGTGAGCCGCGTGTGCATGGATTGAACCGCCCGCAAGTCCAAAGTGCGCCCGCTGAGCCGCGGGAACCGAAAGCGTAAAAGCACAATCAATACGCAAAGGCCAAACGCAAGCGCAGCCAAAACGAACTCGTGCCACTCGAAATACAACGTGGCTTCGTGAACCAAGGGCGGCTCCAATTCAAACATTTTTATGTTATTAAAAAATTTAAATAACACAAGTATCTAAATGACACAACTAGAGCATGGGCACAACATCGCAAACACCGAAAAGTAGCAAGGTGCTTCTCCCCCCACGTTACGTTTTTGCAACACATCAAAGTGCCACCTACCGTTGGCGCCTTGTCATAGAATCCAGCGGTTGAATAGGCGACGTAAAGCGTAGTCACGGATCAATGAGACGGCTGCGAAGATCAGCCCAAGGCCGAAGTTCTCAGCCACGCCGACGCACAACCCAAAGGCCGGAAACACAGCGAGCTGCGTAGCAACTGCCAACGCGTAGTCCACACCTTGCAGCAAAACTCCACCTGTGGTATCAAATCACAGAAGAGATCGACGTTTTAGGCATTTGGTTCGCGCTTGACGAAACACAACGATCCCCGGAAAAGAGGGCAGCATGTTTACCCAGAACCAACTCCTCGCGTTGACTTTTTTTGGCCTCCTTGTCGCCTCTGGGGCCTGGATTATCTTCAGTGTTGCACGGGCTGGCGCGGCACGGGGAAAGCAGCCAGAACCAACCAATCGACCGGGCGGCAAAGGGACAGGACCTACAACCAAACTCAGAAACTGCCTGAACGGCGTAACGCCCGACGTCGAGATCTCGAAGAATTCGGGCCTGTTCATATGGGAGTCGATTGCCGTTAACGTCATCATTTCCCGTGAAACAGGGGCGCGCATCTGGAAACTCGGAACGATCTGCCACAACGCACGGGACTGGACCTGTTCGATTGATTTCGCGACCGACCTGGAGGCTTGGGACTACTTCCTTGGGCGTGTCGAGAAATTCGGGATCGATG
>NZ_CBFHKW010000070.1:0-9084 GCF_965656515.1 Celeribacter marinus
CACCCATAGCTTTTTGAACAAACCGTTGCCCAGTTTGAACGTTAATTCCTGCTCAAACGTCAGGTTGGCCGAGCTTTGCGAGAAGGCTTCGCTGTCGGGGCGCGCGCGCACCGTAGCCGCCCCTGCGGGCTTTGCCTCAAAGGGTTCTGGCGCGTCGAACATCGTAGCAGGTGCCGTAATCCGCGCAATCCGCGCGGCCTCATCCGCCGTTCGGGTGACCACGCTCAAATGCGGATCACCCAAGGCCAGATCGGCCGCCGCCGCCCCGTGCGCAAGCAAGGCACAAGTTGCACTAAGAGCAAAAAAGCGGCGGCGCATGATAGATTACTCGAACACAGCGTCAGGGTTGTCGAGGCTATCGGAGCCTTCGACCTCAATCGCCGAGGCCGTCAAGACCGTTACCGCCCGTTCGATATCGCGGGTCTGTGCCACAAGCGCATCAACCGCCCCCATGATCAACGCCTCGCCCGCAACATTGCCGCGCGCCAACATCTGATCGTATGAGAACCCCGCCTCCGCTGCCGCTTTCAACGTGCCGAGCTGCGCCACGGAATGATCAAGCGCCGCCGACAAATCAGCCGCCACATCCGCATCCGATGCCGCCAAAAGATCGTGCAGGCTCTCGCCTTGTATTAGCGTCCCATCGGCTCGCACATATTGTCCGACATAGACATTGCGAATGCCAAGACCGTCATAATAATGCGAGTTGTGCGTGTTGTCGGAAAAACAATCGTGCTCTTCCTCAGGATCGTTGAGCATCAGACCAAGCTTCATCCGCTCACCGGCTTGCTCGCCATATGACAGTGACCCCATGCCCGTGAGCATCGCCGTAATGCCCGCAGCGGGATCGGTCACCACCGCCTCACGCGCCTCACCACCTTCGGCCCATGCCGCCGTGATGTATTCGAGATCAGACACCAATAGCTTGGATGCGGCGGACAAATACGCGCCGCGACGATCGCAATTGTTATTGGTGCAGGCGTCCCCTTGCGCATAGTCGGTCCACGCACGATTGCCCGCGCCATGATCGGTCCCGTTCAAATCTTGCCCCCACAGCAGAAATTCGATGGCATGATAGCCCGATGCCACATTGGCCTCGATCTCATCTGCCTCGTGCAGCGTATCGCTGATGAATGCGGGGGTGATCGTGGTCGCGTCGATCTCTTCGCCAGATAGGGTAAAGGTCGGGTTTGCAATCACATTGAGCGCGCGAAAGGCGTTCTCATCGCCCGCTCCGCCATACGCGGCGTCCACGTAGTCGATCAACCCCTCATCAAGGGGCCACGCGTTCACCTTGCCCTCCCACTCATCTACAACCGCGTTGCCGAACCGGTACACTTCGGTTTGCTGATAGGGCACGCGGGCCCGAATCCATGCGGTTTTGGCAGCGGCCAGAGTTTCGGCGGACGGCGCGGCAATCAGCGCATCAATGGCCCCATCAAGAGCCTGTGCAGTGATCAAGCTGTCGCCATAGGCGGCTTCAGCAATATTCGCGTAATTGGTGACGACTTCGGCGGCCCCTGCGTGTGCAGACATCGGCAAAATTGCGGTCAATGTGGCGGCTGTGAACAAGAATGCGGTGCGTTTCATTGTAAATCTTATGTCCCTTTGGCGTGGAAATCCGAACTCTGTGACGAGAGTCGATGTGCAATGCGCCTTATCTGACAATTTTACTATGATATGTCAATCCTGATTCTTTTAATAAGATATATGCCCGCCATGCACCCGCAACCTCACTTTAGCCAAACACTAACCCTATCTTTAGTAGAACTTAATTGCTGTCTTCTCACCTTCCGTGACAGATTGACCAAACACAACCACCACTCTGGAGGCATCGGTGCCTGCATCCGTCACATCCCCGACACCCGCCAACGCGGGCTCCAACACCTCACTAGCACGGCGTGCATGGAACATTCGCCGCACCGCGCTGCGCATGGGCGAAGTCCAAGGACAGGGCTATATCGGGCAAGCGTTGGGCGTGGCGGATGTGCTTGCCGTGACGCATTTTCACGCGATGACCTACCGCGCCGCCGATCCCGAATGGGAAGAGCGCGACCGCTTTTACCTGTCGATCGGCCACTACGCGATTGCCGCCTACTCCGCGATGATCGAAGCGGGGATTTTGCCCGAGGCCGAATTGGAAACGTACGGCATGGACGATAGCCGCCTGCCGATGTCGGGCATGGCGTCCTACACGCCCGGGATGGAGATCACCGGCGGGTCTCTTGGCCACGGGCTTGGCATCGCGGTTGGGGCAGCCCTTGGATTAAAACGTAAGAAATCAAAGAGTTTCATCTACAACCTGATGTCGGATGGCGAGCTTGGCGAAGGGTCTACATGGGAGGCCGTGATGTCGGCCGTGCAGTGGAACCTCGACAATCTGATCTGTGTTGTGGACTTCAACGACCAACAGGCAGACGGGCCAAGCACCAACGCATTGGCCACCCCGCGCTACTCGGAAGCCCCCAAATGGGCCGCGTTCGGATGGCATGCCCAAGAGGTGGATGGCAATGATCTTGACGCGCTTGTCGCCGCATTTGACGCCGCGCGCGCCCTGACCGACCCCAAACCCAGTGTCATCATTTGCAACACCAAGATGTGCAAAGGCGTGCCGTTTCTGGAAGCCCGCGAAAGCACGCATTTTATTCGCGTAGAGGCCGATGAGTGGGCCAAAGCCATCGCTCATCTGGATACGGAGTGCCCCGCATGAGCTCGTCAATTCGCACCCATTCGGGTGATGTGCCATTCGGGGCCGCGTCACGCCGCATCTCCAAATACACCGAGCGCCGCGCCCCGACCGAGCGCCGCGCCACCTCTGCCATGATTGCGTCCCTCGACGCCGAAGGGCGCGACACGGTATCGGCCCCCTTTGGTCACGCGCTATGCGATCTGGCCGCCACACGCGACGACATTGTGGGGCTCTCTGCGGATTTGAGCAAATACACGGATATGCATGTTTTTGCTGAAAAATACCCTGATCGCTTTTACCAGATGGGCATGGCCGAACAGGTGATGATCTCGGCGGCGGCGGGACTTGCGCGTGAGGGCTTCACCCCCTTTACCACCACCTACGCCGTGTTCGCCTCGCGCCGCGCCTATGATTTCATTTGCATGGCGATTGCCGAGGAAAACCTACCCGTCAAAATCGTCTGCGCCCTGCCCGGATTGACCACGGGATATGGCCCGAGCCACCAAGCCACCGAAGACCTTGCGATTTTTCGCGGACTGCCGAACCTGACCATCGTCGATCCGTGTGACGCGGTGGACACGGCACAGGCGACCAAAGCCATCGCCGATCACAACGGCCCCGTTTACATGCGCCTGCCGCGTGGCAATGTGGCCAATGTGTTGGGCGACTACGGCTATGAGTTCAAACTGGGCAAAGCGCAGATGATCCATGACGGCAATGACGTGTTGTTCATCTCCACGGGCCTGATGACAATGCGCACGCTTGACGCGGCCAAGCGCCTCAAAGCGGACGGGATCGACTGCGCGGTCCTGCATTGCCCGACCATCAAGCCCCTTGATATCGCGACGATCAAAACGGAGGCCGCCCGCAAAGGCCGCCTTGTGGTCACCGCCGAAAACCACACGATTGTGGGCGGATTGGGCGAGGCGGTGGCGGCGGAGTTGATGCGCTCGGGCGTGTTCGTGCCGTTCAAATCCATCGCCCTGCCCGACGAATTTCTCGACGCGGGCGCGCTGCCCACGTTGCACGATCAATACGGCCTCAGCGTGGATGCTGTGGTCGCCAAAATCAAATCCTGGATGTGAGACACAACATGAAACTACTCGACGGCAAAATCGCAATCATCACCGGTGCCGCCTCCCCGCGCGGCCTTGGCAAAGCCACCGCACACCTGTTTGCCGAGCACGGCGCAACCGTGGCCATTCTCGATCTCGACGCGGATCAAGCCGCCGCAGCCGCCGCCGATCTTGGCGCGGGCCACATCGGATTGGCCTGTGACGTGACCAACAAGGACGATTGCATTGCCGCCGCAACGGCCGTGGTTGCCGCCCTTGGCCGCATCGACATTTTGGTCAATAACGCAGGCATAACCCAGCCGCTCAAACTCATGGACATTGCGCCCGATAATTACGAGGCGGTCACCGACGTGTCCTTGCGCGGAACGCTTTACATGTCTCAGGCGTGTATTCCGACCTTTCGCGCCCAGAAATCCGGCTCCATCGTCAATATGTCGTCGGTATCCGCACAGCGCGGCGGTGGCATTTTCGGCGGGCCGCACTATTCGGCGGCAAAGGCGGGTGTTTTGGGCCTGACCAAGGCAATGGCGCGCGAACTGGCCCCCGATGGCATCCGGTCCAACGCCATTTGCCCCGGCTTCATTGCCACCGACATCACGGCGGGCAAATTGACACCAGAAATGAAAGCTCAAGTGCTTGACGGTATCCCGATGGGCCGCGCGGGCGAGGCGTCCGATGTGGCGGGATGCGCATTGTTCCTTGCGTCCGAATTGTCGGCCTATGTGACGGGCTCCGAGATCGATGTGAACGGTGGGTCCCTCATTCACTAGCGAGGCTTCGCAACCATAGCTTTCGAGCGAGACTCAAAAGGCGCGTCCCATTGGGCGCGCCTTTTTCGTTGCGTCTTTGGGTGGGCTTAATCCGGTGCGCCGTGCGCCAATTCGGTCGCCGCGTTGATCTCCAGATCATGCAGACCGAGCTGCGTTTTGAGATCGCTCACCATGGCCGCATGATCCACAGCCTTTTGCGCAATCCAATCGGTAAACAGGCGGACCGCACGACGATTGAGATGGCGCGGCGGACAAATCAGCCAATAGGCGGGAAAGGTGAACACGGGCAATTCGGGCGTAACCGGCACAAGACGCCCCTGCGCCACTTCGGGGGCGGCGAGTGCGAGGCTTTCCAAGACAACCCCCTTGCCGTCCAGCGCCAGTTGCAACGCCAAAGACGACCGATCCATCAAAACCGATTTCGTATTCGATGTGACATCCAAGCCATTGCGCCACAGCCAAAAATCCCACTGACACATCGCGCGCGCACTATCGATCAAGCGCGCCGCATTCAGGCGCGCGGCGGGATCAACCTGTAATCCACCAAGCGTGGCGAGGTATTCGGGACTGGCCAAGGGCAACACCTGATCTTGCAGCACGGGCGCGCTATGAAACGCGGGCCAATTGCCCGACCCGTAGCGAATATCAAGGTCCATCAATTCGCGCTCAAAATCGGTTGGATCGGGCGCGGCATCAACCCGCAGATCAAAGTCGGGGCACAGATCAATGAATTCAGACAGGCGCGGCCCAAGCCAACGCACCCCGAACGAGGGCATAACGCGCAAATTAAGCCGCCGTGTTTCGCGGGCTTTGCCTAGGTTTTTACGGGCTTCCGACAACATCCGCAGCGCGGTGGCCGAGGTTTGAAACAGCTGCTCACCCTCCAAGGTAAGCGCCAGATTGCGCCCCTTGCGGCGAAACAGTTTAATCCCAAGCTGTTGTTCTAAAAGTTTGACCTGTTGGCTGACGGCCGAAGGCGACACCGACAACTCTTCGGCCGCAACCGTGAGTGAGCCACGCCGCGCCACGGCCTCGAAATGAAGAATCGCATTTAGGTTATTGCCGCGCGCCATCTACGTGCTCGATCACTTGAACACGGGCGTATCATCGCCCTGCGCGCTGGCCTCGACGCCCAAAGCTTCATCGTGCTTCATCACATCTTTGAGGTCTTCGCCCAAATGGCCCAAATGGGTATGAATTGCTGCCGCGGCCCGTTGCGGATCGCGCGCACGCAGAGCCTCAATGATGGCTGTATGCTGAGTGATCACGCGTTGGCGGTTGCGTTTTTCCATCGCCGTCAAATACCGCGCACGCCACAGACGCTGCAACAACGCCGTGTGCATATCGGCGAGCGTTTCGTTGTGCGACATCCGTGCAATCATCGCATGAAACCGCATGTCCATTTCGAACATATCAAGCGGATCGCTCTCGTCGAAGGTGTCGGACATCACTTGGGTCAGGTCACAAACCTCGTCAATTTCGGCATCCGAGGCGGCGCGACAGGCGATCTCGGCGGATAGTTTTTCAAGATTGAGCATCACCTCAACCTGATCCGCGAGGGTTTTGAAACTGGGATTCGCAACGATTGGCGAGCGGGCCCGGCGCAGAATCACCAAGCCCTCTTGAGCAAGGATTCGGATAGCTTCGCGCATGGGTGTGCGGCTCACTCCGAGCTCTTCGGCATTATCGCGCTCTTTGATCGCATCCCCAGGGTTTAGGCGACCCCTAAGGATATCTCTGCGTAACGAATGAGCTATTTTCTCCGGAAGATTATCTCCGTGAAAACCGTCCCCTAGATCATTCAATTC
The DNA here is from genome assembly GCF_965656515.1 of Celeribacter marinus. Classification (GTDB taxonomy): domain Bacteria; phylum Pseudomonadota; class Alphaproteobacteria; order Rhodobacterales; family Rhodobacteraceae; genus Celeribacter; species Celeribacter marinus_D. The sequence continues at coordinate 6,344 of NZ_CBFHKW010000070.1, forward strand.
GTTCATAAAACTCGCCTCAAGCCAAGAATATTTATTTCCGCGTTTAACGACCATATCATCTTTTTTAATTTGGTATACCAAAAGTTGTTGATTGTCGGCGCGGGTTCGGTTTAGCGTCTTTCTTGTGATGGTATACCATCTGATGTCGTGGCGCTCTCACTACGAGGGCGTACTCATCCGGGAGGGATGACGCGATACATAAAACGAAGGACAACCATGTCTTTGGCTGTGGTCACGCAGCCATCCTAGGGAGGGATTTTATGAAACTGACTTCAATTCTCAAAACCGCAGCACTCGGTGCTGTGATTGCTGTTCCGGCGATTGCACAGGACGTTACAACACTGCGCATCTCCACGCACTACGCAACCGAGCACCCCTCGGGCAAGCTTGCTGCAAATTTCGTTGATGACGTTGAAACAATGTCCAACGGTTCCATCGACATCGAAATGTTCTACTCCTCGTCCGTGGTTGCCACGACAGAGACTTGGGACGCTGCTGTAAACGGCATTCTCGATTGCGACATGACCGGTGGTGCATACCAAACAGGTAAAAACCCTGCGTTCCAATTCGTTGGCGACATCATGGGCGGCTACGACACACCATACCAGCAGCTGTCATGGCTCTATTACGGCGGCGGCTACGAAGCAGCACAGTCGCTCTATAACGAGTACGGCATGCAGCTCGTCGGTTGGTGGATCTACGGTCAGGAATCTTTTGCCTCGACCAAGCCACTCGCAGGCTTTGACGATCTCAAAGGTTGGAAGTTCCGTTCGCCTCCAGGTCTTGAAACCGAAATCTTCACCGAGCTGGGCGCAACCCCAATCGTTATGGATTTCACAGAGATCTTTACAGCGCTCGAAACAGGCATCATCGACGGTGCTGACGCCTCCGGTCTTGCCAACAACGTGGGCCTTGGTCTCTACGACATCGCCAAGCACGCCAACTACCCTGGCTTCCACTCCATGCCGTCTGACCACCTTGCGTGTAACAAAGACGTCTGGGATGGCCTGACACCGTCGCAGCAGCGCATCATGGACACCGCAATGCAGAAACTTTCCCTGCACACTGCGATCTCCAACGAGAAAGCCAACAACGAAGCTGCCGCAGCTCTGCGTGAGCAAGGTGTCAGCCTCTACGCTTGGTCCGACGAGGACAAAGCACAGTTCCGCGCCGGTGCACAGCGTGCATGGGACGGTTGGGCTGCCAAAACTCCAGAAGCGGCTGCACTCGTTGCATCGCACCGTGAGTATCTGGGCAAACTCGGCCTGATCTCCAAATAACCGAATGCGTCTCATGACGCATGGGTGACAAGCCCTGGCGGGCCCCAAATTGGGCCCGCCATTTTTTTCTCGAATGTCCGCCGCGTGAAACGGCTCAATCTCCAAACATAAAAAGGGAGGCCAGGATGAATCAGGACAGTGTCTGGCTCGGCCCCATGCGAGGTCCGGTCAAGAAATTGGCCATCGGCTTTACCGCGCTTGCGCTCGCGGTGTTTGCATGGCTTGCCATCAACAAAATATTTACGACAGATGCCCTTGGCATCCATGAAATGATCCGCGCCGAGGGCGGGATTACGGCCAAGCTCATGCTTGGATCTCTCGCTGGCGCAATCTTGTTCGGCTCCGTCTATCTCTCCGACACCATTGGCGCCATTGAGGACAAGCCACACGGCTTTTTCGACTACCTCTCACTGGTCACCTCGCGCATCGCCATGATTGCGGTCGTCATGATCGTGTTGGTGATGTTCTATGAGGTTGTCTCGCGCTACGCGTTCAACAGACCAACCTTGTGGGCCAACGAATTGTCGCTGTGGATTGCGGCGTTTGTGTTCTTGCTTGCCGGTCAATATGCCATGCAGCAACGCTCACACATCCGTATCTACGTGATATACGATCTCATGCCACGCTGGATGAAAAAGACATCCGATGTGATTTCCGTGTTCTTGATCTGGGTGTTTTGTTTTTCCCTCATCTGGGGTGGGTTCAACGATGCATGGACTCGCATGTTGCGCATGGAAACCTTTGGCACCGCGTGGGATCCGCCCATTCCCGGAACGCTGAAACCCGCCATCCTATTCATTATCGCTCTCGTGGCTGTTCAGGCGCTCTCCAACCTCATCGCAGATTGGCATAAAGCACCCGAGCATCATTCGCCCGCAGACGACATCGACGAAGAAGAGATTGCAATGCTGCGTAAAACACTTGGGGAGGACAAATAATGGTCGATATCGGCACCCTCTCTATCATCGTCTTGCTGGGCATGTTTGCCCTGCTGGCGATCGGCATGCCCTTGGGCTTTGCCTCGGCGTTCCTCGCCGTTGTCACACTTGTCCTCAAGTTTGACGTGGACATTTTGTTCAACACCTTTGGCCGTGGTCCCCTCTCCGTGTTGGGTCAGGCCGTCTACCGACAGATGACGAACTATGTTCTGATCTCGGTGCCCCTGTTCATATTTATGGCCTCTCTCTTAGAGAGGACGGGCATCGCCAAAGACATGTATTCGTCGCTCAATCTGTGGCTCTCTCGTACCCGTGGCGGTATTGCCTTTGTGACCTCGTTTATGGCGGTGATCATGGCGGCGATGTCGGGCATCATCGGTGGCGAAGTGGTTCTGTTGGGCCTCATCGCCCTGCCGCAGATGCTCCGTCTTGGGTATAACCAAAACCTTGCGATCGGGACAATTTGTGCGTCCGGCTCGCTCGGCACGATGATCCCACCGTCCATCGTTTTGATTTTCTACGG
>NZ_CBFHKW010000070.1:9181-11461 GCF_965656515.1 Celeribacter marinus
GGCCTCGTCACAGAGACCTCGATCAAAGCGTTGTTCACGGCATCCTTCTTGCCCGGGTTTATGTTGGCCTCCTTCTTTATGGTCTATATCTATATCCGTACGCGGATTAGCCCAGAGATGGCCCCCCTTCCCCCAGAAGATCCCAATGATCCTCGTGGTTCCGAAAAGGGTCTGATGTTCCTTGGCTTCTTGTCACGCTTTGGCATGTGGGCCACGGCCGTTATCTTCTTGCGCGCGCTGTTCTTTACCCTCACAGGGATGAACACCGTCACGGAAGGTGTCGACCCCATCACGCTTGGGATGGCATCGGATCTACCGTACCTCGCGGCCGCTTTTGGGATCTTTGCTGTGGTCGTTTATGTCGTCGTCGGCAAAGAGCGCACCTCCAAAGGTTGGGATATGGGCAAAGGCCTGATCGCCCCAATCATCGTCATCGGCGTTGTTCTTGGCTCCATCTATGGTGGCATCACGGGCATTACCGAAGCGGCGGGTATGGGCGTTGTGGCTGTGTTCTTGATCAGTGTGTCACGCGGCGAAATGACGTTTGACATCGTATGGGACAGCCTGATGCGCACTTTGCGCTCCACAGGGACGATCATCTGGGTGACGATCGGTGCGGCAGCGCTTGCTGCGGCCTATACACTCGCCGGTGGTCCGACATATGTGGCCAATATGATTATGGCGGCAGATTTGCCGACGATGGGGATCATCCTTGTGATGATGTTTATCTTCCTGATCATGGGGATGTTCATGGACTGGGTTGGCATTGTGTTGCTGATTATGCCCGTGTTCTTGCCCATCGTGCTGCGTTTGCCTGTTGAGGAAATCGGTCTGTTTGGCGAATTGAACCCGCGTCACGTTGCGGTTTGGTTCGGTGTTGTGTTCTGTATGAACATGCAGGTCTCGTTCCTGTCGCCACCCTTTGGTCCGGCAGCGTTCTACCTCAAATCAGTTGCCCCACCGCACATCTCGCTCACGGATATCTTTAAAGGCTTCTTGCCCTTTATCATGATCCAGTTGATCGCCCTGTCGGTTCTGCTGATCTGGCCTCCAATCGTCTCGATCTTCCTCTAGGGGATCGACACACACCATTGAGACGGGGCGGCGGTCGATCCGCCGCCCCGCTTCGTTTCCTTGTGCCGTGGCGCGCCAGATATCACGCGCCACCGCACAAGGATCACATCACGCAAATCAACACGCCAATCACGTCCGCAGGTGGTCGCTTGCGCCCGAGTCACAAGCCACCTGCGAAAATGAGCCGTGACAAACTAACATATAAGCGACACAACACCGTTAAGCCCCAACCCCCGAGGACCGCCATGACCACCGTTCGCCTGTCTGACGCCGATAATGTCGTCACCGCCAAAACCCAACTTGCCATCGGTGACGAAGGCGCGATTGACGTGATCCCGCGCGGCCACAAAATGGCGACCCAAGACATTGCCAGAGGCGAGGCGGTTTACAAGTATGCGCAGATCATCGGCTATGCGGCATCGGACATTGCCAAGGGCGCGCATATCCACACCCACAACCTGGAATTTCGCAACGTCGAGGGGGCGGGTTACGAGTTTGGCACAAACTTGCGTCCCGTGGCCCCAGCGACGAGCTCCGACACATTCATGGGGTACAAACGCGACAGCGGTCGTGTCGGCACGCGCAACTATATCGCCGTGCTCACATCGGTGAACTGTTCGGCCACGGCCGCACGGATGATCGCACAGCATTTCACGCCCGATATCATGGCCAACTATCCCAATGTCGATGGCGTTGTGGCCTTTGTCCACGGGACGGGCTGCGCCATGGGCGGGGATGGAACGGGGTTCGAATTGCTACAACGCACCCTGTGGGGCTATGCCAAAAACCCCAATGTGGGCGGTGTTTTGCTGGCCGGACTAGGCTGTGAGATGATGCAAATTGACTGGCTGATCGAGGCCTATGGCCTCAAATCCGGACCGACATTTCAGACGATGAATATCCAAGACGTGGGCGGTCTGCGCAAAACCGTGGCCCTTGGCATCAAAAAGATCGAAAGCATGCTGCCCGAGGTGAACAAGGCCACGCGCGAGGAATGCCCTGCATCGGAATTGATGGTCGCTCTGCAATGCGGTGGCTCGGACGCGTGGTCAGGAATCACCGCCAACCCCGCCGTGGGCTATGCCTGCGACCTCTTGGTGGCGCAAGGCGGCACAGGGGTCTTGGCGGAGACGCCCGAAATCTACGGCGCAGAGCATCTGTTGACCGCGCGCGCCGCATCGCGCGAGATCGGCGACAAACTGATTG
>NZ_CBFHKW010000071.1:0-7528 GCF_965656515.1 Celeribacter marinus
AAAATAGCGATTCCGGCAAGCACCAGAAGGGACAGGATAGATTGGCTCATTTGGTCCTCACAGCTCACACGGCATGGAAAATGCCGCCTTCCCTTACTATGTAGGGTGGGACATAGGCCAAGTCCACCAGTGGACAGTCAAGAAAGAGAGGCAAACTCATGTTGCTTTTAGTGTTATTCATCGCTGTTCCGATCATTGAGATCGCCTTGTTCATTCAAATAGGGGGACTTATCGGGCTTTGGATGACACTTTTGATCGTAATTATCACTGCCATCATAGGAACAACCTTAGTGCGACAACAAGGCGCGGCCACCCTACTACAACTACGAGGTTCGTTTTCAAACCTTAGTGACCCGACCGAGCCTCTTGCAAACGGAGCAATGATTTTGTTCTCTGGCGCGCTGTTGCTTACCCCCGGCTTTTTCACAGATGCGATTGGATTTGCACTCCTTATTCCGTCAGTACGCGCGGTGATCCTCGCCGAACTGCGTAAGCGCGTCAAAGTTCAGAGTTTCAAAATGGGCGGCTCGGTTCGCGGCTCTGGGTTTGCGGGCAACCCGCATTCTAATGACTCAGCCGATAACGCATCGCGCGACGGCCAAACCATTGACGGCAAGTTTGAAGAGATCGAGATCAAAGAGGATGATACACAAGGTCATTCGGGGTGGACTCGCCATTGAGGCGCTTGTTGCAAGCTGATACAAGACCGCGAAGTATAAATTTCTGAGGATTTAGATCATGGCAGATGACGTAGAAACAGCAGCAGCAGCAGAACCTGCCGCACAAGCCGAACCCGTAAAAATGCAAATTTTGGGGCAATTCACGCGCGACATGTCGTTCGAGAATATTCTAGCGCAAAAAGGCCTCAAAGCCGAAGGTCGCCCAAACATTTCTGTTCAAGTCGCTCTTGACGCGAAAAAGCGCGAAGCAGACCATCAGTTCGAAGTTGCGACCAAGGTAAAAGTCGAGAGCAAGACAGAAGATGGCGCAACAACGCTATTCATTCTGGAACTCGATTATGCGGGCGTATTCCATATTGAGAATGTGCCAGAAGAGCAAATGCACCCGTTCTTGATGATCGAATGCCCACGTATGCTTTTCCCATTCGTGCGCCGCATTGTGCACGACATCACACGTGACGGCGGGTTCCCACCGCTCAACCTCGACAACATTGATTTCGTTCAGCTGTACCGCCAAGACATGGCGCGTCGTGCGGAAGCACAGGCACAGACGAAACCAAACTAAGTACGGTTTAGTTAAATTTTTTCCACAACGCGCCGTCGCCCAATTTGTCTACAAAGGCAGTATGGGCGGCGGCTTCTTCGTCTGTGATGAATGCATGGAGCGGAACGGGCCTGCGGATCGGTCGCCAAGTCTCTTCAGCACTGCCATTTTCCGAAGACTTAACTGACGATCCAACCGGCGCAAGAACAAGATCGGGCTGCCGGCCCCCGATTAATTCCAAATAAACCTCAGCTAGAATTTCAGAGTCAAGCAATGCGCCGTGCAGTGTTCGCGATGAGTTATCTATACTGAAACGGCGACACAAGGCGTCAAGGGTGGCAGGTGATCCTGGGAACTTTTTGCGCGCTATGGCGAGTGTATCAATTGCCTGTTCCCACGGCAAACCTGGGAACCCATGAGTTTTCAATTCAGCGTTAAGGAACTTCATGTCAAACGCGGCATTGTGAATGACCAGCTTTGAATTGCCTATAAAATCCAAAAAGTCTTTGGCGATAGATTTGAATAGCGGTTTATCTTTTAGAGTGACTTCACCGGCCTTGGGAGGGCGAGGCGGCACCAATAAATCCGGACCAATGCCGTGCACGCCGAACGCGCCATCTGGCATGTCGCGCTCTGGGAAGATATATTGATGATACGTGCGACCTGTTGGCATGTGGTTCAGCAATTCAATCGCACCGATTTCAACCAATCGGTCTCCACGGTGTGGATCAAATCCAGTGGTCTCGGTATCCAGAACAATCTCACGCATGTGCAAGCCCATCTCTAATTTTAGTCACAACATCGCGTGCCTGCTGACGCGCAGACTCAAAATCCTGGGTTTCTATAACATAGTCCGCTCGCTCGCGCTTTTGCTCATCGGGAAGTTGTTTCGCAAGTATTGCGTCAAAATGAGCTTGCGTCATTCCATCTCGAGCCAAGGCCCGATTTTGCTGAGTCTGCGCATCTATTGAAACAACGACAACACAATCGACCTCGGCGTTCGCGCCCGTTTCAAAAAGGAGCGGGATATCCACAAGGACAATCGGCGCCTCAGTATTCGCGATAAAATCAGCACGATCAGCGGCGACGAGCGGGTGCACAATTGCCTCTAGTTGGCTCAGTGCTAACGGGTCTTCTAAAATGATATTTTTCAATTTTTCCTTGGAGACTTCGTTGTTCTCGACAGCGCTTGGGAACTCTTTTTGGATAGATGCTACGGCCTTGCCACCCGATGCGTAAAGGCGCCTCACAGCCGCATCTGCGTCCCAGACTGGTATTCCAGCATCCCTAAAAAATAGCGCTGTGGTGCTTTTCCCCATCGCGATAGATCCGGTAAGGCCAATAATGAACGGTCGCTTTTTCATTGGTTAAGGATGACGCGGCGCGTTTCATCATCAACGTCAGGTCGATATCCAAACCAACGCTCAAATCCGGGCACAGCCTGGTACAACAGCATTCCAAGGCCATCGACGGTTTGACATCCGATTTTTTGGGCTTTGGCCAACAGTGCTGTTTGTAATGGCGTGTAAACCAGATCGGTCACAACCGCGCTCGATTCTAGTGCGTCTAGCGGAACTTTGAACTCCGGCTTGCCTATCATTCCCAAAGATGTGGTATTGACGACTGTCATCGCACCATCGAGCATATTCCCCGCTTGTACCCAATCAACGATCTGCAGTTTTGCACCAAATTCTTCGCGCAACGCTTCGCTGCGATTTCGCGTTCTATTTGCGAGGCGAATTTCAGGCGCTCCGACCTCAATAAGCGATGAAATGACGGCCCTTGCCGCACCACCCGCTCCAAACACCGCTGCTGGTCCACGCTCAGGATCCCATGATGCATTTGCGCGCAGGTTTTCGATGAAGCCATATCCGTCCGTGTTATCGGCATACAATTTACCGTCAGGCATAAATATAAGTGTGTTCGCCGCTCCAATTAGAGCCGCGCGATCAGTCACCACATCTGCAAGCGCCAAAACGGCTTCTTTGTGCGGTATTGTGACGTTCGCACCAACAAATCCCATTTTCGGCATGTGCCGTAACACGTCTTTTAGATCACTTTGGGAGACGTCGACAGGGATATAATGACCGCGAATACCGTATCGCTTTAACCAGTAGCCGTGAAGCTGTGGGGACTTGGAATGCGCGATGGGTGAACCGAGTACGGCGACCAATGGGATTTTTTCACTCATATCGCTATGATCTTTCTGTCGTTCAGGTATGTCAAAAGAGGGATTAGCGGCAGGCCCAAAACGTTAAAGTAGTCACCTTCTATAGACGAAAACAGGCGCACGCCCTCCTCTTCAAGTTTGTAACACCCTACAGCATTGCACACGCTGTGCCAATTTCGACCAATATACTCGTTCAGGTATTGCACGGATAGTCTGCGCATTGTCATCTTTACCTCGCCAATATGTCGCCATTTGGGTTCACCACCCTCATAGATCACAGCAGCAGACAAAAGGCGGTGTCGCCCACCTTGAAGTTGTTCCAAGAGACGTCTGGCATCATCGGAAGACGTGCTTTTTGATATTAGCTGACCCTTGAATGAAAGCACTTGATCACATCCGATCACAATAGCATCGGGATATTTCAACGATATTTTACGTGCTTTTCCTTCTGCCAATGCATCAGCGATATCCCTTGGGTACACTCCTTCGGCAATAAGTGAGGTTTTAATCAAGTCTTCATCAAGACGTGCGATTTCTACGTCAAAGGTAAGACCGGCATTTTCCAAAAGCTGACGCCTGATTGGCGAGCCTGACGCCAATATGATGCGTTTGGGCATGTTGATCATCCTGTGGATATATCCTGTGTTAAGCTGTCGTTAAGTCGGAGCACGGTTATCTGATTATGGGAGCAGTGGAAAACCCCCGCGTTATCCCAAAAACTGGCGCTCCTTATCCTTGTGGAGTTGTAACAATTGGTACTCGTGTACAACCCGCATAGCAGACGATTTATACTCAGTTATCCACAGTAAAAATAATTTAATGGAGAATTTATAGTCTTTTTTTAAAAGAGGTTAGCATCTTTTCCACACACTTAATCACCTTGATGCCATAGACCCATTCACAAGGGGTAAAACTGTGGAAAACCAACTAATCCACACTATCCACAGGGCCTACATATACATCATCTCTTTTTTTCTTTTCTTTATTTTAATAGGTAAGAGACAACGAGAGGTACTTATATGTCTGATTTATTCTCTAATTTATATCCATGGACGAAATCATTACACGTGGTGTCGGTCATTTCATGGATGGCTGGTCTGTTCTATTTGCCAAGATTATTTGTACGGCACACGGAAAGTGTAGTATTTGGAACACCAACGGATCAGTTGTTTCAAGATATGGAGACGAAGCTGTTTCGCGTAATCATGCGACCAGCTATGATGTCGTCATGGTTGTTTGGATTGTCGCTCGTTTTAACTCCAGGCGTCGTCGATTGGGGATCTGCATGGTCATGGATCAAAGCATTTAGCGTAATCGGTATGACTGTTTTCCACTTTTGGTGCGATAAAAGGCGCATCGATTTTGTAAATGGCACGAACAAACTCACTGGCCGACAGTACCGTTTGATGAATGAGGTGCCGACAATTCTTATGCTAGTCATCGTGTTTATGATTATCGCTAAACCGTTTTAACGTCTCCATTCGGTTTGAATTATTGACTCCTCGCATCGGAAATCCTACACACGGCTAAATCCCAGCCGTTCGGTTATTCGCGGGATATTTCTCTTACATGCACGACCGAGTTCGCCCTTGCTGGCGTTCCATAGGAATTATGATGACCACTGAAACATTAAATCTCGCTGATCTCAAAGCTCAGAGCCCTAAAGATCTCCTATCAATGGCAGAAGAGTTGGAGATTGAAAACGCATCCACAATGCGCAAGGGCGACATGATGTTCTCTATCTTGAAAGAGAGAGCAGAAGATGGGTGGGAAATCTCGGGAGACGGTGTTTTAGAGGTGTTGCAGGACGGGTTTGGATTTTTGCGGTCGCCAGAAGCAAACTACCTACCTGGGCCAGATGATATTTACGTGTCACCGGAAGTGATACGACAGTGGGGTATGCGCACGGGTGATACCGTTGACGGCGTCATAAAGGCGCCTGGAGATAATGAGCGCTACTTTGCGATGACGAAAGTCACAAAAATTAATTTTGAAGAGCCAGAGAAGGCTAAACACAAGATCAACTTTGATAACTTGACTCCGTTATATCCTGACGAGCGGTTAACAATGGAAATTGAAGATCCAACAATAAAGGATCGTTCGGCTCGTATCATTGATCTTGTCGCACCAATCGGTAAGGGGCAGCGTTCTTTAATTGTTGCACCTCCTCGGACAGGTAAAACTGTTCTGCTCCAGAATATAGCCACTTCGATCGGGCGTAACCACCCAGAATGCTACCTGATCGTTCTTCTTATTGATGAACGCCCTGAAGAGGTGACTGATATGCAGCGCTCGGTTAAGGGCGAAGTTATTTCCTCGACGTTTGATGAGCCGGCATCGCGTCACGTGGCCGTGTGTGAAATGGTGATCGAGAAGGCAAAGCGTCTCGTTGAGCATAAACGCGATGTTGTGATTCTGCTCGATTCCATTACGCGGCTTGGACGAGCTTACAACACTGTTGTTCCATCTTCAGGTAAGGTTCTGACCGGTGGTGTTGATGCGAACGCCTTACAGCGGCCCAAGCGCTTCTTTGGTGCGGCACGTAACATCGAAGAGGGCGGATCTCTTACGATTATTGCGACTGCTCTTATCGATACTGGTTCGCGGATGGACGAAGTTATCTTTGAGGAATTCAAAGGGACTGGTAACTCTGAGATCGTTCTGGATCGTAAAGTTGCGGATAAACGTGTGTTCCCTGCGATGGATATTCTTAAGTCTGGGACACGTAAGGAAGAATTGCTTGTCGAGTCTAAAGATTTGCAAAAAATGTATGTTTTGCGTCGAATTTTGAACCCAATGGGTACAACGGATGCGATTGAGTTTATGATTTCCAAGTTGAAGCAGACGAAATCAAACGGCGAATTCTTCGACTCGATGAATGCTTAATAATTCAATATCAATGAGTTAGTCTCATGGATACAATTTATGCAGAAGCGACGGCTCGAGGGAAAGCGGGCGTGTCTGTGGTCCGGATTTCCGGATCGCTCTCCTTTAGTGCTGTTAAATCTCTATGTGGCTCGGTACCAACTCCGCGGTCAACATCGCTGCGTGTTTTGAAGGATTCGCAGGGTGAAGTCCTAGATGAAGCGCTCGTTATATGCTTCTCGCACGGCGCATCCTTCACGGGTGAGCAAAGTGCTGAACTGCATTTGCATGGCTCAATCGCAATCGTAAAGTCCGTGTTGTTTGAATTGAGTTTAATCAAAGGGTTACGTCATGCAGAGGCGGGCGAATTTACGAGAAGAGCTCTTGAAAACGACCGTCTTGATTTGACTCAGGTTGAGGGACTTGCAGATCTCATAAGCTCAGAGACAGAAGCACAGCGTAAGCAAGCTATGCGCGTTTTCTCAGGTGCAATCGGAAAAAGCGTTGATATTTGGCGCAAGTCATTGATACGTGCGGCTGCACTGATTGAAGCAACTATTGATTTTGCTGACGAAGAAGTCCCCGTCGATGTATCACCCGAAGTTTTGGATCTTTTGGCGGATGTCATAAATGATCTAAAACGGGAAATATCTGGATTTAAAATCTCTGAGAGAATTCGTGAGGGATTTGAGGTCGCTATTGTTGGGCCACCTAACATTGGTAAGTCCACGCTTTTGAATGCTTTAGCGGGCCGTGATGCAGCTATTACGTCTGAAGTAGCTGGTACAACGCGCGATGTGATCGAAGTCCGTATGGAACTCGATGGTTTACCGGTTACTATGCTCGATACTGCTGGACTTCGGGATACGGATGATGTGGTCGAAAGTATTGGAATTGAACGCGCGCGTGTTCGCGCCGAACAGGCGGATTTGCGTGTGATATTGATTCCAAATGAAGAATCAACACCCGATGTTTTTCCAGAATCTGGTGACTTAGTGCTTATTGGTAAAGATGATGATGGAGAGTTTGGTGAGCGATCTATTTCCGGTCAAAGCGGTCATGGTGTGAACCTTCTTGTTTCTCACGTATCGTGTTTTCTATCAGAACGAACGGCTGGCGCTACGCTCGCAACGCGAGAACGTCATAGAATAGCGATGGAATGTGCAGTTGCGTCTTTAGAATCTGCAAAAAATGAGATAGAGCTCGCTAATGACAGAACCGAGATAGCGTCAGAATTTCTGCGGTCAGCTATTTATGACCTTGATTGCT
>NZ_CBFHKW010000071.1:7626-11004 GCF_965656515.1 Celeribacter marinus
CTAGTCGGTCGGATTGATGTTGAGTCGGTGTTAGGAGAGATTTTTTCTAATTTCTGTATCGGCAAATAGGTAGAAATTATTGGAGTGTTTCACGTGAAACATTTGGACTTTGACGTCATAGTTGTTGGAGGCGGTCACGCGGGCTGCGATGCGGCGGCTGCTTCGGCACGTATGGGTGCTCGAACTGCACTTGTGACGCTAAAGATTGATAATATTGGCGTCATGTCATGCAATCCGGCAATCGGTGGACTTGGTAAGGGACACTTGGTTCGCGAAGTTGATGCTTTAGACGGCGTTATGGGACGCGTCGCGGATCGCGCAGGAATTCAATACCGCTTGTTAAATCGAAAAAAGGGACCAGCGGTACAGGGCCCTCGCGCTCAGGCTGATCGTCTTTTGTATAAAGCTGCAATGTTGTCCGAGTTAACCAATACGCCTAATCTGTCGATTGTTGTGGGTGAGGTGGTCGATCTGAATATGGTCGGAGATGTTGTTGCTGGCGTAAGTCTTGCTGATGGGGTTATGTTATCGTGTGGTGCTGTGGTTCTTACGACGGGTACATTTCTCAATGGAACAATTCATATTGGAAATGAACGACGGTTTGGGGGCCGAATGGGTGATCGACCTTCGGTGGATTTAGCAAAGCGGCTCTATGGGTTTGGGTTACCGATGGGTCGCCTTAAAACTGGTACACCCCCACGGCTAAACGGGAAGTCAATAAATTGGGATGCATTAGATAGTCAGCCGGGCGACGACGACCCAGTAGTGTTTTCGTTCCTCAATCGCAAACCTGAAGCCCAGCAAATTTCTTGTGGTATTACTCATACAAATCAAAAAACCCACGATATTATTCGCGATAATCTACATCTTTCTGCGATGTATGGTGGAAATATAGAGGGGGTAGGTCCTCGGTATTGTCCATCTATAGAGGACAAAGTTGTTCGGTTTTCTGATAAGACATCGCACCAAATTTTCCTTGAACCAGAGGGATTAAGTGTCGACACTGTTTACCCAAATGGAATTTCGACATCTCTTCCCACAGAGGTTCAAGAGGCATATGTTAGATCAATTTGTGGATTAGAAAGCGTAGAAATTACGCAACCCGGATATGCAATTGAGTATGATTATGTCGACCCTCGTGCGTTAAAGATGACCTTAGAGGTCAAGGATGTCCAAAACCTATACTTGGCGGGGCAGATAAACGGCACGACCGGCTACGAAGAAGCTGCTGCACAAGGGTTACTCGCTGGTATAAATGCTGCGCGACGATCCATGGCATTGGAGGAGCAAACTTTTTCGCGGACCGATAGTTATATAGGTGTTATGGTCGACGATCTTGTGACGCGGGGTGTTACCGAGCCTTACCGGATGTTTACGTCGAGGGCCGAGTTCAGGTTATCGTTGCGAGCCGATAATGCCGATCAGCGACTAACTCAGCTTGGTATTGATGTTGGTGTTGTTGGTGATCGGCGAGCAAAGAGTTATTTTTTAAAGATGGAATCGCTTAATAGTGCAAAGTCGAGATTAGAGGCTGTAACGTACACACCTAACCAATTGCGAGTTGGTGGGATAACTGCGAGCGCGGATGGATCTCGTCGTACCGCTTATGAGGTTTTGTCGTTTCCCAATGTCTCATTTGCAAATATTATCAACATGACGCCAAGCGTCGATGACATACCAATGGAAACGCAGGTTCAACTTGAACGCAATGCACTATATGAAACGTACATTGCGCGTCAAAAGAGAGATGTGCTTTCGTTAAAAAGAGATGAAGCGCAGTTAATTCCAGTCGATTTCAACTACGTGGACATGGTTGGTCTGTCGAATGAGCTGCGGTCCAAGTTGAGTTCCACATTACCCCAAACGATAGCACAAGCGTTACGGATAGAGGGAATGACACCCGCAGCCGCAACCCTGATTTTGGCGAGGATACGACAGTTGCAAAAAGTAAGGGCGTCCTAGTATGAATGACTTCTCTCTGATTGATTTAGTTGTTTCACGTGAAACAATGGAGCGGCTAGAACACTATGATGCCTTATTGAAAAAGTGGACTCCAGTAATAAACCTTGTTTCAAAGAGCACTCTCGATCACAGTTGGTCGAGGCACTTTCTAGATTCAGCGCAAGTTTATAAAAGTGTTGATAATCTGAATGGCCATTGGGTTGATTTGGGGTCAGGAGGTGGTTTTCCAGGGGTCGTTTGTGCAATCATTGCTGCCGAACTGGCGCCCAAAATTAGGTTTACTTTGATTGAGGCCGATCAACGAAAGTCAACGTTTCTTCGGACGGTATTGAGAGACGTTGATGTCAATGCGCAGGTTTTGTCTGAACGAGTGGAAAACGCCGGACCTCAAGCAGCCAATATTCTGACAGCGCGAGCGCTGTCATCGCTAAAAAATCTTTTAGAGTTTTCTGATCGGCATCTTGTTGCAGGTGGATCTGCCATTTTTCCTAAGGGTGCAAATTTTCGATCAGAACTGGAAGAGGCTAAGAAAAGTTGGGCTTTTTCACATGTCGAATATCCGAGTGTGACGGATGAAAACGCAGTAATTATCAAGGTCGGAGATATTGTTCGTGGGTGACCCAACTCGGCCAAAAGGCCCAGAAATCGTAGCTGTTGCGAATCAAAAGGGTGGAGTCGGCAAGACAACAACAACGATAAACCTCGCCGCGGCTTTGGTGGAGAAGGGGTGCCGCGTACTAGTCGTCGACCTTGATCCTCAGGGAAATGCGTCGACTGGATTCGGTGTTGATCCATCCAGCCGTGACCTCACGACATATGATCTCTTGTTGGGGGACGTCGACATCCGCGAAACTATCCGGTCGACAGATATAAAGGGTTTGTGGGTCATTCCCGCAAATGCTGATTTAAGTTCTGCGGACATTGAGATGATCTCCAATGAAAAGCGGAGTTTTTTGCTTCGCGACGCGTTGCGACAGCGTACACTCGATGCATACGAGCTTGACTACATTTTGATAGATTGCCCACCATCTTTGAGCCTTCTCACCGTTAACGCTATGGTCGCGTCTGATTCCGTCCTAGTGCCTCTTCAAAGTGAGTTTTTTGCTTTGGAAGGTTTGACACAGCTGATCATGACGGTCCGCGAGGTTCGGCAGAGCGCTAATCCGCACCTCCGAATTGCTGGTGTTGTCCTAACAATGTATGACCAACGAAATAACCTCTCAAAACAGGTTGAAGCGGATGCCCGGGAAAACTTGGGCGAGCTTGTTTTTAAAACGGTCATTCCGCGAAATGTCAGAATTAGTGAGGCGCCATCTTACGCTTTGTCGGTTTTAAGTTACGATCCAACGTCTAAAGGGAGCGAAGCATACCGCTCGTTGGCAAAAGAGTTTGTGGGCAAGAAAGGCCAATCATGAC
>NZ_CBFHKW010000072.1:0-10656 GCF_965656515.1 Celeribacter marinus
TTCCCTATTACCAGCGGTAGTGGCTGAACGCTTTGTTCGCGTCGGCCATCTTGTGCGTATCTTCGCGTTTTTTCACAGCGGAACCACGACCGTTGACTGCGTCAAGCAGCTCACCGGCAAGACGTTCTTCCATCGTGTTTTCGTTGCGACCGCGCGAGGCGGTGATCAACCAACGGATCGCGAGTGCTTCGCGGCGCTCAACACGCACTTCAACGGGCACCTGATAGGTGGCACCACCGACGCGGCGGGAGCGAACTTCAACCGACGGCTTCACGTTTTCAAGAGCTTCGTGGAAAACCTCAATTGGGGCTTTCTTCAGCTTATCTTCGACGCGAGTCAGGGCGTTGTAAACAATGCGCTCGGCGGCAGATTTCTTACCATCGATCATCAGGTTGTTCATGAATTTTGTCAGAACCTTATCGCCATACTTGGCGTCAGGCAGGACTTCGCGCTTTTCAGCGGCGTGACGACGGGACATACCAGTCTCTCCTTACTTAGGACGCTTAGCGCCGTATTTCGAACGACGTTGCTTACGGTCTTTGACACCTTGAGTATCAAGAACACCGCGGAGAATGTGGTAGCGTACACCTGGAAGGTCTTTTACGCGGCCGCCACGGATCAGAACCACAGAGTGCTCCTGAAGGTTGTGGCTTTCACCGGGGATGTAAGAGATGACCTCGAAGCCATTCGTCAAGCGCACTTTTGCAACTTTACGCATAGCCGAGTTCGGCTTTTTCGGGGTGGTGGTGTAGACGCGCGTACAAACGCCACGCTTCTGGGGACACTGCTCCAGATGCATGGACTTGGAACGCTTGACTTTAGGCTGACGCGGCTTGCGGATCAGCTGCTGAATCGTTGGCATGGGCTTTTCCCGTTCCTAACTCATGTGCTGCCTCGACATATGCCGAGACGGTGAAAATTCGAAGCGCCACACGAGGTTCGCATAACGCAAAAGGCCGCAATCGTTTCCATTCCGAGGCAAACGACGCGGTGAGTTCGCAGAGGACCAACACCGAGCAAGTGGTGCAGATCTTGATCACTACAATTTAGAATTCGACACGTTCAGGGATTAGCCCCTCTAGTCGGATTGAGCGCCGTATATGGAGAGTCGGCTTCCTTGTCAACAGGCGCTCAAGAGCGCGGTCGCCGACGCCCCAGTTGTGCCTCGCGAAACACCGTGAATATACCCGTCCCCGCAATGATCGCGGCCCCTAGCAACGACCATGCGTCAGGCCATTCATCAAAAAATACCTGACCCAAAATTAGCGCGGTGACCACTGATGTATATCGAAAAGGTGCCGTGGCGGTCATGTCCCCTACCCGCATAACAACAATAGAACAAACATAGCCGATGATCAAAAACGCGCCCGCGGCAACGATGCCAAGAACGAGCGGTATCGTCATCGGTGACCATGTCACCGCCATTGATGCAGCGCCCGCGCACCCCGTCACAAAAAGAACAGTTGTTATTGCGATAGTCGCGGTAGGCACCTGATCAGACATGGCGCGGACACACATATCGCGTCCTGTGATAAAGAATACGGTCACAAACGCCCAAATTGACGCGCCATTGAAATCACCACTCCCCGGCTTGACGATCAACAGCGCCCCTAAAAAGCCAAGCACCACAGCAACGGAACGCCGCCACCCTAGGGGATCGCGGAATACCACAAACCCTGCAAGCACAATCACCAGAGGCACCATTTGTTCAATCGCCACAGCATTGGCGAAACTCATGCGCGTCACCGCGTACAAAAATGCAAACGCTGCACCCGTTTCACAGGCCGCTCGTGCCAATACTAAAACCCAATCGCGTGTCGAAAGATTGAAACGCGGCGCACCTAATAAGCGTACAACTATGGTCGACACCAAAACCACATTGACCAGACCGCGTAAAAAGATCGCCTGCATGAGTGGGAGATGTCCAAGCACAGCCTTCATGATCGAGTCATTGATGGTAAAGGCGACCATGCCAAAGACCATAATAAATGCAGCTCTCGTAGACGAAGAATGTTGGGTCATTAGCATCAATACCTAAATTTCATGACTGATGCGCTATCATTGCTCCAACCCCTTGGAAAGGGATTTACATTTAGGACCGACACAGATGAAGTTGTCACAAAAAGGCCCGCGCACCATGCGATACACCGTAGCAGCAACAGTTCGAAACGAAGGGCCATTTCTGTTGGAATGGCTAGCTTGGCAAAAGATGCTCGGCTTTAACGATGTGTTGTTCGTTCATAACGATTGCACAGATCATTCGGTGGAACTTATGCGCGTTCTTGCCGATGCAGGATGGTGCCTTGAACAAGAACACTTTCCCGAGGACAAGCCCCCAGTACGCTCTGGCTTGGACGCGATGCGCGCCCATGACATTATGCAATTAACCGACTGGCTCTTTATCTGCGATGTCGATGAGTATCTCATCCCAAAGGTGGGGAACCGCACCATCGCGGCGTTTTTGAACGGAAAGGAAACGCAATTTGCCGGCGTTGCCGTGCAATGGAAAGTGTTCGGGACATCTGGCCTGATCCTCTATGATGATACGTTTTTGCACCGGACCTTTACGCGCGGAGCAAGAACCAAGAGCCATCCAAATGCGTTTTTTAAAAGTTTCTTGTATCAGCCGCTGCGCTTTCAAAAATTTTCTCCGCACTCGCCGCGTGGCATGACCCTTGATGGCGATTGGAGCGAGGCGCCGACCAACTGGGGACGGGCGAATGGGCGGCCGTTCGAACTCGACCCCAATGGCGAGCATCGACAACGCACCAAGCGTCCGTTCATTTCGCATGACGGCGCTCAGCTCAACCACTACGTCACAAAGTGGATTGAAAGTGTGGATTTCAAAATGGGAAATGTATGCCCACTACGAAAGGGCGATGTTCCACGCTATAGCGAAGAGTTTTTTGATATTCACGATCGCAATGACGAGTATGACGGCAAGGCTCTTCGGTTCGAGGACCGTTTTGATACCGTCTACGCGCAGATAACAACCGTTCCGCGCGTTCTAGAACTGCACCACTTGTGTTGTGCCGACTATATCAAGGCCATACATGACAAACGCGGATCAAATGTGAATGACGACCCGCGCTACCGTACTCACCTAACACAGGCCAAAAGCGCAGCAATGTGACCCAAAGGCCAGGTCGAAACGCAAAAGGGCCCCGCACTGCGGAGCCCTTTTCTATTTTTGAGATCACGTATTTTACGCGTCGTCGCCCTCGGGGGTCTCGATAGGTGTCGCGCCTATGATGTCGACTGAGACATCCTCAGACGGAGCCGCGAGTGCGGCGGCCGCTTCGGCTTCAATACGAGCACTCTCCACCACGGCACCATCGCGGTCCGCAGCAATTTTGCGCACGCGCATCGTCGCACCACCGGTACCGGCAGGGATCAAACGACCAACGATAACGTTTTCTTTGAGACCGACAAGCTTGTCGCGTTTACCCTGTACCGACGCTTCCGTGAGAACACGTGTTGTCTCTTGGAAAGACGCTGCAGAGATAAACGAGCGGGTCTGAAGCGATGCCTTCGTGATCCCGAGCAAGATTGGCTGACCTTTAGCAGGACGACCACCTTTGCTTTCAGCTTTCGCGTTGGCTTCCTCAAACTCGATCTTGTCGACGTTTTCACCTTTGAGAAGTGTGGTATCACCGCTTTCGAGGATCTCCCATTTCTGCAACATTTGACGCACGATCACTTCGATGTGTTTATCGTTAATCTTCACGCCTTGAAGACGGTAAACATCCTGAACCTCGTTGATCATGTAGTCAGCCAAAGCCTCGACACCCATAATGGCAAGAATATCGTGCGGCGCGGGGTTACCGTCCATCAGATACTCACCCTTCTGGATGAAGTCGCCTTCGCCCACTGGGATGTGCTTGCCCTTAGGAACCATGTACTCGACCGGCTCCATCGACTCGTCTGCAGGCTCGATGGAAATGCGACGCTTATTCTTGTAGTCGCGGCCAAAGCGCACGTAACCGTCAATCTCCGCGATGATCGCGTGATCTTTCGGACGACGTGCCTCGAAGAGTTCAGCAACACGCGGCAAACCACCGGTAATGTCTTTCGTCTTCGCGCCTTCGCGTGGAATACGTGCAACAACGTCACCCGCTTTGATGTCTTGGCCATCTTCGATGGACAAAATTGCATCTACAGACATCAGATAGGTAACTGGATTGCCGCCATCATTGCGCATCGGCTCGCCATCATCGCCCAAAATGAGGACCTCAGGCTTGAGATCACCACCCTTAGGAACAGAGCGCCAATCGGATACGATTTTCTGCGTCATACCCGTTGCATCATCGGTCACATCACGCACCGACAAGCCAGAGATGAGGTCAACGAATTTCGCCTTACCCGCCTTTTCTGCGATGATTGGGAGCGTATAAGGATCCCACTCAAACAGTTTGTCGCCACGCTTGATCGTATCGCCTTCTTTGATGAATACCTTTGTGCCGTAACCAAGCTTGTAAGACGCACGCTCAACGCCATGCTCGTCAACCAATGCCATAGACATGTTGCGGCCCATGACGATGTTTTCGCCGTGAACGTTTTCAAGCAGGTTGGGGTTGGTAAAGACAACCTTACCTTCTTGGTTGGCTTCTTGGAACGACTGTTGGCCACCCTGTGCAACCCCACCAATGTGGAATGTACGCATGGTCAACTGTGTGCCCGGCTCACCGATGGATTGAGCGGCGATAATACCTACAGATTCACCTTGGTTCACCATGGTACCGCGTGACAGGTCACGACCGTAACACATGGCGCAAACGCCCTCTTCGGCCTCACAGGTCAATGGAGAACGGATGCGCATGGATGCAACACCGGCCTCTTCGACTAGATCAGCTTTACGCTCGTCGATGAGTTCGTTCTTAGCCAAAAGCACTTCGTCGGTGCCGGGCTTGAGAACTTCATCGGCGGAGACGCGACCGAGGATGCGCTCGGCCAGCGAGGACACCACTTCGCCATCGTTCACAGCCGCTTCAGCGGTGATCGCGATGTCAGTGCCACAATCGACCTGACGGATAATGCAGTCTTGTGCAACGTCCACGAGGCGGCGTGTGAGATAACCGGAGTTCGCTGTTTTAAGCGCGGTATCGGACAGACCCTTACGAGCACCGTGTGTCGAGTTAAAGTACTCAAGCACGGTCAGGCCTTCTTTAAAGTTCGAGATAATCGGCGTTTCGATAATCTCACCAGAAGGTTTCGCCATCAGGCCGCGCATGCCGCCCAACTGTTTCATCTGTGTGACTGAGCCACGCGCACCGGAGTGGGCCATCATGTAAACCGAGTTCGGTTCCATTTCGGCGCCATTCTCGTCGCGCTTGCTTGCGGAGATGGTGGACATCATAGCTTCGGTGACTTTGTCGTTACACTTCGCCCAAGCATCGACAACTTTGTTGTACTTCTCGCCCTGAGTGATCAGGCCGTCCATGTACTGTTGTTCGAAATCTTTGACGAGGCCACGGGTTTCATCCACCAATGTCCACTTGTTGTCAGGGATCACCATGTCGTTCTTGCCGAACGAAATGCCGCCCTTGAACGCTTCGCGGAAGCCCAAGGTCATGATCTGGTCACAGAAAATCACGGACTCTTTCTGACCACAGTAGCGGTAGACAGTGTCGATGACTTTTTGCACGTCTTTCTTGCGCAACAGCGTGTTGACCAAGTCAAACGGTGCTTTTGCGTTCAGCGGCAACAACCCACCAAGGCGCAAACGGCCCGGCGTTGTGTCGAAGAGAACAGCGACTTCCTGACCGGTTTCGTCGATCTGTGGAATACGCGCTTTGATCTTGGCGTGCAGATGCACTTCACCAGCGTTCAAAGCGTGCTCTACTTCTTCGATATCGGAGAAGACCATGCCCTCACCGACCATGCCCTCACGTTCCATCGTGACATAGTAGAGACCCAAAATCATATCCTGAGACGGAACAATGATCGGCGCGCCGTTGGCGGGCGACAGAACGTTGTTCGTGGACATCATCAAAACGCGGGCTTCGAGTTGTGCCTCAAGAGAGAGCGGGACGTGAACAGCCATCTGGTCACCGTCGAAGTCGGCGTTAAACGCGGAACACACGAGGGGGTGAAGCTGAATGGCTTTGCCTTCAATCAGCGTGGGTTCGAACGCTTGGATCCCGAGACGGTGAAGCGTTGGCGCACGGTTCAACAGAACAGGGTGCTCGCGGATCACTTCGTCGAGAATGTCCCAGACTTCGGGGCGCTCTTTCTCGACGAGTTTCTTCGCCTGTTTCACGGTCGAGGAATAGCCTTTGGCCTCCAGACGGGAATAGATGAACGGCTTGAACAGTTCGAGCGCCATCTTTTTGGGCAGACCACACTGGTGCAACTTCAACTCGGGACCGGTCACAATGACCGAACGACCGGAGAAGTCGACGCGTTTGCCCAAAAGGTTCTGGCGGAAGCGACCCTGCTTACCCTTCAGCATGTCGGAAAGCGATTTCAACGGACGCTTGTTGGCACCGGTGATGACGCGGCCACGACGGCCGTTGTCGAACAGGGCGTCGACGGATTCTTGCAACATACGTTTCTCGTTGCGCACGATGATATCGGGCGCACGCAGCTCGATGAGACGCTTGAGGCGGTTGTTACGGTTGATCACACGCCGGTAAAGGTCGTTGAGGTCGGAGGTCGCGAAACGACCACCATCAAGCGGCACAAGAGGACGAAGCTCTGGCGGGATCACAGGGACCACGGTGAGGATCATCCACTCGGGACGGTTGCCGGATTCAAGGAAGCTTTCGACGATCTTCAAACGCTTGATGATCTTCTTTGGCTTCAATTCACCGGTTGCCTCTTTGAGGTCTTCGCGCAGTTGCTCCGCAGCGGACTCAAGGTCGATATTCGACAACATTTTACGGATCGCTTCGGCGCCGATGTCGGCCTCGAATGCGTCCATGCCATAGATGTCTTGCGCGTCCATGAACTCCTCTTCGGTCATCATCTGACCATAGGTGAGATCGGTAAGACCCGGCTCAATTACAACATAGTTTTCAAAGTAGAGCACACGCTCAAGATCGCGCAGCGTCATGTCGAGCATGAGGCCGATACGGCTTGGCAGTGATTTCAAGAACCAGATGTGTGCAACAGGCGCGGCCAGTTCGATATGGCCCATACGCTCGCGACGCACTTTCTGGAGGGTAACTTCGACACCACATTTCTCGCAGACAACGCCGCGATACTTCATGCGCTTATATTTGCCGCACAGGCATTCGTAGTCTTTGATCGGGCCAAAGATACGCGCACAAAACAGACCGTCACGCTCGGGCTTGAACGTGCGGTAGTTGATAGTTTCGGGTTTTTTAATCTCACCGTAGGACCACGACAGAATGCGCTCGGGCGATGCAAGAGAGACCTTGATCTCGTCAAACGTCGACGGCTGCGCCAGCGGGTTGAACGGGTTGGTTGAGAGTTCCTGGTTCATGTTTTGAGTTCCTCAAATTGTTGCGGAAGGGAGAGAGGGATAAGAGCCGAAGCCCTTATTCCTCATCCTCCGCATCCAGGAGTTCCATGTTCAGGCCGAGGCCACGGACTTCTTTGACAAGCACGTTGAAGCTTTCGGGAATACCCGCTTCAAAGTTGTCTTCGCCCTTGACGATCGACTCGTAGACCTTGGCACGACCTGCAACGTCATCCGACTTAACTGTGAGCATTTCTTGTAGCGTGTATGCCGCGCCATATGCTTCCAGTGCCCAGACTTCCATCTCACCAAAGCGCTGACCACCGAACTGCGCCTTACCACCGAGCGGCTGCTGGGTGACGAGCGAGTATGGACCCGTGGAACGAGCGTGAATTTTGTCGTCCACAAGGTGGTGCAGTTTGAGCAGGTATTTGACGCCAACAGTGACTTTACGCGCGAATTGTTCGCCCGTACGGCCATCGAAAAGTACCGATTGCGCTGAGGTATCGAAACCGGCGCGCATCAAAGCATCGTCAATATCGGCCTCTTTCGCACCGTCAAAGACAGGTGTTGCAATCGGAACACCGATTGCGGTCACGTTCGATGCTGCTTCGAGCATCAGGTCGTCGTCCATGCTCTCAAAGCCCTCGGCGTACACATCTTCGCCGTAGACGAATTTGAGGGCGTCACGCACAGGGGTCATATCGCCGGAACGACGATATTCCTGAAGCGCTTCGTCCACTTGGATACCAAGCGCACGAGACGCCCAACCCATGTGAGTTTCAAGGATCTGACCGACGTTCATACGCGATGGCACGCCGAGCGGGTTGAGACAGAAGTCGACGGGAGTACCATCGGCAAGGAACGGCATGTCCTCCATCGGAACAACGCGGGAAATAACACCTTTGTTGCCGTGACGACCGGCCATTTTGTCACCTGGCTGAAGCTTGCGCTTCACAGCGATAAAGACTTTGACCATCTTCATCACACCGGGTGGAAGATCGTCGCCGCGGCGCACTTTCTCGACCTTGTCTTCAAAGCGGTGCTCAAGCGCACGTTTTTGAACATCGTACTGGCCGTTCAACGCTTCGACAATTTGCGCGTCAGCTTCACCCTCAAGGGCGAGTTGCCACCATTGACCTTTGGATAGCTGCGACAGCAAGTCCTCATCAACAACCACATTGGCTTTAACACCTTTGGGGCCTTTGACGGCGGTTTTGCCGAGCAACTGCTCTTTGAGGCGGGCGTAGATGTTACGATCAAGGATCGCCATCTCATCGTCGCGGTCACGGGCGAGGCGTTCGATTTCCTCACGCTCGATCTGAACCGAACGCTCGTCTTTTTCGACGCCGTGACGATTAAAGACGCGAACTTCCACGACCGTACCGTAATCACCAGGCTTCACACGCAACGAGGTGTCGCGCACGTCCGAGGCTTTTTCACCAAAGATGGCGCGCAGGAGTTTTTCTTCCGGCGTCATCGGGCTTTCGCCCTTTGGTGTGATCTTACCCACGAGAATATCGCCGGGCTCAACGTGAGCACCGATGTACACGATACCGGCTTCGTCGAGGTTGCGCAGGGCTTCCTCGCCAACGTTCGGAATATCGCGGGTGATTTCCTCTGGGCCGAGTTTCGTATCACGGGCCGCGACTTCGAATTCTTCGATGTGAACCGATGTGAATACGTCGTCACGCGCGATGCGCTCGGAAATCAGGATGGAGTCTTCGTAGTTGTATCCATTCCAAGGCATAAACGCGACGATCACGTTTTTACCCAGAGCGAGCTCGCCCATATCCGTGGATGGACCATCCGCAATGACTTCGCCTTTACCAACAGCTTGGCCTACTTTGACCAATGGACGCTGGTTGATACAGGTGTTTTGGTTGGAACGCTGGAACTTACGCAGACGATAAATGTCCACACCAGCATCGCCAAGACCTAGATCAGACGTGGCACGTACAACGATACGGGTCGCATCAACTTGGTCGATGATACCAGCACGAGCGGCTTGGATCGCAGCACCAGAGTCGATGGCAACTTTGCCCTCCATACCGGTACCTACAACAGGCGCTTCAGCACGCAACAAAGGCACAGCCTGACGTTGCATGTTAGACCCCATGAGAGCGCGGTTGGCGTCATCGTTTTCAAGGAACGGGATAAGTGCAGCAGCAACCGAGACCAGCTGTTTTGGCGATACGTCGATCAAATCTACGTTTTCAGGCGGGTTAAGCGCGTGCTCGCCCGACTGACGTGTAGATACGAAGTCGTTGGTAAAACGACCAGTTTCGTCGAGCGACGCGTTGGCCTGAGCCACAGTGTGACGCATTTCTTCGGTTGCGGACATGTATTGGACTTCGTCAGTAACCTGACCGTCGACTACGCGGCGATATGGCGTCTCGATGAAGCCGTACTTGTTCACCCGTGCAAAGGTCGCGAGCGAGTTGATCAAACCAATGTTCGGACCCTCGGGTGTCTCAATCGGACACATACGACCGTAGTGGGTAATGTGAACATCACGTACTTCGAAACCTGCTCGTTCGCGCGTCAGACCACCTGGTCCAAGCGCGGAGAGGCGGCGCTTGTGCGTCACTTCGGAGAGCGGGTTGGTTTGGTCCATGAACTGCGACAGCTGCGAGGAGCCGAAGAATTCGCGAACGGCAGCCGCCGCAGGTTTCGCATTGATGAGGTCTTGCGGCATGACCGTGTCGATTTCGACGGACGACATACGCTCTTTAATCGCGCGCTCCATACGCAACAGACCAACGCGGTATTGGTTTTCCATCAATTCGCCAACAGAACGCACACGACGGTTGCCGAGGTGGTCAATGTCGTCGATGTCGCCACGACCGTCACGCAATTCAACAAGTGCTTTGATACACTTAACGATATCGTCACGATCAAGCGTACGCTGCGTGTCTTCTTTATCGAGAGCAAGACGCATGTTCATCTTTACACGGCCAACCGCGGACAGATCATAACGTTCGCCATCAAAGAACAGGCTGTCAAAGAGATTGCCTGCCGCTTCAACGGTGGGTGGCTCGCCTGGGCGCATCACGCGGTAGATGTCCATGAGCGCGGTTTCGCGGTTCATGTTTTTATCTACAGCAAGCGTGTTGCGAATGTAGGCACCAACATTGACGCCATCGATGTCAAGAACCGGAAGGTCCGTGATACCTGCGTTTTGCAGATCGAACAATGTGCCGCCAATAACGTCACCGTCTTTGTCGTACTCG
>NZ_CBFHKW010000073.1:0-5235 GCF_965656515.1 Celeribacter marinus
TTTTTGGAGAACGTGGAACGTACATTGGACGCGGTGCGGTTGCGGTTGTCGGTCATTGCCTCAACGATGACGGCGACACCACTTGGGCCATAGCCCTCATAGCGGATCTCGTCATAATTCTCTGCATCGCCCCCCAAAGACTTTTTGATCGCACGATCAATCACATCCTTGGGGACAGAGACCGATTTGGCCTCTTTGACAGCCATCCGCAAACGCGGGTTTTTGTCTGGGTCAGGGTCGCCCATTTTCGCCGCCACGGTAATTTCCTTGGCGAGTTTGGAAAAGAGTTTGGAGCGCAATTTATCCTGACGACCTTTACGGTGCTGGATGTTTGCCCATTTTGAGTGGCCTGCCATGAGGTCCTCCGTCAATCAAATTTCGGCTTTGTGCCTTCTATAGGCGATGGAGCGTGGGGGCCGCAAGGGGCCGCCCCTATCCTAGAGTGGCCAAAGCAATGGAATCACGGCTGAGGCCAAAAGTCCGATCGATACATTCAGGGGGATACCGACCTTCATGTAGTCCGTGAATTTATAGCCGCCTGGACCGTAGACCATTGTATTGGTCTGATAGCCGATGGGCGTGGCAAACGCGGCAGATGCCGCGACCATGACAGCAACCACAAGACCGCGCGGATCAAGTCCCATGGACTCGCCCAACCCAATAGCAATGGGCGTCACAACCACCGCAACAGCGTTGTTCGACACCATTTCCGTGAGCACCGAGGTCAGCAAATAAATCGACCAGACCACAAAGAAAATAGGCAAGCCATCCAACATTGGGGCAACCGCGTTGACGATCATTTGCACCGCACCAGACGCCTCAAGGGACGCACCGATGGCAAGCATGGCAAAGATCAGCGCGAGCAAGCGACCGTCGATGAAGGAGAACGCCTCATCCGCATCGATGCAGCGCGCGACAAGCACAACAGCGACCGCAAGCACGGCCAACATCAAAATCGGAGCGACACCAACGGCGGCAAGCGTGACAATCGACATCATCGCAACGAGCGCAATGGGCGCGTGTGAACGATGATAGGCCCGCTCGGTTGGCTTGGACACGTCCCCGATGTCCATATCATTGGCCAAACGTTGAATGTCGGCGGGCGCACCCTCAAGCAAAAGCGTATCGCCCACGCGCACCACCAGATCGTTGATCTGTTGGCCAAGATTCTGGTTTTTGCGGTGCACGGCGAGCGGATACACCCCGTAGCGGCGGCGCAAACGCATGGAACCAAGCGCACGGCCAACCATTTTACAGCCCGGCGTGATGAGCACTTCAACGGTCGAGGTTTCCACCGCAGACACCTGATCGACGCGCTTTAGCGATTTGTCACGCTGAAGGCTCAACAGCTCGCTGATCTGCGACCGCAACACCACGCGGTCGCCCAGTTCAAGCACCACGTCATTGAGGTTATGACGCAAGGATTGATCCCCGCGCACCACGTCGATAAGGCGCACCCCGTCACGCTTGAACAGCTGAACGCCCGAAACTTCGCGCCCGATCAGGTTGCTATCGGGCGGGATCACAGCCTCGGTGAAAAACTTCATCTTTGAGCGCCCTGAGGACAGCATCGCGGATAGGCTATCTCGTTCGGGCAATAGATGACGCCCGATGAAATACAGGTAGATAAAGCCCCAGACGGTGATGATCAGACCAAGGATCGAGACCTCGAAAATTGTGAACGGCTCAAGCCCTTGGGCGCGGGCTACACCATCGACGAGCAGGTTCGTCGATGTGCCGATCAACGTTATCGTCCCGCCCATGATCGCGGAATAGCTCAACGGTATCAGCAATTTAGATGCAGGGATTTTGAGTTTTGAGGACAGTTGGATGAACACGGGGATCATCACAACGACCACAGGCGTGTTCGCAACAAACGCCGAAAGGATCACCACGACGAACAACAGGGCTGCGATGGCAATTGAGGGATGGCTTTCTGCGTAGCGCCCCGCCTGTGAGGTAAACCATGCAAGGCCGCCCGTGCGCACCAACGCGCCCATGACCACAAACATCATCGCGATCGTCCACGGCGCGGGGTTTGCCAAAACTGCCAATCCGGCATCATACGGCAAAATACCTAAAACAATCATGGCGGACGCGCCCGCAATCGCCACAACTTCGGTGGGATAGATCTCGCGCACAAAGAGGACGAACATGAACCCGACCACAAGGAGAGAGACAATCGCCTCCGTCGTTTGGTCGAAATTGAACAGTTCCATATGGCCTCGCCTGTGGTTTCACGTGCCCCAATATGGCCCCGAACGTCCCCATGAAACAAGCGCGAAAGCTGGAACGCCTCAAGTGGACTATCGACCACCCCGCGAAAACAGCACAGAAATCTGGATCAATGGCAAAAAGCCGCCATTACGGCGTACTTTGCTCCAAACGCCCGCCTTCGCGGATTTGTTTTACACGGGTGGCTAAACCGGTTTTGTCGTCTGTCTCGACGTATACACCTGACAAAGTTGCCTCGCCCTGAGCAGGCGAAAAGCGCCCCTTTGCCATACCCGTTACAAAGCGGCGTAGTGGCTCGGCTTTGTCCATGCCAATCACGGAATTATAATCGCCACACATTCCCGCATCGGTGAGATAGGCCGTTCCCGCAGGCAAAATCTGCGCATCGCCCGTACACACATGCGTATGCGTGCCAACAACGACAGAGGCCTTTCCATCACAAAAATGACCCATCGCCATTTTCTCTGACGTGGCTTCACAATGCACGTCGATCAAGGAGGCTTGGATATGGCCGCCGAGTTTATGGGTCATGAATACCTGATCGAGCGCCGAAAACGGATCATCGTAGGCGCGCTTCATGAAAACTTGCCCCAACACCTGTGCCACCAAAATACGGCGACCACGTGTATCTTCAAATATACGTACACCACGTCCCGGGGCGGCTTTGGCAAAGTTGATAGGACGAATGATCCGCGTTTCTTTTTCGCAATATTGCATCATGTCGCGCTGATCAAAGGCGTGATCACCAAGCGTGAGGCAATCAACACCGGCCTCCAAAAGCTCTTTGGCATGCTCGCCAGATAGCCCCATGCCGTTGGTCGCGTTTTCGCCGTTTACAATGATGAAATCGAGACCCCATGCTGCCCGCAAGCGCGGCACACGGTCAAGCACGGCCTTGCGGCCTGCGCTTCCGACAATATCTCCAAGGAACAATATTTTCATGGCGTTTCCTTAGGCCGCGTACATTGAAATGGCAAGATCTGCGACGGTCTTGCGTACGATCAAAAGGTCATCACTTCTGTTTCGGTCACAATCGCGTCGAGCGGGGCATCGAGTGGCGACACCGGAAAATCGCGCATGTCCTGCCCCGAGTAGGCCAAACCGATGGCCATGACCGCGCTGTTCGTATCGCGCAATTGCGCCAAAGTTCGGTCGTAAAACCCACCGCCATATCCCAAACGATGCCCATCACGATTGAACGCCAAAAGCGGCACGATTATAATTTGCGGCACCACGGGATCCGACCGCGCAGGCACATCGGCGCCATATGAGCCCCGCATCATTTTGCAGTCCGGTGTCCACAGATCAAACCGCAAAGGTGCGGCTTTGCGCTCAACCACCGGCACACAAACAGGTCCACGTGTTGCCAACATGGTCATCGCGGGCAGCGGATCAATTTCAGTCTGAATTGGCATATAACCAGCAGTGATTTTGCCCGCATGTGGCGTCAAAAAACCTACCAAAAGCTGACAGGCCTGATGGGCCAACTGAGCGTGCACAGCATGCGCCTTTGCACGCCGGTCACGCGCCACGTCACGTGCCAGCGCCTTTAAATCAACGACACTCAAAAGAGCACCACAGCCGCCAAACCCAAGAAGGCAAAGAACCCAACGATATCCGTAACGGTCGTCACGAACGCGCCCGATGCCAGTGCGGGATCGACCCCCACTTTTTCAAGCAAGACAGGCACGCCCACGCCCGCAAGACCCGCAATCACAAGATTGATGACCATCGCCGTTGCGATCACCAGACCAAGCGCAGGCGATCCGAACCACACCACCCCAACGATGCCCATAATGACGGCAAACACGATTCCATTGGCCAAGCCGACCAACACTTCACGTCGGATAACGCGCCACACGTTGGCCCCCGTAAGGTCGCGAGTCGCAATCGCACGCACAGCCACGGTCAGACTTTGTGTGCCGGCATTGCCCCCCATTGAGGCAACGATCGGCATCAAAACCGCAAGGGCTACAAATTGCGAAATCGTTGCCTCGAATTGCGCAATTACCATCGACGCAAGGATCGCCGTCAACAGGTTCACACCCAGCCACGGCAAGCGTGCACGCACGGTTTCAATGACCTTATCGGCCAAAGATCCCTCACCCACACCCGCCAGACGCATAATATCCTCTTCGTGCTCTTCGTCCAAAACGTTCATCGCGTCATCAATGGTGATCACGCCCACAACCCGTTCATGCTCATCAACAACGGGAGCCGAAATCATGTGATACTGGTTGAACGCGTAAGCCACGTTGGATTCGCTTTCCTCAACGCTAAAAGTGCGAAAACCGGGTTCGAGAATATCGGTCAGTTTTTGGTCGCGCGGCGCGCCTAAAATTTTTCCCAACGTCACATGGCCGACCGCCCGCATTCGCGGGTCAACCAGAACCATATGATAAAAGTCTTCGGGCAGATCATCTGATCGCCTCATGTAATCGATCGCGTCACCAACGAGCCAATGCTCGGGCCCTTTGACAACGTGACTTTGCATCAAGCGACCCGCAGAAAACTCAGGATAGGCCAGAGATTTTTCAACGGCCACACGGTCCGCATCCTCAAGAGTCGCAAGAATTGCTTCTTGGGCATCTCCTTCGAGGTCTTCGACCAAATCCACAACGTCGTCGGATTCAAGGTCGCGCACCGCGCCCGCCAACACGCTTGGGTGCAGGACTCCAATCACCTCTTCGCGCAAGCCCTCGTCCAGCTCGGACAGAATATCGCCGTCAAAATCGGCACCGTAAAGCGTGATGAGGCGGCGGCGATCATAGGGATTGATCTGCTCCAACATGTCGGCGATGTCGGCCGCGTGCAACGGCTCCATCTGAACCATCATCTCGTCGCGATCACCCCGCTCAAGGGCAAACAAAATCGCGGAAAGGCGGCGCGCACTCAAGGAATACACATCCTCGGCATACTCAATTTCAGGATGCAAGTCTTTGTTGTCGTCGATCATATGCTGCGCGCCCCCTTTAATTGATATTGAGCTTAGGACAGCTT
>NZ_CBFHKW010000073.1:5334-10043 GCF_965656515.1 Celeribacter marinus
GGCGCAGAGAAACAGGGGCAACTGCGATTTACCTTCGCAAAATCCACGCTTAGTCTACGCACAACACACACAAAGGCGCGCCGCACATGGACACCCTAATTTCAGGCAACATTCTCACGTTTGAGGGAAATCCGTTTGATCATCCCGCATTGAACGCAGTGACGGTTCAGCCCGACACGGCGGTGCGCGTACGAGGCGGTCAGATCGTTGAAATCGGGCCGCGCGCCACGCTTTTGGTCGCCTATCCTGAGGCTGTCCACCATGCCTATGGCGACAATTTGGTCATGCCAGGATTTATTGACGCCCACGCCCACTACCCGCAAACGGCTATGATTGCCTCGTGGGGAAAGCGGTTGATCGACTGGTTGAACACATACACGTTCCCCGAAGAATCCAAGTTTTCGGATCCCGCTTACGCCGCGCAAATTGCGGAACTCTACCTTGATCTGCTTTTGGCAAACGGCACTACGACCGTGACGAGTTTTTGCACAATACACCCGACATCCGTGGAGGCGCTGTTTGGCGCAGCCGCCGCGCGCGGCATGAGAATCGTGGCAGGTAAAACATGCATGGACCGCGACACCGCCCCCGCCTATCTGCGCGACACCGCGCAAAGCGCGTATGATGACAGCAAGGCCCTGATTGAGCGGTGGCATGGAAACGGGCGTGCCACATATGCGATCACACCGCGCTTTTCACCGACATCTACGCCCGAGCAACTCGACGCCTTGGGCAAGCTATGGGCCGAATATCCAACCTGTTTGATGCAAACGCATTTATCGGAGCAAACCGATGAGATCGAGTGGGTCAAGGGCCTGTATCCAAACGCACGCGACTACCTCGACACCTACGAGCAGTTTGGACTGGTCCGCGCAGGCGCGCTTTTCGGACATGCTATTCATCTTGAGCGGCGCGAAATTGATCGCTTGCGAGAGATGGATTGCTCGGTCATCCACTGCCCCACTTCGAATACCTTTATCGGTTCGGGCCTCTTCGACATGGGGGCACGCACCCGCGATGGGTTGCGCGTGGGCTTGGCCACGGACACTGGCGGCGGTTCTTCGTTTTCTATGCTGCGCACAATGGCCGCCGCCTACGAGGTTGGTCAACTAACCCACACGGCCCTGCATCCAGCACAACTTTTGTGGCTGGCCACCTTTGGCTCGGCCCACGCGCTGCACATGAGCGATAAAGTAGGATCAATAGCCGTGGGGATGGAGGCGGATATCGCGGTGATCGATCTTGCGTCGACACCGGCAATCGCCCAGCGCACGTTGCATGTGAATGACATTTGGGAAGCAATATTCCCAACCATCATGATGGGCGACGACCGCGCGATTGCAGCCACCTATGTGCACGGGCAACGCGTCGCACAGCCGCGTGAGCGCACGCTCTAAGAGTTCATCAACCCATCAACAAGCGTTGCTTGCTGGCGCAAAACCTCTGGCAAATGCACGGTCGCAAGCCAGCCATCTGCGACGACATGGCGTCCCTCGACAAACAGCTCTTTGACCTGAGTCGGCCCCGCAAGCAACAAAGCCGCGGGATCCCATGATCCCGCACTTTCAATGTCCGACACATCCCACATTGCAATGTCCGCACGTTTGCCGACAGCCAATTGCCCAAGATCGTCGCGCCCCAAGACCTCGGCTCCGCCACGTGTGGCGAGCTCCAACGCCTCACGCGCACTCATTTTATCCGCACCAAAAGCAACGCGTTGCAACAGCATCGACTGGCGCGCCTCCAAAATCAGATTGCTGCCATCGTTCGACGCCGACCCATCCACGCCAAGACCGACAGGCACACCCGCATCCCGCATGGCGCGCACAGGTGCGATACCAGAGCCAAGGCGGCAATTTGAACACGGACAATGGGCCACACCGGTTTTTGATTTGGCGAACAACTCAATCTCTTGCGCATCCAATTTCACACAATGCGCATGCCATACATCGGGACCGGTCCATCCCAAACTCTCGGCGTACTGCCCGGGACGACAGCCAAACTTTTCGAGAGAATAAGCAATATCCTCATCATTTTCCGCCAGATGCGTGTGCATCATAACGCCCTTATCGCGCGCTAAAATCGCGGCATCGCGCATCAATTCGCGGCTCACTGAAAACGGCGAACACGGGGCCACCGCAACACGGACCATGGCGCCATCGCGCGCATCATGGAACGTGTCGATAACGCGTATACAATCATTGAGAATGTCAGCCTCGCGCTCGACCAGACTATCAGGTGGCAATCCCCCCGCGCTCTCCCCAATCGACATCGCACCGCGCGTTGCGTGCAAGCGCACACCAATCATCCGCGCCGCATCGATGGTGTCATCTAGGCGCGCACCGTTGGGGTACAAATACAGATGATCAGACGTCATGGAGCACCCTGATAACGCCAATTCGGCGAGGCCCACCATGGCCGAAATCCGCATGTGGTCGGGGCCAAACTTTGCCCAAATCGGATAAAGCGTCTGCAACCACCCAAACAATAGCGCATTTTGCGCAGCGGGAACGGCGCGTGTCATCGTTTGATAGAGGTGATGGTGGGTGTTGACCAAACCGGGGGTTACCACCGTGCCGCGTCCATCGACGATTTGCGCATCATCATCGTAAAGGCCGTGACCGACCGCTTCGATCACACCATCTCGGACCAACACATCTCCGCCTTTGATCTCACTGCGCGCATCATCCATCGTCAAAATGGTGTCTGCGTTTCGAATGATAAAACAGGGGTGCATGCCGAGACCTTTCAGCTCAATATTTAGATAGTATTTCCAGAGAGCGCGCATGAATTTCGGCATTTGCAGCGGCAATCACACGCCCGCCTTGCATGGCAGACCCACCTTTCCAATCCGTTACAATCCCACCAGCGGCTTCAATTACCGCCAAGGGGCCAAGAATGTCATAGGTTTGCAATCCCGCCTCAACAACAAGATCGACCTGACCCGCCGCCAACAGCGCGTAAGCGTAGCAATCCATGCCGTAGCGCGTCAGTTTGCAATGCCGCGCAAGTGCCTGAAAGCCCTCGGCATCCGCCGCTTCACCAACTTCTGGAAACGTTGTAAAAATTATGGCCTCGCTCAACTCAACGTTAGACGCCGTGACCAAAGCATGTGAGTTATGCGGTCCATTGAATGTTGCCGCGCCAAATCCACCCGCGAACCGTTCGCCAACATAGGGCTGATCAACGATGCCATATAGCGCCTGCGTTGCGTCGCGCACGGCGATCAATACACCCCACGTAGGCGTTCCAGAGATAAACCCCCGCGTCCCATCAATCGGGTCGAGCACCCAAGTCAGCCCCGATGTCCCTGCCGTTTCGCCGTATTCCTCACCTAAAATCGCATCATCAGGACGGCGCGCAGCGATGATATCTCGCATCACTTGTTCTGCTTCGCGATCCGCAACGGTGACGGGATCAAAATCTGCGCGCTTTGAGGTGGTGTTCAGGTTGGAGCCGCGAAAATAGCGAAGTGTGACTGCACGCGCGGCGTCCGCCGCCATTTGTGCCGTGGCGATAATATCCGCACTGCGTGCATCAACTGGGCCTACCATTTGCCTGATCCCTTTGTTTTAACGTCCCTATCCGCGGTAGAGCCTGACGCCTCGCGGGTCAAGATGCAGACAAGACAAAACCCACGATGCGCCTGCAACGTGGGTCCGTCAAATCAAACGTTTCAGAATATCAGGCGACGTCAGACAGGACGCGCGCCAATTCAAACAAACGGCGGCGTTGGGTTTCTGGAATTGCGTAATAGGACCGCACCAGTTCAAGCGCCTCTTTGTCTGCCAAAATATCGGCAGGCACGTTGTCGACTTTTGTCGTCGTCTTTTCTGCTGGGCTCTCATCTGCCCCTTCGAAAAAGAAAGCCACAGGAACACCAAGCGCCTCTGCAATATCCCAAAGCCGGGATGCGGAAACGCGATTCATGCCTGTTTCGTACTTTTGGATTTGTTGAAACTTGATCCCAACTTTCTCAGCTAACTGTTGCTGCGTCATTCCGACCATCCAACGACGATGACGAACGCGCTTTCCAACATGGACATCCACGGGATGCTTCATTTTTGACCGCTCCTTAGAACTCACTGTGCCACGACATCCAAGACCAACGTCGAATATGGATCGTCATGATCCCCAAGGCTTAGCGTTGCTAGCACATCAAAGGGAGTTCAAACCACCTATTTCATGAAAATGACATAATTTCGTAACGTCATTATTTACTTAACCCACAATAATAATTATATTTTTATTCTTTTTTTGTTAAACACAGTGTTTTTTAATTTCTTTACTAAACTTTGACCATGTTGCTTATACAAGGCCAACTCCTGTTCAAAATGAAAATATTTGCAATGCAAAATTGCACGGATTTGCCCAATATTTGAATATTTATACGTCAATGACACGAAAATGAGCGGCGGCGTTCTGCATCCTGCTCTACTATAGCGTCCCTTCAGGCACACGAATCGAGGTCGTTTGATGATCATTGCCACACAATCCTTGCGCGTGCTGACGTTCGACACGCCCGCCGCAGTGATGTCATATGATCTCCCCGCCCCCGCACCCTCACAAATCCGCATTCGGGTCCACGCCTGTGGCCTCAACTTTGCAGACTTGCTCATGTGCAAAGGTACCTATCAAGACACGCCAACGCCGCCCTTTACGCTCGGATTAGAAATGGCGGGCGTGATCGATGCCGTTGGGGCCGATGT
>NZ_CBFHKW010000074.1:0-9495 GCF_965656515.1 Celeribacter marinus
AACAACGCGACAGCCAGTTTGTGCGCGCATTGTAGAAATCAAGCACACCTTGAATACAGGCGACATCGGGTGAGGCGGTTTCGAAATGGCGCACCACCTTGTGGATCTGACTCGGCTCAGGCGCGTCCTCGGCGTCCCAAATGCCAATGATCGATCCACGGCAAAAATCGAGTGCAAAGTTCAAGGCGCGCGGTTTGGTTTTGACCTGACCGCGCGGAACCGTGATCTGACGCATCCAGCGGGGTAGGTTGGCGGTGGCAATTGCGGCCTGCGTCACCTGATCATCTTCTTCGACCACGAGGCAAATATCGATCAACTCACGCGGGTACTCGATCCGCGACAACCGTTTGACCAGACGGGCGGTGATTTCGCGTTCGCGAAACAGCGGCACCATGACGGAGACAATCGGCAGGCGCGCGGGTTTGCGCCTGAGCGGCAAAATAGGCTGGGGGCGCCCCGCATCGCGTGCCTGAACAAAGGCGGCGGCGATTTTGAGCGCGGAATTGATCATCAATGTCACAACGGCCCACAGGGTCAGTGCGATAAACGCGGTATCGGGAAAAAACGTCACCAATAAGATCGCTAAAACCGCACCGCCCGATAAAATGCGGGTCAGACGTTTAATATCAATCTCGCGACAGCTTTCGGACGCCGCCACGCGCGTTTCTGCGGCATCAACCAATGCGCGTTGGCGCGAGCGTAATAGTGCATCGTGCAATGCGGTCTCTGACGTGATCGCAAGGCGGACAGGGCCAAATATGGCAGTAAGACGCGGGCGCTGGGTGTTGAACACCTCTGGGCGACACGATGCAATGATCGTTGCCCCTCCGGCGCGCCGCCACGGCAAAATACCGTGTTTGAGACATTCGTCGGCCCCCAGTTTGTCGATCAGGCGCACATCGGGCGCAAGCTCCGTGAAATTGGCCACTTTGGCTTGGTATTGTAGGGCAATTGCGTTGTAGAGCGTGGCCTCGTCAACCATCCCGCGCGCCAACAAGATATCCCCGATCCTTACGTTCTCCCGCTGGCGGGCTGTGACCGCGCGGGCCATGTCGACGGCGGTCACAGCCCCCATATCGACAAGGATCTGTCCAATAGGCGTGCGGATACGTTGCGGATCTATAGGGGGTGGGTCGGGTGTGTTGTGGGGATCGCGGTGGGTTTGTGCGGGCGCAATACCGCGCCTTACGGCCTCCAAGAGGTCCGTTGTCTCATGGGGGAGTGATTTGATCTGAAGCCGCTCAAACGACATTTTAACGTGACCCACACAAACTGGTTAACCGATGGTCAGTCGCGATGATCCTGACACAGTGTTTTCAACACACTCAGAGGTGACGAAAAGTGGTTAACAGAACGTTAATGCATGTGGATAGGTGTGAAAATAGGAGCAAAAGCGATGCTTTTTGCTCCTATTTCGGTGTTTGTGTTGCACAAAAGGCAGATATGCAGGCTTATGCTGGCTCGCGCTCTACCATTGCGGCGGCGAACCGCTCGAACAGGTAGTAGCTATCCATCGGGCCGGGCGACGCCTCGGGGTGGTATTGGACCGAAAACACAGGCTTTCCATCGACTTTGATGCCACAGTTTGATCCGTCAAACAGCGATACGTGGGTTTCGCGCACGCCCGCAGGCAAGGTTTGTGCATCGACTGCAAAGCCGTGGTTCATCGATGTGATTTCAACCTTGCCCGTGTCATTGTCTTTGACGGGGTGGTTTGCGCCGTGGTGGCCGTGGTTCATCTTGATTGTCTGCGCGCCAAGAGCGAGCGCAAGCATTTGGTGACCAAGGCAAATCCCGAACACAGGGATATCTTTGGCCAATACGCCCTGAATCATTGGAACGGCATAGACGCCCGTGGCCGCAGGATCGCCCGGACCGTTGGACAAAAATACGCCGTCTGGATTGTGGCTCAAAACGTCTTCGGCGGTGGCGGAGGCAGGCAAAACAGTGACGTCACATCCTGCGGAAGCCAAACAGCGTAGGATATTGCGTTTTGCGCCGAAATCGACGGCAACAACCTTGAACCCTTTGCCTTCACGTTTGGGGTAGCCGTCCGGCCACGCCCACCGCATTTCGTCCCATTTGTAACTCTGCGCGCATGTCACGTCTTTGGCCAGATCAAGCCCGACAAGACCAGAGAAGGCGCGTGCCTGTGCCACAAGGGCCTCAAGATCAAAGTTGCCATCGGGATCGTGGGCGAGGGCCACATGTGGTGCGCCTTGTTGGCGGATCGCGCGGGTCAAACGGCGGGTGTCAACGCCACCCATGCCAATACGACCGCGTTTGGCGAGCCACGGGCCGAGT
Source organism: Celeribacter marinus (assembly GCF_965656515.1). GTDB lineage: Bacteria > Pseudomonadota > Alphaproteobacteria > Rhodobacterales > Rhodobacteraceae > Celeribacter > Celeribacter marinus_D. Next base: position 2,305 of record NZ_CBFHKW010000074.1, read on the forward strand.
TCTTCTTGTGTGCGCCAGTTGGAGGCGAGGGTTGGATCCCATTTGACGATCATACCGGCGGCAACTGGGTCGGCGGTCTCGTCATCCTCGTCGTTCACACCGGTGTTGCCGATGTGCGGAAAGGTGAATGTGACGACTTGGCCGGCGTAAGACGGATCGGTCATAATTTCTTGGTAGCCCGTCATCGCGGTGTTAAAACACAGCTCTGCAGTGGTTGTGCCTGTGGCGCCGAACCCCATGCCGTAAAAGATGGTGCCATCGGCCAGTGCTAAACACGCGGTTGGCTTTTGTGTGGATTGACCCGTTGCCATGTCGTGCGACTCCCATGTGCCCAAAATTGTCGGGAAACTAGGCAGATCGGTGGTGAGCGTCAAGACGCATCGGTCACAGAATAGCCGAAATTTGGGAATATAAAATTAACCAATAAAACCAGTGTCTTGAAAAATCGCTCGTGACTTGAGATCGGGGCTGCGTTTCGATATGGTAGGCGCTTCGACAGCGATAGAAAGAGATGTCTATGGATATGCGTGACCGGATCAACACCGCCCTCAAAACGGCGATGAAAGAGAAGGATAAGGAGCGGCTTTCCACGCTTCGACTGATCAATGCAGCCATCAAGGATCGCGATATCGCGGCGCGTGGTGAGGGCGACGACAGTGGGGTTGAAGACAGTGATGTCCTTCAAATTCTTGGGAAAATGGTAAAGCAACGCCAAGAGAGCGCTAAGGCGTTTGAAGAGGGCGGACGTATTGAGTTGGCCGAAAAAGAGCGGTCTGAGATCCTCATTGTCGAAGAGTTTCTCCCGCGCCAATTGGATGCCAGAGAGACTGAAGCCGCCATCGACGCGGCGATTGCCGAGACGAATGCAGAGAGCATTCGCGACATGGGCAAGGTCATGGGCGTGTTGAAAGCCAAGTACACAGGCCAACTTGATTTTGGGGCCGTGGGTGGCAAGATCAAAGCGAAATTGGGCTAAAACAGCGCGTATGTGCTGAATGCCGATGGTATTGAAAAGTGGCGGCGCTTGTGTCGCCACTTTTGGAGCTGAGCTTTGAACTCATCCCGATGCGGCTGGCGTTTTTACACGATCTAGAACGAGGGCAAGATCGTCGCGCAGCTGGATGCGTTCCTCGGGACTTAGAAACGCGCCGAGTTCCACCTCACGCGTTTGATCCGGACCTGCGCCTTTGAGCGTCAGATACTGTTCAATCTTTGCGGTGGGGTGCAGCGTGGTTCTGACCCAATAGGGATTAGCGCTCCATTCAATCTTGTCGCCTTTGGCCGTCCAGTGGGTCAACGTGATCCGGTCATGCCAGATCAACATTTCCTCGCGTAGATGGTCACGGTCCGATTTGCGCAACGCAATCCAAAGTGCTGTGAGAACACTCATCATACAGGCCAGTAGAATCCAGAACGCCGTGGTGCCGATAAACGGGATCACCGGCATCAGTCCGGCAGCAAACATCAACCAAATTGCTGCCGAAAACCCTTTGGACGGCAATGACCGATGCGGCCAGACATCAAGACGCAAAAGCGGTTTACCCGTCTCGCTCGAGGCAGGGGGCAAGGGCGCATGATGAGCAGGTGTCCAACGGTACGGCATAGCGTTTTGCTTTGTGCGGTTTTGTTTGTGCGTGTGACAGAGGTTAGCGCGGTCTGCGCGAGGGGGGAAGGGTCAGGTGGTCGCAGCGCGCGATCCCAAGGGTTCAAACAGCCGAAGTAGATACCCGTCTGGATCTGCCACCACAAACTGATGTTGGCCCAACGCCTCGTTACCTTTTCTATACCATGCCTGTTCGGGCTGAAGGGTGAGCGGATACTGTGCGGACGCGAGACGATCGAGGATCGGTTCGAGCGCGCAAACTTCGATCTGTAGGTTCATGCCACGTCCAAATGGTGGACTGGTTGGCAGGTGCTGATCCTCAAAGGTGCGACCAATCCCGATCTGGTCAATCATAAGACGGGCCGCGCCAAGGGACAGCATTGCAAACCCGTCCTCGGGGCGGGCATATGCGACATCGAAACCGATCAAGTCGCAATAAAATGCCTGAGAGACCTGCCAATCGGTCACCGCAAGTTCGGGAATAAGCGTGGGGGAGCTGTCCGTCATATGGTCACGCATTGCTCGATGGAATCGTCAAACTTGCGCTGCGCAGATTCAAGTGCGCCGATATGTGTGCCGTCAAATGAGTAGAGCGCTTGCACGCGCTGTGTGCGGGTCGCATAGGCTCCAAGGGCCGCGTGTTCCAGTATGACGACAAAGTTGGAGACAGGCATATTCGCAAACATGCGCGATGCTTTTTGCACTTCTGCTGTTGCCCATTTGGTGCGCACATAGCGTTCGATTTCGCGCGCGAGGCGGTCAATTTGCGCTGGATCTGGCTGCCCCATTTCATACAGGGGTTCGGGTGAGGTGATGAGCATGGCCACGTTGGTCTGGCCCGTTGCGCTATCATACACCTTTGAAAACTGGGCAGGATGCCAAAACGCCGATAGGTGGGACGGTTTTGGCTCCGCACCGTTGTCCAGAAATTTTGAAATCCATGCGATCATGTCAGTCCCCTTTGATCAAATGACTATCAATGAAATTAGGGCAAAAAAAGACCCCGCCGTGGCGAGGTCTTCCTTAGATCTTAATGGTTAACAGTCTCAAAGGGTATGAGAGTGCCGAGGCGTGCACTTAGTGTGCGTGGCCCTTGTCCCATTCTTCTTGCTTGGGAAGCGTCTCGAACGTGTGCTCTGGTGGTGGGCACGGCAGGGTCCACTCAAGTGTATCTGCGTACTCGTTCCAGTAGTTGTTCTCCGTGATGCGTTTTCCGGCAACCAACGTGTAGATCACGATACCGATAAAGAGCAGGAAGGACGCAAAGGAAAGCAACGCACCCCATGAGGAGACATAGTTCCAGTAAGCGAAAGCCTCAGGATAGTCGATGTAACGACGTGGCATGCCCTGACGACCCAAGAAGTGCTGTGGGAAGAACGTAAGGTTTACACCAACAAAGAACATCCAGAAGTGAACTTTTCCGAAGAACTCGGGGTATTGGCGTCCCGACATCTTGCCGATGTAGAAATAGATACCCGCAAAGATCGTGAAGGCTGCGCCCATGGACATGGTGTAGTGGAAGTGCGCCACAACGTAATAGGTGTCGTGGTATGCACGGTCTACGCCAGGTTGGGACAGAACGATGCCCGTAACGCCGCCAATGGTAAAGAGGATCAAGAACCCGAATGCAAAGAGCATTGGCGTTTTGAACTCAACAGAGCCACCCCACATGGTTGCGATCCAAGAGAAGATCTTAACCCCTGTTGGTACCGCAATAACCATCGTGGCCAACATAAAGTAGGACTGTTGCGAGAGCGACAGACCAACGGTGTACATGTGGTGCGCCCAAACGACGAAGCCCAGAACACCAATCGCGATCAACGCCCAAACCATTGGCAGGTAGCCAAACACAGATTTGCGCGAGAATGTTGCGATGATGTGTGACACTAGACCAAAGCCAGGCAGAACAACGATGTAAACTTCGGGGTGACCAAAGAACCACAAGATGTGCTGATACAAGATCGGGTCGCCGCCGCCACCAGGCTGGAAGAACTGGGTGCCAAAGTTACGGTCGGTGAGCAACATGGTGATTGCGCCAGCCAGAACAGGCAAGGACAACAATATCAACCAAGATGTTACAAAGATCGACCATGCAAACAACGGCACTTTGAACAATGTCATGCCTGGTGCGCGCATATTGAGGAAGGTGGTGATCATGTTGATCGCACCAAGGATGGAGGAGGCGCCAGAGACGTGAACCGCGAAAATCGCGAGATCCATCGAATAGCCGCCCTCGTTGGTGGAGAGCGGTGGATATAGCACCCAGCCCACACCAGAGCCGCTTTGCCCGTCGCCACCAGGTGCCAACATGGACGCAACGCCAAGGCCAACGCCAGTGACGAACAACCAATATGACAGGTTATTGAGACGCGGGAACGCCATGTCCGGCGCACCGATTTGCAGCGGCATGAAGTAGTTGCCAAAGCCGCCGAACAGCGCAGGAATCACCACGAAGAACATCATGAGCACACCGTGATAGGTGATCATAACGTTCCAAAGGTGGCCGTTTGGCGTACACGGGTTAGCCAACAGGCCTTCCATACACATGTACTGAACACCGGGTTCCATGAGCTCGAGGCGCATGAATACCGTGAAACAAACGGAGATGAAGCCCACAGCCGCAGCTGTGAACAGATAAAGGATGCCGATATCCTTGTGGTTTGTCGACATGAACCAACGAGTAAAGAACCCGCGGTTGTCTTCGTGCCCGTGGCCGTGAATGGCTGCGTCTGCCATGCGGTCCTCCCGATTTAAGTGCGTCTTATGCGTTTGCTCCGTCGCCCCCGTAGGTCGGGAGTCAGTAGACGGAATTAGAATATGTCTAGTCGCTCAGGCTCAACTGCGCAATGTGTCAACGCGCCGCAATCGTAGAAAAATGCGGGCTTACCCTTGTAAAGTGCGCCGTGCGTTCAACGAATGGACCGTAGTAGCCTGTTTGCGCGCTTGGTTGCGAGGCGCGGTACATGAAAACGCCGCCCCCAATGGAGCGGCGTGTCCGTAGTCTGGGCCGTGTGCCTTATTGAGCGGGCGCAACAGACGCGAGGTAGGCCGCAACATCTTCGCCGCCCTTTTTCAATTTGAACGTCATCTTGGATTTGCCGTTCCCACCGTAAGTGGTGATAAAAGCGCTTGGGTCGACAACGTATTCTGCAACAAGTTCTTCTGTCCAAACCATGTCTGGGTTCGCCTCGGCTACGGATGAGATGCCAGCGCCGAATTTGAAGTCGCCGGATGCAATCGCGGTGCCCATGATGCCATATAGGTTCGGGCCGGTTTTGCCGCCTTTTACGATGGTGTTGTCGCCATCAACAATCATGTGACAGGATTTGCATTTGTTGAAGCCTTTTTCACCGGCGACCGCGTCTCCTGCGGCAAAGGATGCCGTCGAGGATACCATCAGGGCGGCGGCTGTGAGGGCAAAAAGTTTGGTCATTGAGAGTCTCCGGAGCTTGAATCGGTTGATATGGGCGAACAATAGGGATTTTGTGCGCAGAAGAAAGGCGTGGATTGTCGCAGGGGATAGACCAGCCATCCTAAAAAGAGGTTACGGAGTATTGTTTTCTGTGTTCTGCGCCCCGAAAACCTGATCAAATCCGCGTTTGAGGGCGACATCCACGTCATCCATGGTGACAGGTAGGCCCAAATCGACAAGCGATGTCACGCCATGCTCGGTAATTCCGCAGGGCACGATGCCGCCAAAATGGCTAAGGTCGGGTTCGACGTTGATGGACAATCCGTGAAACGACACCCATTTGCGAATTCGCAGGCCAATGGCTGCAATCTTATCCTCGGCTTTGGCCCCTGTGGCGGTGAGCGGTTTGTCATCGCGCACGACCCAGACACCTACGCGGCCCTCACGGATTTCGCCCTGCACATTGAATTCTGCGAGGGCGGCAATCACCCACGCCTCCATATCGGCGACGAATTTGCGCACGTCTTTGCCGCGTTTACTCACGTCGAGCATGGCGTAGGCCACTCGTTGCCCCGGACCGTGGTAGGTGTATTGCCCGCCGCGTTTGCTCGCGTGGACGGGGAATCGGTCCGGCTCTACGAGGTCTTCGATTTTAGCGGAGGTGCCTGCGGTGTAGAGCGGTGGGTGTTCGACGAGCCAGATCAACTCATCAGCCTCACCGCGCGCAATGGCGTCGGCGCGCGCCTCCATCTGAGCCACAGCATCGTCGTAATCGGTCAGCCCGTTGGTGATGCGCCATTCGACCATTCTTGTGTTCCTCGTTAGCGCGGCAAAAGCCCCGCCTCTTTAAGTGTTTTTATGTGTGCGCGACTGACCGGAATATCGCCGCCTGTGCGCATCGTTAAAATAGCGCGATCTGCATCACGTCGCACGGCCGTGACGTGATCAAAGGCCGCCCAATGGGAGCGGTGCACCTGTGCGCCACGGGTTTCGCCAACTTCACGAACCGCATCGCTCAGGCGCATCAGGATCAAGTCCTCCCCTTTGGTAGTCCGAATCCGCACATAGTGATCCTCAACCGAAAGCGCCACGAGGGGGCCGCGTTTGTCCAATGGCAAGCGATCCAAAAGAGGTGTACCTGTTGGGGTGCTCTTTGCTGAATGCGCCGCGCTTTTGGTGTCCATGTATTGAAAAGCCGCCGTAATCAGAATCGTCATTCCGACAAGTGTGGCCGCAAACAATGGCCAGTCTCGCGCGGGTGGCACCCATCCGAATGTCATCGCATTGATGATCACAACGACGAGGAGCACACATAGACTGGTCAGTATTCCCAGAAAAAACACCCGCATGGCAAACGGCAGGCCGCCCAAACGGTGCTTGAGCGCAAATGTCACCAGTGATCCGGCCCCGAACGTCAAGCAGACCATGATCGACCAGTAGACTAGACGCGCGCCCACAGACAACAGCGCACCGGTATTGAACGGTGCGGCCAAGGTCACAAAGACGCTCATTCCTCCGAGCGCCAAAAGTGTCTCGCGCCGTGTCACATATGCCCGCCATTCACGAAGCGCGACTTGCGTTTTCCCGTCATTCACGAAGCAAACCCCTTGTTTTGCGTACTTCAAATGGCACGCAGGGCAGGGGGTTGTCTAGGTCAACTCAGCGGGGCGCATCGCCCATCCCTGATTTTTCACCTCTGTTTGAAAGGTTTTTCAATGTCCGTTGATCCGTTTATGACCGCCGCACCTGTTATCCAAGTGCATGCAATTGCAGCTACGCTCGCGCTTTTGCTCGGCCCTGTTGTGCTCTACCGTCACCGCCGTGACCGACTGCACAAAACCCTTGGGTATATCTGGGTCGTGGCCATGGCGGTTGTGGCCATGTCGTCGTTCGGGATTTCGGGGTTTGGCCTAATTGGACCTTTTTCGCCGCTGCACCTTTTAGCGCTTTTCGCACTTTGGTCGCTCTATGTTGGTGTGCGCTTTGCCATTGCGGGCAATCTGCGCGGTCACGAGAAAACCATGCGCAATCTGTACTGGCGCGGGGTGTTTGTGGCGGGTGTGTTCAATTTTCTCCCCGGTCGGACACTCAACCGTATGTTCATGGATGACGCGCGCCAGTTGGGGTGGGTCGTGATTGTGCTTGGATTGAGTCTTGTTGTCGCGGGTGTCTGGCG
>NZ_CBFHKW010000075.1:0-8754 GCF_965656515.1 Celeribacter marinus
ATGGCGCGTCTGGTGTCGCAATGATGGACGAAGATGCAAACGCAGTATTTATTGCCGAAGCTGAGGGACTGGTCGAGAGTCTTGAGGAACGGTTGCTCGCGCTCCAAGCCTCCCCCACAGATCGTGGATTGATCGACGGTACATTTCGCGACCTTCACACTCTCAAAGGATCGGGGGCGATGTTCGGGCGCGATGATATCGCGAGTTTTCTACATGATTTCGAGACAGCGTTCGAATCCGTGCGCAACCGAACTGTTGCCGTGGATGATCTCTTGATCAAGATTAGTTTGGAGGCCCGCGATCATGTCGCGTACCTGCTCAAAGAACCGAATGCAGCAGGCGGGAAGGCTATTTTGAAAAAGTTGGCCGCGCATCTGTTTCGTAATTTGACAGATTTGGATGATACATGGTGGCTGACGTTTCAACTGCCCGAAGATACCCTTGATCTGGGTGGCCGCCCGTCCATTGTGCTCGATGAATTACGCGCACTGGGCGCAGACCATATTGAGGCGGTCATCGATGATGTGCCTCATCTGGACGAGATTGATCCGACAAAACTCTATTTGGGGTGGAAAATGCGATTGCCCGGGCACGTGTCAGAGGACGATGTGCGCGCGGCCTTTATGTTCCATGAGGACGGTTTAACGTTTAATCTCGCGCGATCCGCGGATCAGGCTCCGGTCCCCGATGCGAGCCACACTGCGCAAAGCAAAACACAGATGGCTACACCCGATGCAAAGGGATCGACTGTCACCGAGAATGCGGGGGGCGGGTTGATGCGTGTTCCTGCCGAGCGCCTGGACGATTTGATGGACCGCGTGGGCGAATTGGTCATCGCTGAGGCGCGTCTTTTGGAATTGGCGGCAAAACATGGCGATCCGGCTTTGGTGTCGGTAGCCGAGGATATTCAACGCCTTGTCACCGGGATGCGCGAAACAACGATGTCGATACGGATGACTGCGATTGGCACTATCTCAGGACGATTCCGTCGGCTGGTCCATGATTTGTCATCCAAACTTAAGCGCCCGATTCTCTTTACCATCGAGGGGGAGGATACCGAGCTTGATAAAACTGTTGTCGAGCGTCTAACCGAGCCGTTGATGCACATCATTCGCAACTCTGCCGATCACGGGTTGGAGGCCACGAAAGAGCGCGTTGCCTTGGGCAAACCCGAAGCCGGTGAGATCACGCTTTCGGCGCGTTATTCGGGTGCTGACGTGTTGATTTGTGTGTCCGATGACGGCGGCGGCCTAGAACGCGAGGCGATTTTGGCGCGCGCCATCGAGAACGGGTTGTTGCCTGAGGGCGCAGCGCCTGATGATGACGAATTGTTCGCCCTCATTTTCGAACCAGGGTTTTCAACGGCGCAATCTGTCACCGAGCTGTCGGGGCGTGGCGTTGGTATGGACGTTGTGCGGCGCACGATTGATGGTCTGCGCGGCGTGATCGAGGTCCAAAGTGAACCGGGCCACGGTACCACTGTGACGCTCCGTCTTCCGCTCACGCTTGCTATTATTGACGGGCTTTTGGTTGAAACGGCGGGTGAACGGTTTGTGATCCCGTTGGCCGCCGTGGATGAAATAGTGGAGTTGCCGGATACGTTGACAAAAGATCGCTCTGGCAATGCGTTCTTGGATATTCGTGACACGTTAGTACCGTTTTTACGGATGCGCCGGCTACTTGATAGTCCAGGGGAGGCGGGGCCATTCCAAAAGGTCGTTGTTGTCACGTCAAGTGAGGGCCGCGTGGGTCTGGTCGTTGATCGCATCATCGGTTCGAACCAGACCGTGATCAAACAACTTTCTCCTCTTCATGCGGGCGTCAAAACGTTTTCCGGTGCGACCATTCTTGGGGATGGATCCGTGGCCTTGATCCTCGACGTGCCACAGCTCGTCGTGCGCGGACGTATCCAAACCGATAGTTCAAAGGAAGCGGCATGAGCAATACAATAGATATTACCGACCGCGATGTCGTGACGTTTCGCATCAGTAACGAAGTTCTCGCGATACCCGCAAGCCATTTGCGCGAGGTTCTTGAGGTGGGGACCGTAACGCGTGTTCCTGGGGCGCCAGATTTCGTGTCGCGCTTGATCAATGTGCGTGGCAACGTTGTGCCGCTGGCCGATCTTCGTGTCCCGCTGTGCATGCCACAAAGCGACGACAACGAGAACGCCCGAATTATGGTTTTGGAGCTGCCACTTGCAGGCCAATCAAGTGTTGTGGGCATCTTTGCAGACTCTGTTCACGAAGTGACCCGCCTCACATCTGATCAAATCGAAGAGATCCCGTCAGTTGGGTCTCGCTGGCCGCCCAATCTGGTCCATGCTGTTGGACGATGGAGTGGTGAATTCGTCACAATCCCAGATCTCAACGCGATTTTCGCAGACTTTCTTTCTGGCCAGACAGGCCGTCAAACCCAATCAGGTGCCATTGCACCAACCCATCATTAACGTGGAGTAACCAAATGCGTTTCACCTTGAAACTTAAACTTGCAGCGACCTTTTTCGTCCTTATGGCGTTGTCGGCCACGGCAATGATCATGGCCTTGAGCAATTTGAATAGTATGAGCGTAAACCTCAGCACGTTGGTGAACATCGATGCAGAGCGCGTGCGACTGTCGGCTGAGTTGAACACAGAACAATTGCGCGTCCAACGCGATGTCCGCGAATATATTCTGGCAGAGCGTGTTACTACCAAAAAGGACATTCTAGATGGAATGAAAGCCGCTCAAAGTGTTCACGATGCATCGTTTGAAGGCTTCAAATCCATTGCATCCGAACAGGGTCTTGAACTGGCTATGCAATACGCGCTCATCCTTGAGACGCTGCGCGAGGTCAATCAGCGGGCTATGGAAATGGCCGACGGGGGCGATGCGATTGGTGCGTTCAGACTCTTAAGCGGTGAGGGACAAAAAGCGTGGCTGCAAATGGAACCGCTCTTGAATACGATAGTGACGTACAACCGCGATTCTATGGCCAAATCCGATGATGCGGCCACGGAACGAGCGGCAACATCTCGTCGCAACCTGATCGTTATCATGTCTGCAGCGGCTATTTTTGGCCTGTCGGGTGCGATTTGGATCATCATGACGATCTCCAAAGGCCTGAATCGCGGCATCGCACTTGCACGTACTGTTGCTGACGGTGATCTAACCCAAACCGCGGCCTTAACAGGACGTGACGAGATCACCGATCTTTTGGCGGCGCTCAACAATATGGTTGAAAAATTGCGCTCTGTCGTTGGCGAAGTGACCAGTGGTGCAGGAAACGTCGCCTCTGGAGCTGGAGAAATGGCGTCGACCTCCGAGCAACTGAGCCAGGGTGCAACGGAACAAGCAAGTTCCACCGAAGAGGCATCAAGTTCGATGGAGCAGATGACGGCAAACATCCGTCAAACCGCCGATAACGCATCAGAGACTGAAAACATGGCGCAAAAGTCAGCACAAGACGCCCGCGCGTCGGGCCGTGCGGTGGCTGAAGCTGTCAACGCGATGAAAACTATCGCAGAACGGATTATGGTCGTTCAGGAAATCGCGCGGCAAACCGACCTGTTGGCGCTAAACGCAGCGGTTGAAGCGGCGCGTGCTGGCGAACATGGACGCGGCTTCGCAGTTGTGGCCTCGGAGGTCCGTAAGTTGGCCGAACGCAGCCAAACTGCGGCGGGTGAAATCAGCGGTTTGTCTGGCGATACGGTGACTGCAGCCGAAGAGGCAGGTCGTATGTTGGAGGGACTTGTGCCTGACATCGAGCGTACCGCGCAATTGGTTAGCCAAATCTCCGGCGCAAGTCAGGAGTTGGCAACCGGCGCCGCACAGGTGAATACCGCAATCCAACAGCTTGATAAGGTGACCCAAGAAAACACCTCTGCCGCAGAAGAAATGTCGTCGACCGCCGAGGAACTCTCCTCGCAAGCTGAAGCGTTACGGGCCGCCATCGCGTACTTCTCCCTGTCTGAAAACGGGAAAAATTCCGCGCCGGCTCCAAAACCGTCACCGGCTGCGCGTCCCGCACGTAAGGGTGGTGGGTTCGATTTTGATATGAATAGTGCAGAGGATGCGCTTGATGCTCAGTTCGAGCGGGCAGGTCGCAATGCAGCTTGATCCGGGTCCACAATCTGGCGGGGCACTTGTCGGCACCAAACTGACCACGGAAACGATCATTACGTTCGGGATTGGTAGCGCATTATATGCGCTGCCAGTCACCCCCGTGTTGGAAATTTTGGACACACGAGATATCGCGCCATTGCCGCGTGCGCCGGCACATTTATTGGGCCTGATCGACAGGCGGGGCGTCTCGGTTCCTGTGGTTGATATGCGCTTGTTGTTGGGCCTTGAGACGATCCAAAGCACGGACGAGACCCGCATTTTGGTGTTGCGTGTCGCCTTGGAGGGTGAGGGTACGGGTGTCTTGGGGGTGCGCGTTGATCGTGTCATCGAGGTCACCGTGCTCGATGATGCGCGCAGTGATGATCTTCCTGAGGCGGATTTATTAGATTGGAATGCCCGGATGGTTTCGGGAATCGGTCGGCGAGAAGGTGCATTCGTTACCGTCTTGGACATCGACTATCTCTTTGACCGTACGACATTAAACCACTCATCTCCTTTACCAAGGCTGGCCTAACCCATGCTCAAGTCCCTATCTTCCTCAACTGCGCGGGATCTGGCCAAGCTGCGCTCACTTGTTCATGCTGAAACGGGTATAAAGCTGCCTCAGGGCAAGGACGTTATGATAGAGACGCGCCTAAAACGTCGTCTTATTGATCTAAATATGCCGGATATGAATGCGTATTTGAACCTGTTGTTTGCAAACGGTGGGCTCGATGCCGAGTTTCCGAAAATCGTCGATCTTATGACGACAAATAAAACAGACTTTTTTCGCGAAGATTCACATTTTCAAATTTTAGTATCCCAGATTTTACCTTCAGTGCTGCGGGCGCTACCGGCTGGCGCGAGCAAACGATTTAAGGTCTGGAGCGCTGCGGCCTCTTCGGGTGAAGAGGCGTGGACAATTTCGATGCTTCTCGCAAAAGCTGCGCAGCAAGATCCGCGCCTTGAGTGGGCGATCCTCGGGACGGATATTTCGAACCGTGTTCTCGAGCGTGCAAACCGTGCCGTTTATACCAAAAGCGACCTTGCACCGGTTCCCGACGGGCTACGCAGTAAATACGTGATGATGGCAAAAGATCAGGCTAGCGGACGTATCGTGCCCGAATTGCGGGCGCGGGTTCGATTTGAATCTTTGAATCTGACCAAACCGCCTTACGCGATTGATAACGGTCTTGATGTCGTCTTTTTGCGCAATGTGTTGATTTACTTCGAACCCGAAATGCAAGCCCGTGTGATCGCACAATGTGCCTCGCACTTGCGCGCTGGCGGCTACTTTTTCGTTGGTCATTCTGAGTCAATGACCGTCAACCAGCTCAATTTGACCCAAATTGCACCGGGGGTCTTTCGTAAAGAGGGGGCAGCGCTATGACCGCAATTCGTGTCCTCATCGTTGATGACAGTGCCGCCGCGCGGCGCGCGTTGAGCGATCTTTTGTCGGAAGATCCCGATATCGTGGTGTCGGGTCTGGCCAAAGATGCATTCGATGCAGCCGATAAAATGCGTGAAGATCTTCCTGATGTGATTTTGCTGGACCTTGAGTTGCCACGAATGAACGGTCTTACGTTTTTAAAGAAAATTATGTCGCAACGCCCTATTCCTGTGGTCATTTGTTCCAGTCACACAGCTGCGGGATCAAGTGGTGCGCTCAAAGCGTTGGAACTTGGCGCATGTGATGTGGTTGGCAAACCGACATTGCACTCTCCTCAAGCACGACTGGAGGCGCAGGTGCGCTTGACGGATGCCGTGCGCGCCGCCTCGCATGCCAGACATTTGCGCGGTCACACCAGCCCCAAACGTGTTGCGCCACTGCCGCGCGCTGCCGCATCCGGGGTTGGCCCGAAACTAACCGCTGACGCTATTTTGCCACCTCCACGTCTTGGGGCAGCTATGGCATTGGACATGGAGCCGATCGTCGTGATCGGAGCCTCAACAGGCGGTACTGAGGCGTTGGCGCACGTGCTCAAGGCGCTTCCTACGGACTGTCCGCCGATCGTGATCGTTCAACACATGCCTGAAAAATTTACTGCGGCGTTTGCCAAGAGGCTCAATAGCATTTGCGCAGTTGAGGTGAGAGAGGCAAAGCAGGGCGATCAACCCGCGCGGGGTGTGGCGCTTATCGCTCCAGGGGATCATCACATTTTGTTGTGTCGCAAGGGTCGAGGATACCGGATTGACGTCGTGGATGGTCCCCAAGTGTCGCGCCACAGACCGTCGGTTGATGTTCTCTTTCGATCAACCGCTATCTGTGCGGGAAAGTATGCTATCGGATTTTTGCTGACTGGAATGGGAGATGACGGAGCCAAAGGACTGTTGGAGCTTAAACAGGCCGGTGCCGATACCATCATTCAAGATGAGGCAAGTTCAGTTGTCTGGGGCATGCCCGGGGAGGCGTTTAAATTAGGGGCCTCAAATCGCACGGTCGCATTAAACAAGGTCGCCCCCGAAATTATGCGATTTCATGCTGACAATCGGGTTCTTTAATTATGCAACATAGCCGTGCGTTTTATCCCGCCCCAAACATGTCTGATTTTCAGATTGAAGCGACGGTTGAGCACGTCGCCTCATGTCTTTTTTCGTTGCTCAATAGTGTCAAGGCATTGGCATTTCATATGGATGGATTGTCAGACCTCGTTGGCGAAGAGGGGCGCAAAACACTTGCCCTCGCCGTGGATCAAATTGGAACGCAGATCGAGGAAGAGGAAACCCGCTTTTTGACACTCTTTGACGCCGTGGATGCGATGACTGCGAACGCACGTGGCTTGCGGTCGTGCTTACGGGATCAAAACAATGATTTACGCCTCGCCGCTATGATTTCGACCAATGCGCGTGTTGTAAGTAGCGGAATTCCCGAAGATGATGGCGCTTTGGCGCATTTTGCATCGGGTGTGCGCCAGCTACTGGAGCGCGCCTCGCTAGGAGTGTCCAAGGTGCAAGACCGCCTTTTAGAGGCGGATAGCCAGATTGCTAAAGTACTCCCGCGATTGAGCAAGTTGACGCAAAATGCTGCTCATCTGCGTCACGTGAAAGGAGAGTTAGTGCACAAAGTTGGCGACTTGTCTCATCCTGAACTTGAAGTCACCGCGAGCCTCATGCAGTCGTGCCTTGCAGATTTGACGAATGCACTCGGCGTAGCGGTGGACCACCTTCAGGCTGGGGATGCCGCGCGTCAAAGGTATGAACATGCCGAAGCGATTTTGGCGGCGTCTGTGACGTGTCCGGTCGAATATCGCGGGGCTATTACGTCGCTTGCAAATGCACAGTTTAAAAGTGCTACACAGGCTCTGCATACGGCGTGCTCGGCCATTGGGTCAGAGTTGGCGCGCATGTCAGATCTATGGCAAACGGTCCAATCGAGGTTGAAGGGGTTCGCTGGGTCAACAACCAGCGAGGATCTGAGTGCATTTATTGTCATGCTCTCAGGCATTCTTGAGGGCGCGGAACGTTGGACGGTTGAGCGCAGCGCAATTGAACCTGCAATCAACGACATTGCAGGCCTGTACTCGGGTGTAGGTGTCCTTGTCGAAGATGCGACGCGCTACAACCGAGACATGGGGCTGAGCGGCATTAACGCAATCCTCGTCTCCAAACGCCTCGGTGATCGTGGGCTAGCGATGATGGAAGTGTCCCGACAGTTGCGCGAGGCGACATCCCAAATCGGTCGTCAAAGTTATGAAATCGCTGCGTTATCCATGGCGCAAGAACAGAGCGCTAACGCCCTATTAAATGCCACGCGTGGCAGTTTGAAATCGGATTTGGAGGGCTTAGCCACGGGGTTGGAGCACCGGATCGACAGTTTCGCCAAGCACTTGTCACAGGTTGTTTCACACTCAAATGATATTGGACACGGTGATCCGTTTTTGCGCTTACGCACGCTCTTGGATCAACTGGTTTCAGGGGTGGAGCGGGCGTCGGACCATTTGCCAGACAGCCGAGCCTATCATGAGGTCGATGGCCCGTTGCGCGACCTGGTTGACAGCTTGCGCGCACTATACACGATGAAAGACGAAAGAGATATTCATGATGCTCTTTTCTCCGTGTCGCACTATGGCGGTGCTGATGTTGACGGTGCGCCTGCGCCTGCGCATGACGACGAGGACATATTCTTCTAGCGCCTCGTTTGAGTGCCAAGCTGGCAACGCTATAAAACACATCTGCGCCGAATGCTGGCGCTGCGCGCCGGTTGGAGATGTGTGTGCGCCCGCCCTTGCATTATGGTGGATGCAAGAGGCCGAGGAGCCTGTGCCGGTCACCTGTATCTCACAATCAGTCGTGCGCGGTGGTCAGATCGTGACCGTAGCGGCTGCGGGAACGATTGCAGATGTTTTCGCGGAGTATAAGGCAGTGTCATGCGAAGTGATCGGACCCGCGAGTTCGGTATTCGCCTTGCTGTCGGCGCAACTTGCCAACAGGTTTTGCTGCAATTGCTCTGCGCCCTAAAACTTGATCCAAAGCAAAGCGCTGCCACCCTTAAACAGGCCAGCGAGATTTAGCGTTTATGCGTGGTATTGCCGACCTGAATCGGGCCTTTGTTGCTGTGCCGCGCTCGTCGTTTGCGTAGAAGGCGTTTTTTTTGCTCAATCACCCATTGTGCGCTTGACGCGCCCGCGTCCCAGACATAGAACGCCCCTCACGTTCAGGACACTGTTCTGG
>NZ_CBFHKW010000076.1:0-8548 GCF_965656515.1 Celeribacter marinus
TTTGCGTTTGTCCATCACCCTGCCCTCCTTGGCCATCTCCCTCCCAATTAGTGCACTCCACCCCACACGACAAGTCGCGCTAAGTTTGCGCGCACACGGGCAAAACCTTGCGAGATGCGTTCAAACCGCCTAAAGCCTGATACAACAGGTAAATACGGATAAAGGACCGACCATGACAAAACTTATGGAAGGCAAACGTGGCCTCATTATGGGCCTCGCCAACGACAAATCAATCGCTTGGGGCATTGCAAAGGCTTTGGCGGAACACGGTGCGGAGCTTTGCTTTTCCTACCAAGGCGAGCAACTCAAGAAACGCGTAGACCCATTGGCCGCGCAACTTGGCTCCGATTTCGTCGTGCCGTGTGACGTAACCGACGGGGCATCCGTCGATGCGCTCTTTGCCGATATCGAAGCGCGTTGGGGCAAGATCGACTTTATCGTCCACGCCATCGGGTTCTCCGACAAGGCCGAACTGCGGGGCCGCTATGTCGACACCACCCGCGATAACTTCAACATGACGATGGACATCTCCGTCTATTCCTTTACCGCCGTGGCTCAACGCGCCGCCAAGCTGATGACGGATGGTGGCTCGATGATCACCATGACGTATTACGGCGCCGAACGCATTATGCCGCATTACAATGTCATGGGCGTGGCCAAAGCGGCCCTTGAGGCCTCCGTGCGCTACCTCGCCGAGGATCTGGGCAAAGACGGCATCCGCGTGAACTCCATCTCCGCCGGTCCGATCAAAACACTCGCCGCGTCGGGCATTGGTGATTTCCGCTATATTATGAAGTGGAACGAATACAACTCGCCCCTGCGCCGCAATGTGACAATCGACGATGTGGGCGGCTCGGCGCTCTACCTCTTGTCCGATCTGTCATCGGGCGTCACGGGCGAGACGCACCACGTTGATGCGGGCTACCACGTTGTCGGCATGAAAGCCGTCGACGCCCCCGACATCACAAAGGGCTAACGGCACGCCGCCTTTAAAGTACCATACCCCGAGGGCCCGTTGTGCAACGCGGCCCTCGGACTTCATGTGAGACAGGCCGCCTTATGACGCTGACCATCTTTTTGTCCATTCTCGCCCTGCATTTCGTCGCCGCGATGTCACCTGGCCCCTCATTTGTGGTGTCCGTGCGCACCGCAGCCTCCGAAGGGTTTCGCCCCGCAGGCGGGCTTGCGGTCGCTTTTGGCCTTGGCGCGGTGATCTGGGCAATGGCCGCGATGTTTGGACTGGCCTTGATGTTTGAAGTGGTGCCACG
This sequence comes from Celeribacter marinus, assembly GCF_965656515.1. Lineage (GTDB taxonomy): Bacteria > Pseudomonadota > Alphaproteobacteria > Rhodobacterales > Rhodobacteraceae > Celeribacter > Celeribacter marinus_D. The sequence goes on from NZ_CBFHKW010000076.1 coordinate 1,269, forward strand.
CGCCTATGTGGCGTTCAAAGTGGCGGGGGGGCTGTTTTTGGCATGGATCGGATATAAAACCATCCGTCACGCCCGCGATCCTTTGCCCGATGTGGTCACCTTGGCCACGCCACGCTCCTTGGGCAACGCCGTTCGCCTCGGGTTGTTCACACAGCTCGCCAATCCCAAACCCGCGATCTTTTTTGGCGCGGTTTTTGCCGGTCTGATCCCGCAAGGCACGCCCCTTCCCGTTCTTGCGGCCCTGCTGTTTTTCGTCTTTGTTAACGAAACCATGTGGTATGTGTTTGTCGCGCTTGTTTTTTCGCGCAAAAAGGCCCGCACGGCTTACGGGCGCGCTAAACTTTGGACCGACCGTATCTTGGGTGGCATGATTGCCGCTTTTGGACTAAAAATCGCTACAACCTAATGCTCATCTCTAGAAAGAACCTCACATGACCGATCCGCTTTTGCCGCACGAAAAAGGCTTTCACGTCTCTTGGGACCAAATCCACCGTGACAGCCGCGCATTGGCGTGGCGCCTTGATGGCAAAGGCCCCGATGATGGCGCATGGCGCGCAATCGTGGCGATCACCCGTGGCGGCATGGCCCCCGCGATGATCATCGCCCGCGAGTTGGACGTGCGCACGGTTGATACCATCTCGGTCAAATCCTACGACCACCAAGACCGCTCCGAGGCCAAAGTGCTCAAAGCGCCCGACGCCGACATGATGGGGGACGGCACCGGCATCTTGATCATTGACGATCTGGTGGACAGCGGCAAAACCCTTGAGCTGTGCCGCGAACTCTACCCCAACGCCCATTTCGCAACGGTCTACGCCAAACCCCAAGGCCGCCCACAGGTCGACACCTTTGTCACCGAAGTCAGCCAAGACACATGGATCTTTTTCCCTTGGGATATGGCCCTGCAATATGTGCAGCCCTATCGCGGCAAAGACTAAAACCCGCGCGCAAGGTCAAACGGGGAAATCCGAAACGCGAGACGTTCCGGTTCGCGCGCAAAACGCCGCCCCACGGCGTTTTCTCACCGCGCTCATCCCTTGGGATATGGCCCTGCAATACGTGCAGCCGTACCGCGGCAAAGACTAAAACCCGCGCGCCACACACACCATAATGCCCAACGCCTTCGCCCCTGCGCGAGGGCGTTTTGCGTTGAATGCCCCTCTTTGTGTGCGCGGCCATTGTCAGTCCGCTGCGCGCTGCCTAAGTATAAATCAACGGATGATTTGACGCTTAGGAGCCCCTAATGGCCACCACAACGCCCCTGCCTCTTGCCACCCCGATGGCACGCACCTCCCGCTCTCCGATTGTCGAGGCACAGTCATGGGTTGCGGGCAAAACCTTTGCGCCAGATCGCCCCTTGCTCAACGTGTCCCAAGCCGCACCGATGGCCCCGCCCCCGTTGGCGTTACGCCAAGAAATCGCACGTCTCGCGGTCGAAGATGACGAGGTGCACCTGTACGGAGCTGTTTTGGGCCTAGACGCTCTGCGCGCCGAACTCGCCCAACAGGTCAGCACCACCTATCACGCACAGGTCAACGCCGCAGATATCGCCATCACATCAGGCGCGAACGAGGCCTTTACAGCCGTGATGTCGACACTGGCGGCGAGCGGTGATGAGGTCATCCTTCCAACCCCTTGGTATTTCAATCATAAAATGTGGTGCGACATGGCGGGCGTCACCGCCGTGCCCCTGCCGACAGGCGCGGATATGCTGCCCGATCTGGAACAGGCGGCAAGCCTCATCACACCGCGCACCCGCGCCATTGTCCTCGTCACGCCCAACAATCCCGCAGGCGTTGAATACCCATCCGAGTTGCTGACAAAGTTCTACGTTTTGGCGCGCACACACGGGATTGCCCTCGTGGTCGACGAGACATACCGCGATTTTGACGCCCGCGAGGGCGCGCCGCATATCTTGCTGCGTCAACCGGACTGGCGCGACACATTGGTGCAAATCTATTCGTTTTCAAAAGCTTACCGCCTCACGGGGCACCGCGTTGGCGCCCTCACCGCCGCGCCCGAGCGGCTGTTACAGGTCGAAAAATACCTCGATACAGTCACCATTTGCCCCAACCAGCTTGGCCAACGCGCGGCCCTTTGGGGGATGCAGAACTTAGGCGACTGGCTTGCGGGCGAGCGCGCCGAAATCCTGAAACGCCGCCGCACGCTTGAGGACGGGTTCGCACCACTTGCCGCAAAGGGCTGGACGCTTTTGGGCACCGGCGGTTTTTTCGCCTATGTCGCCCACCCGTTCGATATGGCGTCAAGTGCGCTTGCGCCGTGGCTCGTCGATCATGCGGGCGTGCTGGTCTTGCCTGCCACATTCTTTACCCCTGCGGGGGATCCGCGCGGCGCGCGCGAGCTGCGCATTGCCTTTGCCAATCTCGACTGTGACGCGATCACGGACCTTTTAGAGCGTTTGCAACAGATTGATCCATGATCCGCGCCAATCTGGCTTGCGGGTCCGCCACGAACCGCCTAGACATTTCGCCACAGTTAAGGAGAGACCAAGAACATGGCGAGCGGTAAAGGCAGCGGCGGAAAAGTAATCGCAATGGGCATTGTAGGCCTATTGATCTTGGGTCTTGGCGGCTTTGGGGCCACCAATTTCGGCGGCACCGTCCGCAGTGTTGGCGCGGTCGGAGACCAAGAGGTCGACCTCAACGTCTACGCCCGTGCTTTGCAAAACGAATTGAGCGCCCTTGAGCAACAGACCGGACAACAAATCACGATCGCCCAAGCCACGCAGCTCGGCGTCACCAACCAAGTGCTCGACGGTCTTTTGACACGCGCCGCCCTTGACGGTGAATTGGCGCGCCTTAGCATATCCGTAGGCGACGACGAAGTGCGCCGCACACTTATGAGCATTTCCGCCTTCCAAGGTGTTGACGGGACATTCGACGCCGACACCTATAAATTCGCCATTGAGCGCCTTGGTCAGACCACGAACGAATTCGAAGACTCCTTGCGCAGTGATACCGCGCGGGCGTTGCTTCAGGGGGCATTGGCCACTGGCGTTGTCATGCCGGACGCCTACGCCAAAGTGATCGTGGACTGGCTCGGAGAGCGGCGCACCGTGAGCGTTGCAAGCCTGACCGCCGTGGATCTCGACACACAAGTGGAACAAGCCACAGACGCGCAAATCACCGCGCAATATGAGGAAAACGCGGCCGCCTACACCGCGCCAGAGACGCGCGATGTGACCTATGCGTGGCTGTCCCCGACCATGATTTCCGACAGTGTCGAGCTGGACGAAGCCAGCCTACGCCAAATCTACGACAACAATATCGCCGCCTACATTCAACCCGAACGCCGCCTCGTGGAGCGTCTGGTGTACGGCAATGATGCCGATGCACAGGCCGCAGCCGACCGTATTGCGGCGGGCGAAACCACATTCGACGACGAAGTGACCGCACGCGGTCTGTCCCTTGCCGATATCGATTTGGGTGACGTCGCACCAAGTGACATTGGCGTCGCTGCCGATGCAGTCTTTGGCGCGCAGGAGCTTGGCCTTGTCGGTCCTGTGATGTCCGACCTTGGACCTGCATTGTTTCGCGTAAACGGCGTGCTTGAGGCCTCTGAAATCGCATTCGAGGATGCGCGCGACGATCTGGCCAAAGAGATGGCAACCGATGCCGCGCGCCGCGAGATTGGTGATCTGCTTGAAACCCTCGACGACCTGTTGGCCTCTGGCGCCACACTTGAGGAATTGACGGCAGAGACGGCGATGGAGTTGGGCCAAATGGACTGGTCCACCGCATCCGAGGACGGGCTTGCCTCCTACGCGACCTTTGTCACAACCGTTCAGGCCGCCCAAGTCGGTGATTTCCCCGAGATTATTGAACTGTCCGATGGTGGCATCTTTGCCCTGCGCCTCAATGCGATAAACCCCGCCGCCGTGCGCCCGTTGGATGAGGTGCGCGACCAAGTGGCCGCAGATTGGACCGCAAGCGAGACCGCGCGCCTGTTGAACGCCCGCGCAATCGATATCCAGACCGAAGTGGCCGCAGGCACCGCAATGGACGCGCTTGGCCTGCCTGTCGAGACCTTTGCGGATATCACGCGCCGCGATTTCATCTCCACAATGCCACAAGGGTTCATTGACGCGGTATTCGCTCCGGGTCTGGCGCTCGGGGCGACAACTGTGATCACAGGTGCAGACCGTGTTGTGATCGCAAAAGTGGACGCCGTGCAGCCGCCCGATGCCAACACCGAGATGGACGAGATTGCCGCGAGCTACGCCGAGCAAGCCGCACAGGGTGCCGCCCAAGACGTGATCGCCGCCTTTGCAAACGCCATGCGTGTGCGTGATGGCGTCACCGTGAACCAAGCGGCACTCAACGCCGTGCATGCCCAAATGCCCTAAGGCGTTCCACCGTCTATAGAAAGTCGAACCGATGGCCACGTTGATCCCGTCCTTTTCCGAGTTTGAAGCCGCGTATGAGGCGGGCCAAAACCAAGTCGTCTACGCCAAAGTGGCCGCTGATCTCGACACGCCCGTGTCGATCATGCTCAAACTGGCAGGCGCGCGCACCGACAGTTTCATTCTCGAATCTGTGACAGGCGGAGAAGTGCGTGGACGCTATTCCATCATCGGGATGAAACCCGATCTGGTGTGGAAATGTGAGGGCACGCTGTCGTCCATCAACCGCAATGCGCGCTTTGATGCGGACGGATTTGCGGCCCAAGAGGCGGATCCGCTTACGGCCATTCGCGCCCTGATCGACGAGAGCAAGATTGATCTGCCGCCCGAACTGCCGGCGTCCTGTGCGGGTCTGTTTGGCTATCTTGGTTACGATATGATCCGTCTTGTCGAACACCTGCCTGACGTGAACCCCGACCCGATCGGCCTGCCCGATGCGGTATTGATGCGCCCGTCCGTGGTGGCCGTTTTGGATGGCGTCAAAGGCGAGGTGATGATCGTATCGCCCGCATGGACAGGCTCCGGTCAATCCGCCAAAGCCGCCTATGCCCAAGCCGCCGAACGGGTGATGGACGCGCTACGCGATCTCGAACGCGCCCCCGTTGAGGTCAGCCACGATTTGGGCCAAGAGTGGAGCGCGCCGCCGCCCCAGTCCAATTTCACCCATGAGGGTTACCTACAAGCCGTTGAAAAGGCGAAAGAGTACATCACCGCAGGGGACATCTTTCAAGTCGTTCCCGCACAGCGTTGGACACAAGAGTTCCCGTTGCCGCCCTTTGCGCTTTATCGCTCCTTGCGCCGCACCAACCCCTCGCCGTTCATGTTCTTTTTCAACTTCGGCGGCTATCAGATTGTCGGTGCCTCCCCCGAAATTCTCGTGCGTGTGTTCGACGGCGAGGTGACCATTCGCCCGATCGCAGGCACCCGCAAACGCGGCGCCACCCCCGCCGAGGACAAAGCCCTCGAGGACGATCTGCTGTCGGATCAAAAGGAATTGGCCGAGCACCTGATGCTGCTCGATCTGGGGCGCAACGACACGGGCAAAGTGTCCAAAATCGGCACGGTGCGCCCGACTGAGGAATTCATCATCGAGCGGTATTCCCACGTGATGCACATCGTCTCCAACGTGGTGGGTGAATTGTCCGACGACCATGATGCGCTGTCGGCCCTGCTTGCGGGCCTGCCTGCCGGCACCGTGTCAGGCGCGCCCAAAGTGCGTGCGATGGAGATCATCGACGAGTTGGAACCCGAAAAGCGCGGCGTCTATGGCGGCGGCGTGGGATACTTTTCCGCGGGTGGCGACATGGACATGTGCATCGCGTTGCGCACCGGTGTGATCAAAGACGAAAAGCTCTATATTCAGGCGGGCGGCGGCGTGGTTTATGACAGCGACCCACAGCTTGAGTTCGAGGAAACAGTCAATAAATCCAATGCCTTGCGAATGGCCGCCGCAGATGCGGGACGCTTTACAAAGACCGGAAACCGCTAATCTCCTCTACGCGAACATCAGACATACAACAGGGCGCGGGACCATCGGTCACCGCGCCCTGTTTTGTGTTCCGCGACAGGCGTTAAAGCGGCAGTTCCGTCGTGTATTTGATCTCTTCCATCGAGAGGAGCGCCGTCACATTATAGATCGTGACCTCCTCAATCAGCGCCTGATAAAACGCGTCATAGGCTTTGGCATTGGTCACACGGACCTTGAGAATATAGTCGATTTCTCCGGCCAAACGATGCGCCTCCAACACCTCTGGACGCGCCTTTAGCACCTGTAAAAACTTCTCCTGCCACCCCGCCTCATGGGCGTTTGTGCGCACCAAAACAAAGAAACACGCCTCAAGGCCGAGGCTCTCAGCATCCAGAATAACCGTCTCTTTGCCGATCACCCCGTTCTCGCGCATTTTGCGAATACGATTCCATACGGGTGTCTTTGACGAGCCCACAATCTTGGCGATTTCGTCCAAAGACTGGCTTGCATCATGTTGCAGCTCCCGCAAGATTTTCCGATCCATCTCATCAAGTTGGACACTCATTTCGGTTTTCTCCCTTTTGGCGGAACACGAGCCTAGCGCATCGATGGCTCTAGAACAAACACCCTTATTTCCTCAGGCACCTGTCCAAATTATGGAATAATGTTCTAAATTATGGGTAAGAAATCGCAAGTGGAAAACCCTCATGGCCCGTCCTTTTACGCCCAAAGTCGTCACCGCCAACGCCCTTCTGGATGGCGATGTTATCTATCTCGACGCCAGTGGCGCGTGGGTGCGTGCGCTCAACGATGCGGCCCTTTTTGAGGATGCCGAAACGGCGGAGGCCGCATTGGCGCGCGCGACCAAAGACGGGATGCAGGTTGGGGCCTATCTGGCCGATGCAATCAGCGGCGCAAATGGCCCTGAGCCCACGCATTTTCGCGAAGACTTCCGCCGCACAGGACCGTCCAACTACGCCCACGGCAAACAAGTGACAGGAGCCGACCATGTATAAGTATAACGACTTTGACGCCGCATTCGTCCGCGCGCGCTGTGCGCAGTTTCGCGGTCAGGTTGAGCGGCGTGTTGACGGCTCCCTGACCGAAGAGGAGTTTCGCCCCCTGCGCCTGATGAACGGTCTGTACCTGCAATTGCACGCCTATATGCTGCGCGTGGCGATTCCCTATGGCACGCTCAACCCCGATCAAATGGACCAATTGGCCTATATCGCCGACACATGGGACAAGGGGTACGGACACTTCACCACCCGTCAGAACATCCAATTCAACTGGCCAAAATTGCCGGATGTGCCCGATATGCTGGATGCGCTCGCGGACGTGGAAATGCACGCGATCCAGACCAGTGGAAACACCATCCGTAACGTGACG
>NZ_CBFHKW010000077.1:0-3535 GCF_965656515.1 Celeribacter marinus
CCTCTTCACCTAGGTAAGACTCAGCTGTTTCTTTCATCTTGCCGAGAATGAATGCAGAGATTTGCGATGGCGAATACTTGTCGCCTTTAACGCTCACCCATGCATCGCCATTGCCGCCATCGACAATCTCGTAAGGAACAAGGTTCTTGTCCTTTTCCACTTCGGCGTCACCTGCGCGGCGGCCGATAAGGCGCTTTACGGCGAAAACTGTATTTTCGGGGTTGGTCACAGCTTGGCGTTTTGCGGCTTGGCCGACAAGGCGCTCATTGTCTGTGAAGCCGACGATAGACGGCGTTGTGCGTGCGCCTTCTGAATTCTCGATGACACGCGGCTGTGAACCGTCCATGATTGCGACGCAGGAGTTTGTGGTCCCGAGGTCGATACCGATGACTTTAGCCATACCTTTAAGTCCTCTTCTTGGCGATGTTTTGACGTTGGGCCCATTCAGGCACCCGCCATCAATCCCAGTGTTGAATGTTTAAGACCGGACTGAACCGATCAGTGCTTCGATGCGTATATAGGGATGCGTTTTGGCCCCTGCAAGTTGTGTGAGGCCCTTAAAAAGGTGAAAATTGCAGTCACTGTCTAAGGAACGGACTTTAATGATCAAAAAATATCATGTCACACCACTCGATTTAAAGGGCATGCAGGTGTTCAAGGGGCTGATTGGTACGGCGATTCAGTCTAAAATTGTTGCTGATTTGCGCGATGTCGTTCGTGAGGCACCCGTATTTTCACCTATGACGCCGTATGGTAAGCCTATGTCTGTGAGGATGACCTCGGCCGGCCGGTTCGGTTGGGTGTCGGATCGGCAAGGTTACAGGTACAGCGAGACTCACCCTGATGGTGCACCATGGCCGCGAATTCCTGAAAGCATTCTAGGCGTTTGGGACGCTGTCGTACCTTTGGCGCGAAAGCCCGAATGCTGCTTGGTCAATTTTTATGGCGAAGATGCTAAAATGGGCATGCATCAAGATCGGGACGAAACTGATTTTGAACAACCCGTCGTGTCTATTTCGCTCGGTGATGAGGCGTTGTTTCGGGTCGGGAATGCAACTCGGGGCGGCAAGACGGAGAGTATTTGGCTTCAGTCGGGAGATGTCGTTGTTATGAGCGGCGCCGCAAGGTTGCTCTATCACGGAATTGACCGTGTGAAATATGGTTCAAGCCAACTGTTGCCTAAGTCGGGGCGCATTAATTTGACGATGCGGGTCGTAACGTAAGGCACGTTACCGAGCTGACCAACTTGCCGAGGCGCGTTTTCGAGTGAAAAACTCAGCCAAAAGCCCAATGGTAAGGAAGACCAATGAAAACATGAGCGGATAGAGTGGTGAACTATAGTGAGGATTGTAGTTCACAAAGGTGTATCCGCGCGCTTGGTCGATTGTGTGAAATAACGGATTCCATTTGAAAAACGCCAACATGAATCCCGGCATCGCGTTTGCAAGAAACATTTTGCCTGATGTGAACATATTTGCACGAGTGTAAAGAGTTTGAACAACACGCACGAATTCAGGCGCCCAAGGTTTGGCTGCAAGAACAACGGTGCCGATAGCCGCACCAGAGAACCAAGCCATCATGAACATCGCAAATGCACCAGGTAGATATTGGAACTCTACGCCACCCCATCCGAGCTGATACACAGTCAAGATGACCGCAACTGACAAGAATTGTATATATAATGCGCTGAGGGCGGCAGACGTGATCGAAATCGCCGTGTTCATTGGGGCGTGTTGCATCATTGGAGATGTGCCTGATTCCGCGCTCGCGACGTCGCCCAACGTCTTGTTGTGAGTCAGGAATAGAAAAATTCCTGTCATGATAAACAAAATGAAATCACCACGTACCGAGTTGCGACTTATGCCGAGAATATTCATCATAAATGAGAATACGGCGACAAGAATAATGGCCTGTGAAATATTGGTGATCAGGCCAATTAATGGGCTGCCGTGAGATTTTCGCACGTGCCGCACTGTGTTGTGAAAAATGAGCCGCAAAATATTGAATGCTGCCGAAAATCCGTTTTGTTGCGATGAGTATTTGAACACGTCAAAATTCCTACACAGGATGTCAAAAATGGCAGGCTTGCCGATTGACCTTTGGTGAAGCATAAGATGCGAAAGTTGCATAATCAATTAAGTGGCATCAATATATACAGCATTTACAAGGCATCCGCCTTTTGAGGAGAGACCATTGAATTTTGAAACACTTATTCCACTGATGCGTAGTCTTGCACTTGAGGCAGGTGACAAAATTATGGAGATTTACAATTCCGATGATTTTGAAGTGAGATCAAAATCGGATGATAGCCCCGTGACAATTGCGGACGAGGCGGCGGACGCCATTATTTCTGCAGGCTTGCGCGCGGCCTTCCCCGAAGTGACGCTGATTACCGAAGAGCAAGCGCAGTCACATGCGCTCAAGGCCGATACGTTTCTCATCGTTGATCCGCTTGATGGCACCAAAGAATTCATCAATAGACGTGGCGATTTCACGGTCAATATCGCGTATGTGGAAAACGGTGTGCCAACGCGCGGCGTGGTATATGCGCCAGCAAAAAACAGACTGTTCATCACTGATGTAGACGGGAAATCCGTTGAGGAGGTCGGTCCATTTGCACGCGACATTGTGGGCATTCAAAATACGATATCTGTGAAAGTACCCGACAACTCAGCTTTGCTTGTGGTGGCCTCTAAATCTCACCGCGATCAGGCGACCGAGGATTACATTAATAAATATAATGTGGCGGACAGCAAATCCGCGGGCTCTTCCCTAAAATTTTGCCTCGTCGCGACTGGCGAAGCTGATCTTTATCCGCGCGTAGGGCGCACGATGGAGTGGGATACCGCCGCGGGTCATGCCGTTTTGATTGGTGCGGGTGGGGATGTGGTACGCTTCGATACGCATGAGTCCCTGACCTACGGCAAAGAGGATTACGCCAATCCGTTCTTTATTGCCTACGCGCCAGGTGTGGAGTTGAAATCAGCACAATGAAAACGCTTCTCGTTATACCGGCCCGCTATGCCTCGTCACGTTACCCCGGAAAGCCTCTTGTCGAGCTTGCCGGAAAGGGCGGCGTAAAGAAATCACTTATCCAACGGAGTTGGGAGGCGGCGCAATCGGCAAAGGGCATTGACCGTGTTGTTGTGGCCACTGACGATACCCGTATCCGCGACGCAGCCGAGGCGTTTGGTGCCGAGGTGGTGATGACCTCGTCCACTTGCGTCAACGGTACAGAACGGTGTGCAGAGGCCCACGCAGCCCTTGGGGATGCGTATGACGTAGTGATCAACCTGCAAGGTGATGCGCCCCTCACCCCGCATTGGTTTGTAGAAACACTGGTGGATGATATTAAGTCGGACGAGGGTGCCTCGATGACGACCCCTGTTTTGCAATGTGACGGGCGCGCCCTAAATGGATTTTTGGAGGATCGTAAGGCGGGTCGCGTTGGCGGGACAACGGCCGTGTTTGATGTAGACAAATACGCGCTTTATTTTTCCAAGGAAGTCATCCCGTACACCAATGCAGATTATGC
>NZ_CBFHKW010000077.1:3634-5922 GCF_965656515.1 Celeribacter marinus
ACGTAAAAAGGGTAAAGACGACCTTTTGGCGATCCTTAAAAACACAAATATGGATAGCGGTGAAATTGCCTACATCCGCCAACATAGGGCGCTTGGTCTTGGGCATGCTGTGTGGTGCGCCCGCCGCCTTTTGGGGCCAAAAGAACCGTTTGCTGTAATTTTGCCCGATGATGTTATTGCGGCTGAAAAGCCCTGTCTTCAGCAAATGATGGAGGCCCACGCCGAACTTGGCGGGTCCATGGTTGCCGCAATGGAAGTTCCTCAGGATAAAGCGTCATCCTACGGCGTTTTGGATTTTGATGCTGAACAAGGGTCCGCTGTGTCTGTGAAGGGCATGGTTGAAAAGCCACCGGCAGGCGAAGAGCCATCCAATCTTGCCGTGATTGGCCGGTATATTTTGTCGCCGGACGTGATGCGTAACCTGAATAAGAAAAAGGCGGGTTCTGGCGGAGAGATTCAATTGACCGATGCGATTGCCGATGAAATCGCTGAGGGGCGCAACGTCTATGGTTACAAGTTCGAGGGCCAGCGTTTTGATTGCGGTTCCAAGGCTGGTTTCTTGCAGGCGACGATTTCGTTTGGCCTATCGCGCCCTGAACTTCGCGATGACCTACAAGAGTTTCTGGACGGTTTAGCGTCTATGCGCGCAGCAGCCCAGTAAGTGAAGAAATGATGCAACATGTTATCGTGACTGGTGGGGCGGGCTATATTGGCTCGCATGCCTGCAAGGCGCTTCGTGCCGCCGGTTTTACGCCAGTGACCGTGGATAATCTATCCACGGGGTGGGAGGATGCGGTCAAGTTCGGCCCATTTGAGCGGTGCGACCTGTTGGATCGCATCAGCCTTGACGCGGTTTTTTCCAAATATAGCCCTGTTGCGGTTATGCATTTTGCGGCTTTCTCTCAGGTGGGAGAAAGCATGCACGATCCTGCAAAATATTGGCGCAACAACGTTATTGGGTCGTTGACGTTGGTAGAGGCTGCGGTCGCAGCCAATTGCCTCAATTTTGTATTCTCATCGACATGTGCGACTTATGGCGATCAAGACAACGTTGTTTTAGATGAGAATAGCGTTCAACTTCCGATCAACTCCTATGGCGCGTCCAAGAAAGCCGTTGAGGATATCCTTGGTAACTTTCAGCAAGCATTTGGGCTTGATCACGTTATCTTTCGCTACTTCAATGTGGCGGGTGGTGATCCCGAGGGTGAGGTTGGCGAGTTCCATCAGCCCGAGACGCATTTGATTCCGCTCATGCTTGATGCAATTTCTGGAAAACGTGATGCGTTGACCATCTTTGGCACTGATTATGAAACGCCTGACGGGACATGTGTGCGTGACTATGTCCATGTCTGCGATCTCGTTGATGCGCATGTTTTGGGCCTTAAATGGCTGCTCGATGGTAAAGGTAGCCGTGTGTTCAATCTTGGGACCGGTGACGGATTCTCTGTTCGTGAAGTAATTGATCATTCGCGCGCTGTTACCAACAAAGAGGTGCCGTACGTGGAAGGAGCGCGCCGCGCTGGGGATTGTACAAAACTGGTTTCAGGATCAGAGCGGGCCGTGACGGAGTTGGGTTGGGCCCCGATGCGATCTAATCTTGGCGAGATGATTGCAGATGCGTGGCGGTGGCACCAATCTGGCCACTATGAAAAGTGATATGAACCCGCATAAAATGCCCCCTAACGGACGGTGAGGGGCACAGCTGTGATGCATTATTTTCAGGCCTATTTGATGCGACAGTTGCGGCGTCATTTGATTTGGAGGTCGTTTCGATCGCGCCGCCAACTGACCGTGATTACGAACCGAACGGCAGTTATTGGAGATGACGCAATTCTTGCAGTCAGCGTGGTTCGAAATGAGGCGCAGCGTCTGCCCTATTTTCTCGACTACTACCGCGATCTTGGGGTCACTCATTTTCTAATTGTTGATAATGATAGCGACGATGGAACCACTGCGCTCTTGGCTCAAATGCGTGACGTATCTCTTTGGGAGACGAAGGCGAGCTACAAGGCATCCCGTTTCGGTTTGGATTGGGCCAACTGGCTATTGATGCGGTATTGCAATGACAAGTGGTGCCTGACGGTCGATGCGGATGAACTTTTTGTTTATCCAGACGTTCAGACCCGTAAGTTGCCGGATTTGTGTCGCTTTTTAGATCAAACGGGAACACCAGCGATGGGTGCGTTGATGTTGGACCTGTATCCTCAGGGTCCGATCGGCGCGGTGCGCTACACGGCGGGCCAAGATCCACGAGACGTTTTGACCCATTTTGATCCAGTACCTTACCG
>NZ_CBFHKW010000077.1:6021-8262 GCF_965656515.1 Celeribacter marinus
CGCCACGCGACAGTTGCCCCGGGGGAACTTGTGGTTGCAGGGCGGCGCGCGCGAACGTGTCTTCTTTGCGGATACCCCAGAGAAGGGACCAACTTTAAATAAATTACCTTTGGTTCGATGGAATTGGCGATACGCCTACATTAATTCCACGCATTCGCTTCTGCCGCCATCGTTGAATGCGCTCTATGACGGGCCATCCGATCCCCGACTTACGGGTGTTTTACTGCACACGAAATTTTTGCCAAATGTCATTGAGAAGTCTCGTGAGGAAAAGAACAGAAACCAACACTTTCGGGACCCATCTGCGTTTCAAGGCTACTATGACTTAATCGTCGAAAGTCCTAATTTGATGGGGGATGTTTCGATACCTTATGAGGGGGCAGAGCAATTAGAATCTCTTGGCCTTATGTCACGTGGTGCTTGGGGACACGGTAACCCCACGACTTAATGTAAACAATCATTGCAATGTGCCCTAATTGTTTACCAATCACGACTAAAAGCGTAGTCTGCATGTATAGAAGCGATAGGTAAACGTATCGCTAGTGGGAACAGTTGGTCGATTGAGCAGGTTTGGTAGATATCGCATGCGCTGGCGGCGCAAAAAGGTCTTGTTCAAGGCTATTCGCGCACGTCATGATTTGACCTGTGTCGCTGACCGAACATCCCAAATTCGGCCCAATGATATTCTTGTCGTTGTGACACTACGCAACGAGAGCATCCGTCTTCCATATTTTCTACAATACTATCGCGATCTTGGTGTGTCGCACTTTCTTGTCGTCGACAATGACAGCGACGATGGGTCCGGTGCTTACCTCAAGGCGCAGGATGACGTTTCACTTTGGCACACACAGGAAAGCTATAAGAGGGCAGATTTTGGTGTGCGTTGGATGAACTGGCTCGCGCGCAAGTATTGCCATGGGCATTGGACCCTCACCGTGGATGTCGATGAGTTTTTTGTTTATCCATTTTGCGACACGCGTCCCATACCGGCTCTCACAGATTGGCTCGACAACTCTGGTCTCAAGAGTTTTTCGGCGATGATGATTGATATGTATCCGAAGGGCAGCGTCGACGCGGTAGCGTATCGTGCCGGCCAAAACCCCATGGAAATCGCCGAATGGTTCGATAGCGGGAACTATACGATTTCGACCAACCCAGACTATTTCAACTTGTGGATCCAAGGTGGTCCACGGGCACGCCGTTTCTTTAAAGATGACCCAGAAAACGCACCTTCGATGAACAAAATTCCATTGGTGAAATGGGATAGAAAGTTTGCGTATATTCAATCTACTCACATGCTTTTGCCGCGTGGGTTAAATTTGGTGTACGATACTAGCGGTGGTGAAAAAGCGTCTGGGGCGTTACTTCATGCCAAATTCATAAGCACTCTGCGCGCGAAAACAGAAGAAGAGTTGCAGCGACAAGAGCACTACGCCAGCGGCCGCGAGTACGCAGCCTATCACAAAAATCTAGAAGAAGATCCGGACCTGTGGTGCAATTGGTCTGAGAAATATATCAATTGGCGGCAACTCGAGATTCTTGGGCTGATGTCTAAGGGAAATTGGGCATGACGGTCGGCTTTGTTATGCTGGTTCACACAGCGCTGGACCGCGCCGAACAAGTGGCACGTCATTGGGCGGACCAAGGTTGCCCTGTCGTGGTCCATGTGGACAAACGTGTGGCGGCAGCGGCATATCGAGCATTTGTTGAAAGTTTGTCAGATCTCGACAACGTTTTGTTTTCGAAACGACACAGTTGCGATTGGGGCACGTGGTCATTGGTTGCGGCATCTCAAAATGCGTCTGAACTCATGCTCGACCGGTTCGATGATGTTCAGCATGTCTATCTTGCCTCAGGATCCTGTTTGCCGTTGAGACCCGTGGCTGATTTAAAAGCGTACCTATCGGCGCGGCCAACGACAAACTTTATTGAAAGCGTGACGACGGAAGATGTGCCGTGGACGGTTGGTGGGCTGGATTCCGAACGGTTTACCCTACGGTTTCCATTTTCATGGAAGAAAAATCGGCGCCTGTTCGATGCGTATGTCCGGTTGCAACGCCGTGTCGGCTTTAGACGTAAGCGTCCGGAAAATGTCGTTCCGCACCTTGGATCGCAATGGTGGTGTTTGTCCCGTGACACCCTGACCAAGATATTGAATGATCCGGAACGCCAAGTGTACGACAGGTATTTTAAACGCGTTTGGATTCCTGACGAGAGCTATTACCAGTCCCTTGTGCGCCT
>NZ_CBFHKW010000078.1:0-8165 GCF_965656515.1 Celeribacter marinus
CAACGGGTGTCATCGGCCAAACAATCCAATTCGGCCTCGCACATCCACGCAGGAGGCAACCCCGTAACATCGAGTGCGCCGAGATCACCGTATGGGGCCGCATCCGTGTCCTGACCGTTGAGATACCAATCCCAACACCGCTGCATGGCCTCGGTCGTCAGGCCGAACTCACCACCACCAAACTCCGCATGTGACCGCGTGTCGAATTTGGCGCGAAAACAGCCGTACCACAACAACAACGCCGACACGGCACCGTCCTGTCCCATATCGCGCAGCTTCGCCGCAACCGCCAAGCTGAGATTCGCACCTGCACTATCACCCGCCAACACGAGTTTCGCCTCAGGCCGTGCCGCACGGGTTTTTGCGACCAGATCCATCACATGATCAAGCCCCGCGGGGTAAGGGTGTTCAGGGGCGAGCGGATAGTCAGGGCCGAGAACCTCGTGGCCTGTGAGATACGCCAGATCGGTCATGACCGCGCCGTGAGTGATGCTATCGCAATTCACCCACCCGCCGCCGTGCACATAAATAATGACGCATGAGTGATCGAGACCCGTCTTGGGCGTGAACCGCCGCATCGCGCCCAACTGCGCCACCTCGACGTCTGCGGCATGACGCCCCACCAAACCGCGCCTCGCCTCGGTAGCGGCTTTGCGGATTGCGGGCATCGCCGCTTTTCTCTCATCGATAAAGCTCGCGGTGGAAAAGCGGGCTGCAATTTCCAATAAAGCAGGGTCGGGACGTTTGGTCATTGTGGCCTCCTGTTTTCACCGACAATCCACCGCAGCGCGTAAGGGCGCAAGAGGCAACAACTGCCACCGCACAAACACCAACACATCAGCTTTTTCTTGCGCGGGTGACGCAATCACCTTAATTCCACCCTTCAACGCAAATAAGAGCGGGATGAAACGGGCATGATCCAGACACCATACTACCTGATCGACAAAGAGCGGCTTTTGCCGAATTTGGAGAAAATCGCCCGTTTGCGGGAGCAGTCAGGGGCTAAAGCCCTCTTGGCGCTCAAGTGCTTTTCCACATGGCCCGTATTCGACTTTATGCGTGACTACATGGACGGCACCACGTCTTCTTCGCTCTACGAATTGCGTTTGGGCGCGGAAAAATTCGGCAAAGAAACTCATGCCTACTCCGTCGCGTGGGCTGATGATGAAATCGAGGACGCCGTACGCCATGCGGACAAAATCATCTTTAACTCGCTGGGCCAACTCGACCGCTTTTCTGCGCAATCCGAGCAGACCGCACGCGGATTGCGCCTTAATCCGCGCTTTTCCACATCGGGATTTGATTTGGCCGATCCTGCGCGGCCCTTTTCGCGCCTTGGCGAATGGGACATGGCACGACTGGAACAGGCCGAGGGGCGCATCAACGGTGTAATGATCCACTACAATTGCGAGAACAGCGACTTTGATCTGTTTTCTGCGCAACTCACACGGATCGAGGTTGAGTTCGGCGCGTTTCTCAAGCGTCTGGATTGGGTGTCGCTTGGCGGTGGCATTCACTTCACAGGCGATGATTATCCGCTCGACAAGCTGGCAGACCGGCTCAAGGCATTTTCCGATGCAATTGGTGTGCAAGTCTATTTGGAACCTGGCGAGGCGGCCATTACCCGCTCGACCACACTTGAAACTTCGGTGCTCGACATCATCGATAACGGCAAAAAAATCGCCATCGTCGATAGCTCTATCGAGGCGCATATGCTCGACCTGCTTATTTACCGCGAAACCGCCAAGCTACCTGCGCAAGGCCCGCACACCTATCAAATCGCCGGAAAGACCTGTTTGGCGGGGGACATCTTTGGGGATGCATCCTTTGACAAACCGCTCCAAATTGGAGACCGCGTCACCATTGAGGATGCCGCAGGATACACCATGGTCAAGAAAAACTGGTTCAATGGCCTCAAAATGCCAAGTATCGCCATCCGTGAACTTAACGGAACGGTTCGACTCGCCCGCGATTTCGGGTATGAAGACTTTGTCGCAGCTCTCGGTTAAGCTGCATATTCCATGTCCCAACCTCAGGGGGTTCTAGACAGTTGAAACGGAACGTTCTCATCATCGGCGCAGGTGGCGTCTCTCAGGTCGTGGCGCATAAATGCGCGCAAAACAATGACGTGCTCGGCGATATCCACATCGCAAGCCGCACGCAGTCCAAGTGTGACGACATTATCAGAACAGTGCATGACAAAAGTGCCATGAAAGAGAACGGTGTGTTGCGATCCCACGCCGTTGACGCGACCAAACCCGATCAGGTTGCTGCTCTTATTCGCGAAACAGGCGTCGAGATCGTGATCAATGTTGGTACAGCTTTCGTGAACATGCATGTGCTTGAGGCCTGCATAGAGACGGGCGTGGCCTACATCGACACGGCGATCCATGAAGAGCCGAACAAGATTTGCGAAACTCCACCGTGGTACGGAAACTACGAATGGAAACGCCGTGATCGCTGTGCACAAAACGGCATTACCGCCATTTTAGGAGCCGGCTTTGATCCCGGTGTCGTAAATGCATTCGCGCGGTTCGCGATTGACGAATACATGGACGAAGTCAAATCAATCGATATCGTTGACATTAATGCCGGAAGCCACGGCAAGTATTTCGCGACCAATTTTGATCCCGAGATCAATTTTCGCGAGTTCACCGGTGTCGTCTATTCATGGCAGGGCGGCGCATGGCAAACGAACAAGATGTTCGAAGTCGGCAAGGAGTGGGATTTGCCCGTGGTTGGTCCGTCCAAGGCCTACATGTCGGGTCATGACGAGGTGCATTCGCTCTCAGCCAATTACCCGCAGGCGGACGTGCGGTTCTGGATGGGATTTGGCGACCACTACATCAACGTGTTCACCGTCCTTCAGAACCTTGGCCTACTCTCTGAACAGCCTGTGACAACCGCCGAAGGTCTAGAGGTGATCCCGCTCAAGGTGGTCAAAGCGTGCTTGCCTGATCCGTCCTCCCTTGCGCCCGAGTATACCGGCAAAACCTGTATCGGTGACTTGGTCAAAGGCACCAAAGACGGTCAAGACGTCGAAGTGTTCGTCTATAATGTTGCTGACCACAAAGCAGCATATGAGGAAGTTGGCAGTCAGGGCATCAGCTACACCGCAGGCCTACCTCCCGTAGCCGCAGCGATGCTTGTGGCGTCTGGCGAATGGGATGCTAAAACGATGGTAAATGTCGAGGAGTTGGATCCCAAACCCTTCTTCACGATCCTTGACCGGATTGGCTTGCCTACGCGCGTACAAATCGGTGGTCTCGGCGGGACAGATCAGGCTTGGGACGCATAGTCACGCGACCTTTGTGCGCATGCGCGATCACACAAAGGCCCGTCAAACTATGACGCGTTCCGAGATTCGGGACATACAGAAGCCCCTGCGAAATTCTTCGCAGGGGCTTCTTGACTAATAAGGGTTATAATCGCCTTTCGAACTTTGGTCACAGGGGCCTGCCATGGACCAACCAAGGACGACAGAGCTCTTGGTGAGGGGCGGGTGCTTTGAGCACCAACCGGCTGGTCAGCTCGCTGACCGCTTCTTCGCCCTTCACCAAATCTAACGCTACCGCTGCTTTGAATTATGGATGATGTTGTTTCCGTCTCGACATCGTCGTTATCCGTCGTGATGAAAATCAACAGACAACGGGACATGAAAGAGGCACTCGTCAGTTCAACCTTCCCAAGCCTTAAGACGTGCAATCAAAACGCAGTGGATTAGCGCTTGTAAGCGCACGTGTGATTTTCGATTATGCTGATCATGGAAAGCAATGATTTTAAGAAGGACGGCAAACGTCAGGTGACGATGGCGGCGGTCGGGCGACTAGCTGGCGTGTCGCAGGTTACGGTGTCGCGTGCATTATCTCATCCTGATAAAGTCTCGGCGGAGACGTTGGGTAGGATCAATGACGCTATAAAGGTCACCGGGTTTGTCCCAAATGCACTGGCGGGTGCGTTGGCGTCCAAAAAGTCCAACTTGATATCGGCGCTCATCCCGTCTCTTACAAATATCGTTTATGCAACATTTATTACGGCTTTTTCAGAGAAGTTGCGCGAAAACGGCTATCAAATTCTACTGTCTGAAACGGGCTTTGAACCAGAAGCTGAAGAAGCGCTTGTTGCCACTCACTTGTCGCGACGCCCTGATGCGATTTTATTGACTGGTATTCATCACAGTGCGCGCGCACGTCAAATGCTATTGGGTGCGGGCATCCCGATTGTGGAAGTTTGGGACATTACCGATAGTCCGGTCGATATGTGCGTGGGGTTTGATCACGTCGAGGCGGGGCGGCACGCCGCAGAATTTTTGTTCGAACAGGGCAACACGCGTGCTGCGACCATTACGGCGAAAGACGAACGGGCAGTTCGGCGGCAATCGGCATTCGCCGATAGGTTTGAGCGTCTAACCAAAGGGTACGTTGCAGAGTCAAACACTGGCGGTCCGGCAAGCATTCGGGCGGGTAGGGATGCGTTGAGCGATCTTATCGACAACCATGGCCTCACGTCAGGGGCGGTTTTTTGTAGTTCGGATTTACTGGCACAAGGCGCACTCATTGAGGCACAGGCCCGAAGGATGCGTGTTCCTCAAGACATCTCGATAATGGGATTTGGCGATCAGGACTTTGCGCGTGATGTCGAGCCGTCGCTCACCACCGTTGCGATTGATCGCACACGCCTTGGTCATGTTGCCGCTGATGCATTGCTGGCGCGTATCAATGGCACGCAGCACCCCAAAACAGTCACAGATATCGGGTTCGAGATTGTGCGGCGTACGTCCGCATAGTGCTCGATTGTGTTGAAAAGCTCGATGTTTTGCCCTGTTGATGCTGGCTACTATGTTGATTTAATTTGTCTGTTCTTAACCAGCCTGCTTTTCACCCAGCGTGGTCCCATCGGCTTGAGCTTGGCGAGTTTTGGGCGGTTGCTGCTCGTGTGAATTCATCTTGGACCCCTTGCGGGCCGCGTAATCGGAGCCGGGGCAAGCCAAGGATGGTGTTTAGATGGAACAAATAACCCGTGCACAAGCCCTTCCTCGCCTAAACCTTGACCCGCGCCGTCAAACAGGCTTAACAACGCGCAACTGAAGTCAGGGATAGCAGATGATCACACTCAACGGCAAACGCGGGCTTATCATGGGCGTCGCAAATGAACGCTCCATCGCATGGGGTATCGCCAAAGCCTGTGCCGAGGCGGGCGCGGAACTGGCGTTCACCTATCAGGGCGAGGCCTTCGGCAAACGTCTGCAACCCTTGGCCGAGAGCGTCGGGTCCGACACTATGGTCGATGTGGATGTGACCAATCCCGCACAGATGGACGCGGCCTTCGCAGCGCTCAAGGACAAATGGGGCACGCTCGATTTCGTCGTGCACGCCATCGCCTATTCGGACAAGAACGAACTCACAGGGCGTTTTCGCGACACTTCCGTGGAGAATTTCAAGAACTCCATGCATATCTCGTGCCACTCCTTCATCGATGTGGCAAAACGCGCGGCGGAGATGATGCCGAACGGCGGATCGCTCATTACGTTGAGCTATGGCGGGTCGAACCGTGTGACGCCGAACTATAACATCATGGGCGTGGCGAAAGCAGCCCTTGAAGCTTCGGTGCGTTACCTTGCCAACGACCTTGGCCCCGAGGGCATCCGCGTCAATGCGATTTCCCCCGGCCCGATGAAAACTCTTGCCGGCGCGGCCATTGGGGGTGCGCGCAAAACATATCGCCACACCACGGAAAACGCGCCGCTGCGCTCCAACGCAACCTTGGAGGCCGTGGGGGCGACAGCCGTATATCTGAACTCTGATGGTGGTGCCTTCACTACGGGAGAGATCATTCGGGTAGATGGCGGTTTTCACGTGCTCGGCATGCCACAAGAAGACAACCTCTAACCCTTCATCGCATCCACATCATGCGCCCAAAAGCCCCGCTCTGTGCGGGGCTTTTTTATATGGCGAGACTAAAGATTAATGGCACCCGTCACAGCCCTCACAGGCCCGAGCCTTGTCTTTCATTGCTATGAATTTTTCGTCCCAGCTTTCGCCGTCACCGTATTCTAAAAAATGTTGGTACTGCTCATGACGGTCAGGCAAGTGGCGCGCATGTTTGATCGGACACCAATAGTATTCCGTGCGTCCTGCCACCTCACGCACATAGGCCAACAGACCGTTGCAATATCCGCAATAAACGCAGTTCAGCTTTTGCATAGCATTTAGGTAGCTCAATGTCTGGCGATCTATAGCGATGTAGGTTTTACGATCGACCTTCGGGATACCGTACACTGGAAAGCACAGGGCTTGATAGATCGTCACGAATACATCCAAGAGTAAAAACGGAATGATTAGAGCATAGATAAATGGCGCCGTGACGATTTCCCAAGGGCGCGCACGCCGTAAGAAAACCGACCACCGCACCTTTAGCTCGCGCCCCCTTTTTCGCGCTTCGTCCTCAAAAATGACTTTGCCGTTTTGATAGCTGTATCGGAACCGTTCTCGGGCTTGCGCTGCGTCTTGCTCCAATTGAGTTTGTAGATTGCGCCAATTTTCGCGCAGCTTTTCGACTGTATCGTTCATGAGTTTACGAGCCTCCCAACGTTGTCACTGGATCACAGGCAGCAAGTCCAATCAACAGTGCTAATTTAAACATCTTATGTAGACTATTGCGCCTTTGTTAACCAATTTGAAACACTGCGTTTTTAAGCATAATCTAGTGGTCTACTCGCTTGCAGGCCACAATCTCGCCACATTTCGACCCCAAATTCGACCAAATATGAATCTCTCAGACGTTAGGGTTCTTTAATGTCATTTCTACTGCTTTCCCTCGCCTTGAGCGCGTTTTCATTTCCTTTGCTCAAAGGTCTCTCACTAACTCATGGTCGCATTCAACCCTCAGGGTTCAATGGAGTGAGTGTGGTTGTTGGTTTCGGAATTACCGCAGTTGTCGCGGCAGCCACGTCACCGCTCATGGCGGTAGCGTTCATTTTGGCAGTATTGATGCATGATATAGGGGCAGCGTTGGCATGTCGGTTTATTGGTCATGATGTGGCGCGTGTGCGCCTTGTTCCAATTCCGTATTTCGCCGCACCTCGATCCGACCGTCACTTTGATACCGCACTCGAAGAAAGCTATGTCGCACTCTACGCCCCCGCACTCGCCATTGCTCCGATGGTGTTGTGCTTTGCGTTATTTCACACTTTGGCGGCGCCATTTCCGGCAGCTGCCAACATATTTCGTGCGACGGCTATTATGATTGGGGCATTTAATTTTGTGATGCTCCTTCCGTTCCTGCCCTTTGGTGGCGGACATGTCGTGCGCGCAATTTCAGAAGCATTTTGGCCACGCATGGGCACCGTAATCACCGTATTTATGACAGCCGCATTCTTTTCGGCAGCATTAAAGGACGGATCAGTTGCAATGCTCATTCTCACGGGCGCCGGCCTACAAAGCCTCATCCATAAACGCCGCCAAAAGTTGCTGACACTGTCAATCAACCAAGCCCTGTTGGTCATGCCGACTTATGCCTTTATTCTATGCGTCCACTTCACTGGCGGGTGGTGGCTATTGAACAGTTTAATGTAGCGGTAATCCCCCCTAAAATTAGAGGTGATGGATTAAGCTGGTCGCTGCAACACAGTATAGAATTCTTGAATTTGGAGGACTGTGTTGATGACTACTCTGCCCCCTAAAAACTGGACCATTTTGAATTAGAGTTTCCGACTGCTACTTTCCTGGCTGGAAGAAGGAGTGGACGCGATGAAAGCATCCAAATTTACGGACGCGCAGAAGGCGTTTATTGTTAGGCAAGGGAATGAAGGGACTACGGTTGCGGAGATTTGCCGCAAGTCGGGAATTAGCCCTGCGACATATTTCAACTGGAAGAAGACGTATGAGGGGCTGATGCCGTCAGAGATGCGCCGATTGCGCGACTTGGAAGACGAGAACAATCGATTGAAACGGATTGTTGCTGATCTAACCTTGGATCGTGAGATGTTGTGAGGCACGTTATCAAACGAAAGCTCTGAGGCCCGCTGCCCGACAGGGTATTGCGCAGCAATGTCCCGAGAGGGGGATCGAAAGCTCGAGCTTGTCGATGGGATGTGTGTCGATTGGCGTGTATCGATCCGTAAAGCGTGTGGCGCTTTGCGGTTTGATTGCTCGACCTACCATTAC
>NZ_CBFHKW010000079.1:0-8083 GCF_965656515.1 Celeribacter marinus
CGAACAATCTTTGTCGTTGGTGACAAAAAACAGTCAATTTATTCGTTCCAAGGCGCTGATCCATCAGGATTTGATGACATGCGTGACTTTTTTGATGCTCGGTTACAAGCCGTGGACGATCCCCTTCAAAAGCTCTCTCTCGAACACTCTTTTCGGTCATCTCAAGCGATACTCGCGGCAACCGATTGTGTATTCGGAGCCTCAAACGGGTATGGTGTTGGAGGACCACCCCGACACATTGCGTTTTTTGATCAGATGCCTGGACGCGTGGATTTGTGGCCCCTTATTGAAACCGAAGCAGAGGAAAAAAGAGACGACGACTGGGAGGATCCGTTAGATTTAACACTCCCCACACACCACAATCACAAACTCGCAGAAACCATCGCGAACCAGATAGGTAGACTGCTAGAAAGCGGGTCTATTCCAGCCGAAAATGGTGCATTTCGAGCGATCCAACCAAAAGACATATTGATTTTGGTGCGGCGCCGCTCCGGGCTCTTTCAGCCATTGTTGAGCAAGCTAAAAGAAAAGCGACTTCCCGTTGCGGGAGCTGATCTTCTAACGGTTGGAAATGAGCTGGCCGTGCGTGATCTGTGTGCATTGTTGTCATTCTTGTCACTTGAAGATGACGACCTTGCCTTGGCAGAAGCATTGAAATCACCTCTATTCAATTGGTCGGACCGGCAACTGTATGCCTTGGCGCATAGCCGAAAAGCACCCAATCTTTGGCGCGAGCTGAGATCACGCAAAGACGAGTTTCCACAAACCGTTGCAATAATTGATGACCTGCGTTTGAAGCTGGATGTTTTGCGACCCTATGATTTGCTCGAACGTGTTTTGATCAAGCATGGCGGCCGCCGCAGGTTTTTAGCGCGACTTGGGCCAGAAGCTGAAGATGGAATTGACGCACTTCTTGGGCAAGCGCGAACATACGAGACAACGCAGACGCCGAGTTTGACTGGATTTTTGGCGTGGTTTGAGGCCGAGGATATCAAGATAAAGCGCGTTTTGGACGACAGCTCGAATCTCATACGGATCATGACGACACACGGCGCAAAAGGGCTAGAATCTCCGATTGTGATTTTGCCCGATACACTGCCGAGTACAAAAGAAAGTCAGGTTCGGGGCGCGCTGATTGATTTGGGCGAAAACAGGCCCGTGCATCTTGCAGGTTCAGTATCGGCGAGCGACATAACGAACTCAGCGCGGGCGGCACTCCTGTCCAAAGCCGAGGAAGAGCGTCGACGTCTTCTTTATGTTGCTATGACGCGGGCGGAAAAGTGGCTTATTGTTGCTGGCGCAGGCACGGCCCCGAAAAACGGCACGAGCTGGTATGAGTTGGTCCAATCAGGAATGGCCGAGCTTGAAACCCAAACGCTAGATCATCCACTGACAGGCGGTTTGAGATATCAGGTAGGCGCGTGGGGCGTGCATCCTGAGGGTTCATTAGCACCAAATGATGCATCACCGACCTTACCGTACTGGGCACACACTGAAATATCCGCACCTCTTAAAAAGCGCGGTTACATTTCGCCTTCTGAGCTCGGCGGTGCCAAGGCGCTCAGTGGCGAGGATGCAGTTTTAGATAGCGAGAAGGCCAAACGGCGCGGACGCCAAATTCATCTCCTTCTAGATGTGCTACCTGATATTGATCCGGCGGACCGGAAAGCCGCGTTGCACCACATACATTCCGATGCAGAAGACGCAATATTGGATCATGAAGCAGAAGGTTTGCTCGACGAGGCGGTCCGCGTCCTAGGTGGGAGCTATGCTTGGGCTGTGTTTGGGTCGCATTCGCTGTCTGAAGTGCCTTTTTCAGGAACACTCCCATCGTTGAACGGATATGGTGTTCACGGAATAATTGATCGCCTCATCATCGAACCCGATCGAGTTCAGATCGTCGACTTTAAAACAAATAGCGTTTTGCCAGACAGCGCTGAACGCATCCCAGAGGGAATATTGCGCCAATTGGGTGCCTATGCGGAGGCGGTGGAAAGCATATACCCCGACCGCCGCGTCGAAACCGCAGTTTTATGGACAAAGACCGCAGAGTTAATGGAGGTGCCTCGCGATATCGTGAGGGCGGCACTTCAACGCACCACTATATCTTGACGTTGCACGGTTGCAGACATAGGTTTTTGGCAACACCACATTTCAGGAGATACTCCATGGCTACCATCGCTGCATCTGACGCAACGTTCGAAACCGAAGTTCTGCAATCCGACGTGCCCGTGCTCGTTGATTTCTGGGCGGAATGGTGCGGACCTTGCAAGCAAATCGGTCCATCACTCGAAGAACTGTCCGCAGAGTTCGAGGGAAAAGTTAAGATTGTTAAAGTGAACGTTGACGAAAACCCGGGCGTTCCGGGCCAGTTCGGCGTTCGTGCAATTCCATCGCTGTTTATGTTCAATGGTGGTGAAGTTGTGTCCAACAAAACAGGCGCAGCTCCTAAATCTGCGCTCAAAAGCTGGATCGAAGAAGTCGTATAAGACACGATCAGCGGTCAGATATCGGGCGTCCTTCGGGGCGCCCTTTTTCGTTGGGTTGTTGCATCACCATGCACCCGTCCACATATAGAACAGCAACGAAAGGACCAATCATGGCAAAGGATGAGTTTCCCGGCTGGCACGGAACCACAATCATTGGTGTACGGCGCGGTGGCGAAGTTGTAGTTGCAGGTGACGGGCAAGTTAGCCTTGGCCAAACAGTCATCAAAGGCACGGCGAAAAAAGTGCGCGTCATTAGTCCGGGCGGCTACGATGTTGTATGTGGATTTGCCGGATCGACCGCCGATGCGTTTACACTATTGGAACGGCTGGAAGCCAAACTTGAGGCAACTCCAGGCCAACTGGCGCGCGCCAGTGTAGAGTTGGCAAAAGATTGGCGCACAGATAAATACCTTCAAAAGCTCGAGGCGATGCTCATTGTTACGGACGGGGAAAGCCTGTTGGTGATTACGGGAGCCGGTGATGTGCTAGAGCCCGAACACGATGTCGCGGCTATCGGATCCGGCGGAAATTTCGCCCTTGCTGCTGCACGTGGCCTCATGGAAACCAATAAGACCGCCGAGGACATTGCGCGCGCAGCGATGGTAATCGCGTCTGACATTTGCGTCTACACAAACGGAAACCTGACAGTAGAAAAGATCTCTAAATGACCGATTTAACACCACGTGAAATTGTCTCCGAATTGGATCGTTTTATTATCAGTCAAAGTGACGCCAAGCGCGCAGTTGCAGTTGCCTTGCGCAATCGGTGGCGCCGTAAGAGGCTGTCTGATGAGCTGCGAGACGAAGTCTATCCAAAGAATATTTTGATGATCGGGCCCACAGGTGTGGGAAAAACCGAGATTTCTCGCCGGCTCGCAAAGCTTGCGAAGGCACCGTTTGTCAAAGTCGAAGCAACCAAGTTCACCGAAGTTGGATATGTCGGACGTGACGTTGAGCAAATCGTGCGTGACCTTGCGGATTCCGCAATCGTCCAAACACGTGAGAGCATGCGCGAAGAAGTTAAGGCCAAAGCCTATGAGGCGGCCGAAGAGCGTGTGATTGAAGCTCTTGCAGGCGCAGATGCCCGCGATCAAACGCGCCAAATGTTTCGCAAAAAACTTCGTGACGGGATGCTCGACACGACAGTGATTGAATTAGAAGTTCAGGACAACGCCACGCCGCAAGGTATGTTTGAGGTTCCCGGCCAACCCCAATCGGGAGGCATGATGAATATCGGTGATCTGTTCGGAAAGGCATTTGGCGGCCGAACAGTGAAGAAAAAATTGACCATCGCGGAAAGCTACGCCGTCTTGATTGACGAAGAAGCAGACAAGTTGTTGGACGACGAAGCTATCACGCGAGCCGCCCTAGAGGCCGTTGAGCAAAATGGTATCGTTTTCATCGATGAGATCGATAAAGTGTGTGTACGGTCCGATACACGCGGTGGCGATGTAAGTCGCGAAGGTGTGCAGCGTGATTTGCTTCCGTTGATAGAGGGGACGACCGTTTCAACAAAACACGGGCCCGTAAAAACGGACCACATTTTGTTTATTGCGTCCGGTGCTTTTCATATCGCGAAACCATCAGATCTATTGCCCGAACTACAGGGACGCTTGCCTATTCGCGTAGAGCTGAGGGCGCTCAATGAGGCCGATTTTGTCAAGATTTTGAGCGACACAGACAATGCACTTACCCTTCAATACAAAGCCCTTTTGGAAACTGAAGATGTAGGTGTAACATTTACGGACGATGGAATCGCTGCGATTGCAAAACTTGCTGCTGATGTGAATACAAGCGTTGAGAATATCGGTGCGCGCCGTTTGTACACCATAATGGAACGTGTTTTTGAAGAGCTTTCGTTTGTGGCGCCAGACCAAGGGGGCACTCAAGTTATTGTTGATGCCGACTATGTCATGAAAAACGTAGGTGAAATAGCAAAAGCCGTCGATGTGAGCCGATACATGCTTTAGCGGCAACGCCGTTTTTCTATTTGAGGAAAGGGCAATTTCGCACGAGCGATTTGCTCTTTCTTTTTTTGTGAGAACGCGCGTTATGGCAGCATGACATATTTACGATTCATAATTGAGAACGCTCGTTGGCTTGTGGTTGGATTTCTTCTGACCCTGACGTCTTCGTATGGGCAAACCTATTTTATTTCGATCTTTGCGGCAGACATTCGCACCGAATTTGATTTGAGCCATGGATCATGGGGCGCAATTTATTCACTCGGCACGACAGCCTCGGCAGTCGTGATGGTTTGGGCAGGCGTTCTGACCGACCATTTTAGGGTTCGCGTTCTTGCGCCAATCATCTTGGTTGGATTAGCCTTGGCGTGTTTGTCGATGTCGGTTGTTCCGAATGCCGCGCTTTTGGTGGTGGTCATCTTTCTATTACGCTTCACTGGCCAAGGTATGACGAGCCAAATCGCAATGGTTGGCATGGCGCGCTGGTTTCAGGCGACTCGCGGACGCGCACTTTCTATAGCCAGCTTGGGATTTGCACTTGGACAAGCCATTTTGCCGCTGATCTTTGTGGCGATCATGACCATGATAGGATGGCGTCAATCATGGGTTGTTGCCGCAGGCCTTGCGGTTGTTTTGATCCCGCTCCTCTTATGGTGCCTTGGACAAGAACGCACACCGCAATCTATCGCCAGTTCGACAAGTGCGGTTGGGATGGGCGGTCAGATGTGGACGCGTGGCGCACTTTTGAAACACTGGTTGTTTTGGATGTGTGTGCCTTTGCTCCTTGGGCCGCCCGCGTGGGGAACAGCGTTGTTTTTCCAACAAGTACACTTGGCAGAAGTAAAGGGATGGTCTCTCGTTGAGTATGTATCTCTTTACCCGTGGCTAACTTTAACGTCTGTTGCCGCCACATTTCTTGCGGGAATGGGGGTGGATAAATATGGCGCGGGTCGCAGTTTGCCGCTGATGCCCCTTCCCTTTTTGTTTGGCTTTGTTGTGATCTCATTTTCTACAGTTCCAGCTATTGCTGGCGTAGGCTTGATGATCGTTGGACTTGGCATGGGAATGCAAGGGACCGTTGTTGGCGCGTTTTGGGCCGAACACTATGGAACACGATACATTGGCTCCATAAAATCAGCAGCCACCGCAGTCATGGTATTTGGATCTGCAATCGGACCAGGTGTTTCAGGATATCTCATTGATTTGGGCGTGCCATTCACGACACAAATGTTGGGATATGCGGTGTATTTCGGGGTGACAAGTGCGTTGGCGGCCGTGGCCGTTTTGCGCGCGCGATCCCTATTACCTGTTGCGGCGTAAATAGACGTAGTACGCACCGCTACCCCCGTGTGTAAGATGCGCCTCGTTGACCTGCATAACTACTGAACGAAGAGGTGCTTGATGCAGCCAATGCGGCACTTGGTTTTTCAAAACACCCCTTCGAATTGGGATTGGCCCGCCGTCATCACGATCTTTACCTTTTCCTGTAATTACAAGAACAAGACGCCGTCCCGCAGCGGCTGACGATAGAATGAAACCCTGAAGCGCGGGATGGGCATGCGCCAATGTCATTCCATGAAGATCAAGCCGCGCCTCGGGTTTTAGTTTCCCCTTTTTCATCTTGCCGAATTTTTTTCGGTCCATCTCAACAGGTGCATGGGCAAGTCTTTGTGACACCGATGGCGCAAGATTATGTCCCATTGAAGTACGTGCGCTACGAGCGCCGACTTCAAATTGGGTAATCATAGCATCGAGTGACTTCGGTGGCGTTTTCTTTGGGGGTTTTGCCGACAGATCGCGTGACACTACAAACTCTGCACGCATAGGGGTTGCGGTCTTTTTGACCTCATTCCACACGTCACGATCATCGTCACTCAATTTGCCTTTCACGCGCCGTCTCATCCCGTGACCTGCTCCAACAAACCATAGGCAAGCTGGATCGGTAGGAGAACGATCATACGTCCGCCATCTTTGATGCGACCGGCCTCTGATCCGGCAGCATCTCCCGTCCCGTAGAAAATATCTGCGCGTTGCGCACCTTTAATGGCCGATCCGGTATCTTGAGCAACCATTAGGCGGTTTAGGGGAGTCTCACCCAACTTTTCAATCCAAACCGGCGCACCCAATGGGGTCGTCACGGGATCAACGGCAATCGACCGCATAGTGGTAATTGACCGGCTCATCGCCCCAATAGGCCCAAGGTCCGCATGCAATTCCTGACGCTCTCGGAAGAATACAAACGATGGATTATGATTGAGTAACTCCTGACCTTCTACCGGGTTTCGGCGCACCCAATTTTTGATCACCTCTGCCGACACTTGGTGTGCGTCATATATCCCTCGGCGTACGAGCTCTCTCCCGATGGAGCGATATGTGTGTCCGTTTTTGCCCGCATAGCCCACGCGGGTCATCGTCCCATCATCAAGACGCACCCGACCCGACCCCTGGATCTGTAAGAAAAACAATTCAACCACATCGTCCACCCAGACGATCTCTAATCCCCGCCCCGACAAAGCCCCATTGGCAATTTCACGGCGTGATAAATACGGCGCTCCGACCGTAAGATCGTCGGGCTTGGCGTAAATTGGATACCGATAGCGCGAACTACGGGTTCGCGATCCATTGAGCTCGGGCTCAAAGTACCCGGTAAAAAGAGGTTCTGCCCCATCCTCGATCAGCACTGGTTTGAAAAAGAGTTCGAAAAAGGCTTTACCATCTGTGTTGTTTTTGGCGACACCACACAACTGTGGCCACTCAAAACCATCCATACGGTCGCACGTTTTTACGAACACGGACAGAGCGGCATCATGATCGTCGTCATCCCAACCGTTCAGATCGGAAAACTCTAGCAGTGTCGGCATTGTAGCATCATTTGCATAAACAGGCACACCCAAACTCAGAAGAGTGAACAGTAACGCGCATGTCACCCCCCTGAATATCATGCCCCTGTTGCAACCAACTGCCAATTCGGATCGTTGCTACCCATTTCGCGTGCAAACGTCCAAATGTCTTTTTGGCGTTTGATTTCGGCAGGGTTGCCCTCAATGAGGTTCCCGCTTGCGTCATGGACAGACGAAATCAATTCGGCAACAAAGCGGATTTTGACCTCACCCTCATTGGACGATTTGTCAAAATCAGCGTCGATCAATTGCAGCTCACGCAAACCTACGAACTGAGCCTTTACCTGTAAACCTTGCTCTTCGCGGGACTGAACAACGCTATCAAATGCGTCGTAGACCTCACCCGCAAGAAAATCGCGTACACTGTTCAAATCGCTGTGCTCGAATGCCATCAGGATCATCTCATATGCGCCACCTGCACCACTCAAGAATTCCGTGACATTAAAAGATGGCTCTACACGCTTCATCGCGGCCAATTCATGGGCAGCACGCGATCCTTCAGCGACATTGTCCGTAATATCACGGTCAACACCACCTTCAATGACTTCAAATTTTTGGTTTTCGCGCGTCGCAGGAGCGACATCACCCAATTCAGCACGTGGTTTCTCAAAGCCTTCACGCGTTCCGAGAACGTTGCGCAAACGCAAAATAAGGAAAATAGCGATTCCGGCAAGCACCAGAAGGGACAGGATAGATTGGCTCATTTGGTCCTCACAGCTCACACGGCATGG
>NZ_CBFHKW010000080.1:0-7527 GCF_965656515.1 Celeribacter marinus
AGATCGCCACCGTTCGGACCAGACGGACCCGTAGATTTCTGACGCGCAAGGTCCGCAAAATCTACGCCGCCGTCCAAATCGACAAGCAAGGCTTTTGCCTCGTCTTCTGTTTCGACGAGAATATGCGCGGCACGATATTCGCGCGATGGTTCCGCGCTAGCATAGGTCTCGTTGTAAAATGCTTCGATCGCCTCATCGGTCATCGCCCGTTCGGCCATTTCCTCTAAAGCGGCGCCTGCAAATATCGCGCGAGTTTCGTTTTGCATCTGGATTTGTAGCGCCTTATTCGGCTCACCGACGCTTTGGCGCAACACTTCTTGTTGGATCATTTGCTCCAAAATGCCGGTGAATAACTCATCAACCGGAAGAGTTTGGTATTGCTCGGGCAAAGTTCCGCGCGCGGCAATAACATTGCCCATTGTGATGCTGGATCCATTCACCGTTGCAACTACGGTATCTGCTGAAATCTCTTGCGCAAAGAGCGGCGTTGCGGTGAGCGCGGCCTGCGAGATGACAAGAGCGGCAATAAAATGACGATACTTCATGTGATTTGTCCTTCCTTGCCCGATCATTACGGGGCGCAACGTTGACACTACTCCAATGGCCCCTTACATCGCTTAAGGTCTATAAAGAGGAGCCGTTGCGACCGTTTCTATGGGGTGATGAGCAGCGGAGCAATACCTCCTCTCACACGATCCTGTCAGGACGCATCGAGCGGAGAAAATATGCTAGGCATTGGTACACTTGCGAAAAAGGTCTTCGGCACGCCGAATGACCGCAAAATCAAGGCGACCCGACCTATTGTTGAAAAAATCAACGCTCTGGAAGCAGAGTTTGAGAAACTTGACGATGCAGGCCTGATTGCAAAAACGGACGAGTTTAAAAAGCGTGTGGCAGAAGGCG
Source organism: Celeribacter marinus (assembly GCF_965656515.1). GTDB lineage: Bacteria > Pseudomonadota > Alphaproteobacteria > Rhodobacterales > Rhodobacteraceae > Celeribacter > Celeribacter marinus_D. The sequence continues at coordinate 904 of NZ_CBFHKW010000080.1, forward strand.
AAAGCCTTGATGCGATTTTGCCTGAGGCGTTCGCCAACTGTCGCGAAGCGGCGCGGCGTGCGCTTGGCCTGCGGGCTTTTGATACCCAGTTGATGGGTGGTATTTTTCTTCATCAGGGAAATATCGCAGAGATGAAAACGGGCGAGGGCAAAACGCTTGTTGCTACCTTCCCGTCCTATCTCAATGCGCTGACGGGCAAGGGCGTGCACGTTGTGACTGTGAATGACTACCTAGCCACCCGTGACGCGGAATGGATGGCCAAAGTATTCGAAGCGTTGGGTATGACCTGTGCGTCGATCTACGGTCAGCAGCCTGAGGACGAAAAACGCGCGGCCTATGCCTGTGACGTCACCTATGCGACGAATAACGAGCTTGGTTTTGATTACCTGCGCGACAATAGCGCGTCGGATTTGAACCGTGTTGTTCAACGCGGCCACAATTTCGCGATTGTCGACGAGGTTGATTCCATTCTGATCGATGAGGCGCGTACACCGCTTATCATTTCTGGCCCGTCTGATGATCGCTCTGAGCTATACCAAATCATCGACAAGCTCATTCCTGAATTGACTCAAGAGCATTATGAACTTGACGAAAAGACGCGTCAGGTTTCGTTCACTGAAGATGGGAACGAGTTTTTAGAGCAACGCTTGCATGCTGCGGGATTGTTGCCCGAGGGGCAGACGCTTTACGATCCCGAGAGCACGACCATCGTTCATCACGTGAACCAGGGATTGCGGGCGCACAAGTTATTTCAAAACGGCGTGCACTATATCGTGCGTGATGGTCAGGTCGCGCTGATTGACGAGTTTACCGGCCGTATGATGGCTGGGCGTCGTCTCTCCGAGGGACTTCACCAAGCGATTGAAGCTAAAGAGGGCTGTGCTATCCAGCCTGAAAACGTCACGCTTGCATCGGTTACATTCCAAAACTATTTCCGGCTTTACAATACCTTGTCTGGCATGACGGGGACTGCGTTGACCGAAGCGGACGAGTTTATGGAGATCTATAAACTGGGCGTTGTCGAAGTGCCGACAAACCGGCCGATCACACGTAAGGATGATCATGACCGTGTTTACCGTACAGAAGCAGAAAAGTTGGCCGCTGTGGTGCAATCGGTGCGAGACGCCAATGCAAAGGGTCAGCCCGTTCTTGTCGGGACAACATCCATCGAGAAATCAGAAGAGCTATCTGGTCTGCTAACGAAAGAGGGTGTTGAGCACAAAGTTTTGAATGCGCGCCATCACGAAAAAGAAGCGGAAATTGTTGGCGATGCGGGCAAACTCGGTGCGGTGACTATTGCTACAAACATGGCGGGCCGCGGCACGGACATCAAGCTTGGCGGAAACGTCGAGATGAAAGTTATGGAGGCTATTGCAGCCAACCCAGATGCGAATCCAGATGAAATTCGTGCAACGATCCAAGCTGAACACGCCGAAGCTGAAAAAGCCGTTCTTGAGGCCGGTGGTCTGTATGTTTTAGCGACCGAGCGTCACGAAAGCCGCCGTATCGATAACCAGTTGCGTGGGCGATCCGGTCGTCAGGGCGATCCGGGGCGCTCACTTTTCTTCTTGTCGCTCGAAGATGATTTGATGCGCATTTTCGGCTCCGAGCGGCTAGATAAAATGCTATCTTCTCTTGGCATGAAAGAGGGTGAAGCGATCATCCATCCATGGGTGAATAAGTCACTCGAAAAAGCGCAGGCCAAGGTTGAGGGTCGCAATTTCGACATTCGCAAGCAATTGTTGAAATTTGACGATGTGATGAATGACCAGCGCAAAGTGGTCTTTACTCAGCGCCGTGACATCATGGAGTCCTCAAACGTCAGTGAGATTGTGGCGGATATGCGTCACGAAGTGATTGAGGATTTGGTCGAAGCTACAATCCCACCGAAGTCCTATCCTGACCAGTGGGATACAGAAAAACTGTATGTCTCAATCATCGAAGCCCTCAATATGGACGTAAAAGTCAAAGAATGGGCCGAAGAAGAAGGCGTTGACGACGAAGTTATCACGGAGCGCTTGTCAGATGTCACCGACAAAATGATGGCCGAAAAAGAAGCTGCGTTCGGATCGGAGCAGTTCCGCCAGATTGAGAAGCAATTCCTGCTCAATACGATTGACGCAAAATGGCGTGAGCATCTTTTGACGCTTGAGCATTTGCGCTCTGTGATTGGTTTCAGGGGTTACGCGCAACGTGATCCTTTGAACGAGTATAAAAACGAGAGTTTCCAGCTTTTTGAAACGATGCTCGATAGCCTTCGTGGAGAAGTGACAGCAAAGCTTGCGCGTGTGCGTCCAATGACTGAAGAGGAACGCAACACAATGCTTGCGCAGCTTCAGGCCCAGCAATCCCAATTGGCGGGCGACGCGCCACAGCATCAATACCCCAACGCAAAACCTGGCTTTGATGAGGCTGACCCTGAAACATGGGGCGCGCCAGGTCGGAACGACTCTTGCCCATGTGGGTCAGGGCAGAAATTCAAGCATTGTCACGGCGCTGTTTGATTTGATTCCTTGAAAAACGCTATTAAAGGCCGCGTTAATCGCGGCCTTTTTGCACACAACATACAGGTCAGGCCATTGATGCGGTTGAGCTGTCGGTAGGGCGTTGATGTTTCACGCAACAATTTTTCCTCCTGTGAGATTTTGGGTTCACATGCAGGATTGTGATGCTGCTGTCTGGTTTATGCGGTTGAAAAACAATGTCGCAGCAGTGACACTCTTGTAAACTTAGCTGGTGAGTTAGAGCGTTTGGTGGTGGGACTATATGTCGGGTAGATTTAGGCAAGTTTTTTACGCAATGTTGGCCCTGTTTTTGGGAAGCGTTCATCTCGCACAGGCTCAGGATATCGCATTGATTGCCCGCGATGGTTCTGTGGAAATCAACGGTACGTTTCTAGGGTTTGACGGAGAATTTTACCGCGTTGATACAGAGTTTGGAGCTCTGACAGTCGATGCATCGGGCGTCAATTGCGATGGTCCGGGATGTCCGGATTTGTCGTCGTATTTTGCCCATGTCAGATTTTCTGGCGACCCGTGGGCGGTGGATGGATTGTTATCCGCGCTCGTTCAGTCTTTCGCGGCCCGCAGCGATTATGTGACGCGAATAGAGCCTCTAGAGCGCGGGCAGCGTATTACGATGCTAGCCAGTGATACAGGCCCTGTTATGGCCGAGTTCGACCTTTTGCATACCTCTGATGGCGAAGCGTTTGCGGACTTGGCGTCAGAGAATACGGACATGGTGGTGTCACTGCGCGAGGCAACAAATGTTGAGGTTCGTTTTGCCGCTGACGCTGGTGTTGGCGATCTGCGCGATCCTATTCGTGCACGAGTTCTGGCCCTTGACGCGCTGACGCCACTCGTGTCTCGATCCAATACTTTAAATGCAATCTCATTAGAGAGCCTACGCGCAGTTTTAACGGGAAAAGTTCAGAACTGGTCCGAAATCGGCGGTAGCGATGCGCCAATTGCGGTTCATGTCCGGGAACACGATTTTGAGACGCAACATGATGGATTCGATCTGCTGCCCAAGATATCAGAATTTACAGATCAAATGACAACGCATGCCACTGCTATTGGTGTTATAGAGGCCATTGATGAAGATCCTTATGCGATTGGGTTAGGGTTTGTATCCGCGGGTGGGGCGGTCAAAGCGCTTGGTCTGACGGGTGCTTGCGGCTTCTTTGCTTCTGTCGAGGCGGTGGATATAAAGGCAAATGATTACCCACTGACGCTACCTGTGTTTCTATACACTCCAGCACGTAGGCTACCCGCCTTGGCCCGTGAGTTTATTGAGTTTGCAACCTCACCACAGGCGCAAGTCATTATCGCGCGGACGCGGTTTGTTGATCAGTCTGTTGGAGAGTTGTCATTTCGTGATCAAGGACACCGATTCTCAAATGCAATCTCGAATGCCGGTGACGATGTATCTCTTGCCGATCTACAAGATCTGACGAAGCTACTACAAGGGTCCAAGCGGCTCACATTGGGCTTCAGGTTCGAGGGTGGGTCTACGAGGCTAGACGCTCAGTCACGCTCAAACACGCGTCTTTTGGCGCGCCTGTTAAACGCCGGTGTCTATGATGGAAAATCATTAATATTTGCGGGCTTCTCAGACGGGCGCGGGGATGGAGCATCCAATGCGAACCTGTCAAGGCGCCGTGCTGCATCAGTGCTTCGGTCGGTTGTTGACAGTGCCGGGGATGACTTTGACGCTACCCGCACAACCTTTACAACGCTTGGTGTGGGGGAGGCGATGCCTTTGGCATGTGATGACCTTGAGTGGGGTCAGCGACTAAATCGCCGAGTTGAAGTATGGGTAAAGGGATGACGCAAGTGTGGGATATGCCTACAAAAGTCCGTGCCCACGAAAGCTAAATTCCGCGGCTTTTCCGATGATCAAATGGTCATGTAAATTGATGTCCATTGTTGCCGCGGCGTCGCGGATCTGCGTGGTCATCGCGATGTCTGAATCGGATGGTGCCGGATCACCTGATGGGTGGTTGTGAACCAGAATGAGGGCGGAGGCATTCAACTCTAGGGCTCTTTTAATGATTTCGCGAGGATAGACAGGGACATGGTCGACTGTGCCTTGCGCCGCTACTTCGTCCAAAATGAGTCTGTTTTTGCGGTCCAGATAGAGCACATGAAGTCTTTCTGTCCCGCTATGAGATAAAACTGTGTGGCAGTAGTCCACGACTGCATTCCAGCTCGACAGAATGGGCAGTGTTAGAACGCGCGCCCGCGCTAATCTGTGCGCGCTCGCTTCGATAAGCTTGAGTTCTTGGGCGGCTTCCAAGGTCATCCCGTCAATTTGTAAGAGGCGCGCCAATGGTGCCGAAATCGTAGCGTTGTAATCCCCAAACGTATGTAAAAGGCGCTCCACCAATGATCTGACATCGGCGCGAGGCAGCGCACGACCGACCACAAGGTCCAATAGATCAGCGTCTTGCAACGCCGCACCACCACCCGACATTAGCCTATTGTGTAGATCGCGCCTGTGATTGCGCAAGATGCTGGGAAGACGCGCGGGCATTTGAACAGGACGTGCATCGTCGAGGTCAAAGAGCCATTGCGGCATTTGGGGAAAGTCATGGGGAGCGGGTATCTTGGACATCTCAAAATGGTGAAGTGGAATCACTAAATTTTAGGTTAAGGATTTTTTGAATCTGCTGAAACAAAACACTATCGCCGCCGAAAAAAACGAGGCGCCGTAGCGCCCCGTTTTTAATTTTTAGTTTGTCATGCCATCCCAAAAACTCTTTACCTTCTTAAAGAAGGACGAGCTTTCAGGACTGTTGTCCTCACCGAGCTTATCGAACTCGCGCAAGAGCTCCTTTTGCTTGGTGGACAGGTTCACCGGAGTCTCAACGCCGAGCTCTATGAACATATCGCCTTGGCCTGCGCCGCGCAGCATTGGCATTCCTTTTGCTCGAAGGCGCATTTGGCGGCCAGTTTGGCTACCTGCGGGAATTTTGACGCGGCTGCGGCCACCATCGATGGTCGGCACTTCGATGTCCCCACCCAGAGCTGCGGTGGTCATTGAAACGGGAACGGCGCAATGTAGATGCATCCCGTCACGTTCAAAAATCGGGTGCGGCTGTACTTCTATAAAGATGTAGAGATCACCTGTGGGACCACCGCGCAAACCCGCTTCGCCTTCACCTGAGAGGCGAATTCGAGTGCCTGTCTCGACGCCGGAAGGAATGTTGACCGACAATGAACGTTCTTTTTCAACGCGCCCCGCCCCATGACAATCCTTGCACGGATCTTTGATCGTTTGACCTATACCGCCACATGCGGGACATGTGCGTTCAACTGTAAAGAAGCCTTGTTGTGCACGCACTTTGCCCATGCCTGAACATGACGGACAGGTTTGAGGTTCTGCACCGTTCGCTGCGCCTGTCCCAGTGCAGGTTTTGCAGCTGACGGACGTGGGCACATTGATGGTCTTTTGTGATCCCTTATATGCGTCCTCAAGGGAGACGCGCATGTTGTAACGCAAGTCAGAGCCACGTTGCGCGCGAGAGCGTCCACCGCCACCACGTTGCTGCCCCCCCATGAAATCGCCAAATAGATCGTCAAATACGTCAGAGAAAGCAGATGAAAAGTCGCCTTGTCCGTGTCCGCCAAACCCACCGGGACGCCCGCCTCCACCCTGTTCAAATGCCGCATGACCAAATCGATCATATGCTGCCTTTTTCTCAGGATCTTTGAGGGCGTCGTACGCCTCGTTTACTTCTTTGAACTTTGCTTCGGCTTCGGGGTTATCGGCGTTTCGGTCAGGGTGAAACTCCATCGCTTTTTTGCGATAGGCCTTTTTCAACTCACCCGCATCCGCACCTTTTCCGACACCGAGGACTTCGTAATAGTCGCGTTTTGCCATGGATTACACCCTCTTGGAACGCGATGGCCGGCCTGCTCAAGCAGGCCGGCCGATCGGACCCAATCAACGTTTATGAACGCTTGTTGTCGTCCAGATCTTCGAAATCAGCATCGACAATATCATCGTCAACACCAGACGGGCCATCGTCACCCATGTCCATGTCACCATCGCCAGATGCCTCTTGGCTAGACTTGTAGATTGCCTCACCAAGTTTCATCGCAGCTTCGGTAACGTTTTGAA
>NZ_CBFHKW010000081.1:0-3289 GCF_965656515.1 Celeribacter marinus
AGCGACTTTCGCGGCCTGCCCCGTATGGCGCAAACCGGCTATCCGGTCTGTTTTGACGCGACACATTCGGTGCAACAGCCCGGCGGCAACGGCAACTCGTCGGGCGGAGATCGCACAATGGTGCCGCCGCTGGCGCGCGCCGCAGTCGCCGTTGGCACGGCGTGTCTGTTTATCGAGACGCACGAAGATCCTGACAACGCGCCCTCCGACGGGCCAAACATGATCCGTATCGGGGATCTTGTCCCGCTCCTTGACACACTTCACGCCATCGACGGTGTGGTCAAAGGGTTTTAACCCCGCGCCTTACGGCATTTTTGTCACAATGTGGTCCAATTTCAAACTGAATGGTCAAAATTGGGCCACACCTGTGGCATAGTCTCATGATCAAATGAACCCGTTAGAGGTTTAAATCGTATGAGGCATATCATGGCAACGGCAACACAACCGCTCCCGAACCAACCCGTCAAAACCGCACCCGTAGGTCCACGCAAGCCGCAAAATGCGCCGCCCGTAAACTTTCGTGACTGGGCCGACATCTAGTCATTGCGCGGTGCACAGGGCTGACTAAACTGAAGGCTCCCGAGTGTGAGTTGCCAATGTCATCGCCCATGTCACCACCTATATCGCCTTCTGGGTCAGCGCCCGTTTCAACCATCCGCAACCTTGGACCCGCGTCCGATGCCAGTTTTGCACGCGCGGGGATCACGAGTGCGCAGCAGCTGCACGACCTTGGTGCGGATGCGGCCTATGCCAAATTGCTAGCCTGTGGGTCTCAGCCGCATTTCATCGGCTACTATGCGTTGGTGATGGGCCTTCAGGGGCGACCATGGAACGACTGCAAAGGCGATGAGAAAAAGGCGCTGCGCAGACAATTCGACAGGCTCAAAGCCGAGAATTTGAATAATCCGGACGCGCCACCTGCAGGGATCGAACAGATCTTGAATGCGATCGGCACAGGCACAAAGCGTTAAACGCCGCCAATAGTCATATATGCCCAATAGAAAAGACCGCCCCCAAAGGAGCGGTCTTTCGTGTTCTTTTGCGGTAAACCCGTATGGGTTTAGCCAACCAGTTCGAGACCGGAGAAGAAGTATGCGATTTCCGCAGCAGCCGTTTCAGGGGCGTCGGAACCGTGAACGGAGTTTTCACCGATGGATAGTGCGAACTCTTTGCGGATTGTGCCGTCTGCCGCGTCTGCTGGGTTTGTTGCGCCCATGACTTCGCGGTTTTTCGCGATTGCGTTTTCGCCTTCGAGAACCTGAACAACGATTGGCTCGGAGATCATGAACTCACACAATTCGCCAAAGAAGGGGCGCTCGGAGTGGACGCCGTAGAATTCTTGGGCTTGTGCCAGTGTCAATTGAATACGCTTGCTTGCAACGATGCGCAGGCCGGCCTCTTCGAACTTGGCGGCAATTGCGCCTGTCAGGTTGCGTTTTGTGGCGTCTGGTTTGATAATGGAGAATGTGCGCTGAATAGCCATAATGGACCTCATTGGATTGCGTTGATAGCGATAACGACAACAGACCAATGGCCCGCGCCGCAAGATTGCGCGCCGATTACCACGCACAGAGGCCATTGAAAAGCGATGATTGCGAAAGCGGCGATTGACGCGGGACGCAAACACAGGCAATGGAAGCCCATGCTTAAAATCCACGATATCACATACTCCGTCGAAGGCCGCAATCTGATCGAGAACGCGTCTGTCACCGTCCCCACCGGCCACAAGGTTGGTATTGTCGGCCGTAATGGCGCGGGCAAAACCACGCTGTTTCGCATCATTCGCGGCGAATTGGGCCTAGAGGGCGGGTCGATTGAAATCCCGCGCGGCGCGCGCATCGGCGGTGTCGCCCAAGAGGTGCCTGGCAACGAGGTCTCTTTGATCAATACCGTTCTGGCATCCGATGAGGAGCGCGAGGCGTTGATGGCCGAGGCCGAAACGGCAACCGATCCGCACCGCATTGCCGAGGTTCAGACCCGTCTGGCGGACATTGATGCATGGAGCGCCGAAGGGCGCGCCTCAAGCATTCTCAAAGGCTTAGGCTTTACCGAAGCCGAAATCCACATGCCCTGTTCAGCCTTTTCGGGTGGGTGGCGGATGCGTGTGGCCCTCGCGGGAGTGTTGTTCTCTCAGCCCGACTTTTTGCTACTCGACGAGCCGACCAACTACCTCGACCTTGAGGGCGCATTGTGGCTTGAGACTTACCTTGGCAAATATCCGCACACTGTGCTGTTGATTTCGCACGATCGTGCGCTTTTGAACCGTGCTGTGGGTGCGATTTTGCATTTGGAAAGCAAAAAACTGACGCTTTATACGGGCGGCTACGACGATTTCGCCAAAGCGCGCGCCGCCAAACGCGCCGTGATCGTCGCCGCCGCCAAGAAACAAGACCTGCAACGCGAACACCTGCAGTCCTTTGTGGATCGGTTCAAGGCGAAGGCGTCCAAAGCGAAACAAGCGCAATCGCGTGTGAAGATGCTCGACAAAATGGTTAAAATCACCGCTCCCGAAGATGCGGCGCGCGTGGTCTTTACCTTCCCCGAACCCGAAGAATTGTCGCCGCCGATCATCAATATGGAAAACGTATCGGTGGGCTATGACGGCAAGCAAATCCTCGGCAAGCTTGACCTGCGCATCGACCAAGATGACCGCATTGCCCTCTTGGGCCGCAATGGTGAGGGCAAATCAACGCTCTCCAAATTGCTCTCGGATCGCTTGGAGCCGATGGGCGGACGCCTGACGCGCCACAACAAATTGCGCATCGGCTTTTTCGCGCAGCACCAAGTCGACGAATTGCACCTCAACGAGACGCCGATTCAGCACCTTCAAAGTGCGATGCCGGGTGTTTTGCCACCAAAATTGCGCGCGAAACTGGCGACCTTTGGTTTGGGAGCTGATCAGGCTGACACCGAAGTGGGCCGTCTATCGGGGGGCCAAAAGGCCCGTTTGTCGCTGTTGCTGGCCACGCTTGATGCGCCGCACTTGCTGATCCTCGATGAGCCGACCAACCACCTTGATATCGAAAGCCGCGAGGCCCTCGTCGAGGCGCTGACCGCCTACACGGGCGCGGTTGTTTTGGTGTCGCACGACATGCACTTGTTGTCGCTCGTAGCCGATCGGTTGTGGCTGGTTAAAGATGGCCATGTGGCGCCTTATTCAGACGATTTGGAAGCCTACCGCAATCTGTTGCTGCAGGGCGATGAAAAGCCAAAATCCGAGAAAAAGCTTAAGGCTGCGCCAAAACCCGTGCGCAAAGCCACGCGTGAAGAGGTCCAAGCCCTCAAGGCC
>NZ_CBFHKW010000081.1:3388-7467 GCF_965656515.1 Celeribacter marinus
AATGCAAAGAAATGCGAAGAGCGGATGAGCAAATTGGAAGATATGTCCAAAAAGCTTCAGGTGAAACTGGCCGATCCTGCTTTGTATGAAGACAAAGAAGCGGCTGTGGTTTGGCAAAAGAAATACGCCGAAGTTTGCGGTGCACAAGAGCGTGCCGAAGAGATGTGGATGACCGCGCTCGAAAAACTGGAAAAGGCACAAGCCTAAGCGCGCGTTTCTCCGTCACGCGAGGTTACACGTCACAAAGATTGCGTTCGGCTCGCGCTCATGTTTGGGTGCGGGCCTCTTACATTACAAGATGAGGATGCGCCATGACCCACACCGAGATCATCACCGCCTTTGTGACGCTCTTCGTGATCATCGACCCCATCGGCCTTGCGCCGTTGTTTGTGGGTTTGACGCCGCGCCTTGACGCCAAACACCGCCGCGCCATTGCTATTCGCGCGGTGTTTATCGCCTTTTGCATCTTGACGCTATTTGGCGTCTTAGGCGACCAAGTGCTTGCGTTTGCAGGGATTTCCATGCCCGCCTTTCGCATTGCGGGGGGGATATTGTTGTTTTTGACTGCCCTTGAAATGTTGTTTGAAAAACGGACCAAACGGCGCGAAGAACATGCGCAACACCCCGAACATCAACCTGTCGAAGACCCCTCCGTCTTTCCATTGGCCACACCGCTCTTGGCCGGCCCCGGTGCGATCACATCAATGATTCTGCTCATAGACCAAAGCAACGGTCTCGTGGGCGCCCTTATTGTTGAGTTGGTATTGGTGTCCGTTCTCGCCATTGTGTTGCTGTTCTTTGTTGTGTCCGGCTTTATGGAAAAGGTCCTCGGTGCGACAGGCATCAATGTGGTGACGCGGATATTTGGTATGCTGCTTGCCGCACTCTCTGTCCAATTTGTGATCGACGGTGTGCGCGATGTGGTCGCTTTGTCCTACTGACATTCCCGTCACGCGCCCCTATCTATAGCACATGACCAGTGATGACACCGCACGCGTATTGTATTTGTCGCTCCTGCTTGGCGCAGTTGGCTTTTACTATCTGATCTCCAACCGCAAGCGGATGGGGCAAATGGTGCGCCATGCCGTGCTTTGGGCGTTGATCTTTATCGGCATCCTTGCGGGTGTGGGGCTTTGGACAGATGTGAAACCCCGCCTCGCGCCCGCCCAAATCAACCACGGCAATGGCGTTGTTGAGATCCCACGTGATCGCAGCGGGCATTATGTCGTCATCGCCAGCGTGAACGGCGCAGACGTTGAGTTTCTGGTCGATACTGGCGCGTCCAATGTCGTGTTATCCGCCGATGACGCCGCGCGCGTGGGTATCGATGTCGATGATCTTGCCTTTGTCGGTCAGGCCCAAACGGCCAATGGCACGGTACGAACCGCGCCAGTGCGCATTGACACGATGGAAATCGGCGGCATTCAGGACGACCGCGTCAAAGCCTATGTGACAGACGGCGAGCTGTTTGGATCACTGTTGGGGATGGAATATTTGCAGCGTTTCGAAAAGATCGAGATCAGCCGCGACAAGTTGATCCTGACCCGCTAACGCACACCCTATCCGTCCTTTTTATCGTCTGTGTCTGCCTTTTTCTCCCACCGACCCGAGTCCTCGGACCAGTATTGCGCGGTGCATCCCGCATCTGTGAGAGCCTTCCACTGGGTGCGCGCATGTGCGACTGCGGCCCCGTCATGCCCGTCGAACAAGATGCACACACGCTGCGCCGCGATAATCTCGGCGGCCGTGACATCCGCGCCCTCAATCGCCATCACACAACTTGCGCCATTGGCCCCTGATCCGGTCGTCAACAACACCGGTTGATCCGCGTCATGGTCGCCGCCCGCAATGCCGTGCGGCAAAAATCCTTCGCGTTGCCAGAGGCTTGCGTCGAGACGTTGAAGCGTTTGATCCACGCGCCCGCGCACCTCGACACGCCACCCCGCGCCGAGCGACTTCTCCACCAAGGTGGCCAAAGTCACGTCGAGCGGGTTGCGCGTGAGGTGATAGAAATAGGCGGCTCCCATCTGGATTTACTCCACCACAAGATCGTCGATGAGGCGGTTAAGCGCCAATACGCCCCACCCTGTAGCCCCCTTTGGCGCCATTGCAGTCGGAGCTTTGACCTCGGCCACGCCCGCGATATCGAGGTGAATCCACGGCGTGCCCTCTTTGACGAAGCGCTGTAAATACTGCGCCGCCGTAATCGACCCTGCGGGACGCCCGCCCACGTTTTTCATGTCGGCCACATCGGATTTGAGTTGCTTGTCGTAGGACGCGCCAAGCGGTAGGCGCCATGCGCCCTCACCCTCGATCTCTGCGGCCTTAAGGAAGGATTTGCAAAACGCGTCATCGTTGGAAAACACACCTGCGTTATCATGGCCCAATCCGATGATGACCGCGCCCGTGAGGGTCGCCAGATCGATCATACCGCGCGGAGCAAAGCGCTCTTGCGTATACCACATGACGTCACACAGAACCATGCGGCCCTCCGCGTCCGTGTTGATGATTTCGACCGTGTCGCCTTTCATCGATTTGATCACATCGCCGGGGCGGATCGCATTGCCGTCTGGCATGTTTTCGACCAAACCGACAAGGCCCACAACGTTTGCCTTGACGCCGCGCAAAGCGATGGATTTCATCACCCCGGCCACAACGCCCGCGCCGCCCATGTCCATGGTCATATCTTCCATGCCAGCGGCCGGTTTGATGGAAATGCCGCCTGTGTCAAACACCACGCCTTTGCCCACGAGGGCCAATGGCGCGTCACCTTTGACGCCCTTGTTCCACTGCATCACCACGACCTTGGACGGGCTGCGCGAGCCCTGCCCCACGGCCAAAAGCGTGCGCATACCAAGCGCCTCAAGCGCGGGTTCATCGAGCACTTCGACCTCGACACCCAAGGCTGTGAGCGCCTCGAGGCGGGTGGCAAATTCGGTTGTGGTCAGAATGTTTGCAGGCTCGGTGACGAGATCGCGGGTGAAAAACACCCCCTCGGCCAAGGCACTGACAGACGCTGCATCGACCTCCTCGGGTTTGCTCACAGCGACCGTGACATGTGGCACGTCTTTGGCGGGCCCAGCAGAGGTATGATCGGTGAATTTATAGGCTTTGAGCAACGCGCCAAGGGCAATATCGCCGCCACGTTTGGGGTTGGTCACTTGAATAAGCGCGCCCTTTTTGCCCATGGCCGCTCCGATTGTGGCCCCCGCTTTGCGTGCCAGATCGGATGAGGTGTTGCGCGCCAGTTTCACAATCAAAAGCGTTTCGCTCGTAAGGCCCACCGGAAACGCAAGCGTCATCGCATCGCCTTCGTCCAATGCGGCAAATCCTGCGCTGTCGACAACGCGTTTGACCGCCCCTTTGGTGAGACGGTTCACGCGCCGCGCGGCTTGTCCCAATACGGCGTCCGGACCGATCAAAACAGCAACCAACGCCTCGCTGGTCGCAATTGCGTCGAGATCAGGTTCGATAACGGTCAAGTTGGCGGGTGATGTCATGGGGCAACTCCTAAAATCTGACGGGCCGCGCGTGCAGTATGCATATCGGCCTTTTTGTCATTGGTAACGGGCGCACGCGACCGTGACCAGAGCACTTTCCCGCTTTCAGCGCGCCACAGTTGACGTTAATATTAGGAACAAGTTGCGTGTAGTCCTCGGGGGGGCACTCTTTGGGACGATTCGACAGATACCTTTTTCAACAGTTGCTGATGCTGTTCGGGTTCTTTTCGCTCGTTTTGATTCTGGTGTTCTGGGTGAATTCGGCGGTGTCGCTCCTTGATAAGTTGCTTGGAGACGGGCAATCCGCGCGGGCGTTTTTCTACCTTACCTTGTTATCGCTGCCCTCGGTGATGTCGCGCGTGCTTGCGATTGCCGGATTTGCGGCGGCCGTGTTCGTCACAAACCGCCTCTCAAATGAATCCGAACTGGTTGTGGTGCAGGCCTCTGGATATTCGCCCTATCGCTTGTCACGCTCCGTTTTCGTCTTTTCCATCGTTGTAACGCTGATGATCGGGGTGTTGTCACACGCCCTCGTTCCGATGTCGCTGCGCGAAGGCGCGTTGCGGCGCGCCGAGCTGG
>NZ_CBFHKW010000082.1:0-7408 GCF_965656515.1 Celeribacter marinus
CCTGACGTTTTGTACCAACAAAAAGAATACGACCGCCTTTAGCGGCTGTATCGCGCACAACCTGCAACGCTTGGTCGAGCATTGGAACAGTCTGTGTCAGGTCGAAAATGTGGATGCCGTTGCGCGAGCCGTAGATAAACTCGCCCATACGTGGGTTCCAGCGCTGTGTCTGGTGACCATAGTGAACGCCAGCTTCCAAGAGCTGACGAATGGAGAAATCAGGAAGACCCATGTCTTTTCCTTTCCGGTTTTATACCTTGGCGGAGGGTCTCAGAGCTATTGCCCCAACCGGTGGACTTGCGAGGATTTCTCCCTCGAAGGCCCGCCTCCGCCTGTGAAGTGTTCGCGCATATAGAAGCGTTTTTGGCCCTGTGCAAGCCCTGCTCGACGAATAGCGGTTATTTCACGTGTTTTCACCATAAAAAGCGGCTGTCCGCGCCAAAGCGCACGCCATCTCTTGCCAAACGGTCAAAAAACGCCGACTTGTGGCGTATGACACAACATCCTGACATCCTTTGTATCGGGTCCGTTCTTTGGGACATCATTGGCCGCTCTGACCGCTCGATGAGGGTCGGATCGGACGTGCCCGGACGCATTGTGCGCGTGCCGGGCGGTGTGGCGATGAATATTGCCATGGCCCTGTCGCGCTTTGGACTTGCGCCCTCTGTGCTCACGGCCGTTGGGCGGGATGCCGAGGGCGATGAATTGATCGCGGCGGCCACCGTGCGCGGGATTGAAACCGCTCATGTCTATCGCTCCGACGATTTGCCCACAGACACCTATATGGCCATCGAGGGTGCAAACGGATTGATCGCAGCGATTGCCGATGCCCACTCGCTTGAGGCGGCCGGTGACAAGATTTTGCGCCCGCTCAAAGATGGACGCCTTGGCTCTGAGAGCGCCCCCTATTGTGGTCTTGTTGCGCTGGACGGCAATCTGACCACGGAATTGCTGCGCGATATCGCCCGTTCGCCGTTGTTTGCCTTGGCCGATCTGCGCGTCGCCCCTGCCTCACCGGGTAAGGCGGAGCGGTTGATGCCCCTGCTCACGCATCCCAAAGCCACGCTTTACGTCAATTTGGAAGAGGCGGGTCTTTTGGCGCATCGCGCCTTTGCCAGTGCGGCCGATGCTGCGACAGCATTGGTTGAACTCGGCGCGCACCGTGTCCTTGTCACCAATGGTGGCCACGATGCGTCCTTGGCACGCGCTGGACATCTCATCACCCAAACCCCACCCGAGGTTCTGGTGGCGCGCGTCACCGGCGCGGGCGATACTTTTATGGCGGCGCATATCGCCGCCGAGCTGCGCGGCGCAAGTGATGACGCTGCATTGACCCAAGCGCTACAAGCCGCTGCCCATTATGTTTCTGGAGATACACCTCTATGACGCCGACCCTGCCCCTGACCTACTCGCCCGAAGTCGCCGCCGCCCTCGAAGCGGGCGGTCCCGTTGTAGCCTTGGAGAGCACGATCATCACGCACGGGATGCCGTATCCGCAAAACGTCGAGACCGCGCAGATGGTCGAGGCCGATGTGCGCGCCGCAGGGGCCACACCCGCGACCATCGCGATTTTGAACGGTGTCTTGCATATCGGATTGACGGACGCGCAACTCACCGAACTGGCCCAAGCCACGAACGTGATGAAAGTGTCGCGCGCCGATATGCCCGTGTGCATCGCCAAAGGGGCTACAGGGGCTACAACCGTTGCGGCAACCATGATTGCGGCGCACTTGGCGGGTATTTCGGTTTTTGCCACGGGCGGGATCGGCGGCGTTCACCGCGGCGCGGAAGAGACATTTGATATCTCCGCCGACCTGTTGGAGCTGGGCGAAACACCCGTAACCGTTGTTGCAGCCGGTCCCAAAGCGATTCTTGATATCCCCAAGACGCTCGAAGTGTTGGAAACCCACGGCGTGCCAGTGATTGCCTATGGTCAAGATGCGCTACCTGCCTTTTGGTCGCGTGAGTCCGGTATTGCCGCCCCGCTGCGCCTTGATGATCCTGCATTGATCGCCAAATCCGCAAAGACGCGCACGGCCATGGGCCTCAAGGGTGGTCAACTGGTCGCCAATCCGATCCCGCTGGCCGACGAGATCACACGCGACATTATCATGCCCTACGTTGAGCAAGCCCTCGCGGAAGCCGAGGCCCAAGGCATCGCCGCCAAGGCCGTCACCCCGTTCTTGCTACAGCGCATGTTCGAGCTGACCGAAGGGCGTTCTTTGGTCGCGAACATCGCCCTGGTGCGCAACAACGCGCGCCTTGCTGCACAAATTGCGGTCGCTTCCGCCCTTTGAGATGTAAGATAGCGTGAAAGACACGTGAAATCGCACGCCGTTTACTTGTGCATTCTCGCTTTGCTGCCTAAGTTCAGCACAACAGGCCAGCGGTGTATCCGCACGGTCCCTCAGGCAGCGAGCGGCACATCTAAATGAACAATCCATTCGAAGAGGATATCCTCCCCAAACACCGTCGCAGCGGCTTTTTCGGGTGGTTGCGCTCGTCGTTTCTGACCGGTCTTGTGGTTGTGGCCCCCATCGGGCTTACGGCCTATGTGATCTGGACCGTGATTGGCTGGGTCGACGGATGGGCGCTGACGTTTGTACCGCTGAAATTTCAACCTGAACAGTATATCGGCATCAATCTGCGCGGTGTGGGCGTCATCATCTTTTTGATGTTCACGATCATCGTTGGCTGGATTGCGAAAGGCCTCGTGGGGCGGTCGTTGTTGCGCTTTGCCGAAGGGCTTGTGGACCGCACTCCCGTGGTGCGCTCGATCTATAACGGGGCAAAGCAGATTGCGGAAACCGTATTTGCGCAAACGGAAACCTCGTTTGATGAGGCGTGCTTGCTAGAGTACCCGCGCAAGGGCATTTGGGCGATCGGGTTTGTGTCGACCACCGCCAAAGGCGAGATTGCCAAACGCACACCACAGCAAGAGGAAATGGTGTCGGTGTTCGTGCCAACAACGCCCAATCCCACGTCCGGATTTTTGCTCTTTTTCCCGCGGTCTGATCTCATCACCCTTGATATGACGGTCGAAGATGCGGCGAAACTGGTGATCTCTGCGGGTCTGGTCTATCCCAACTCGAAAGATCCGAGCAGTCCCGCCCCTGCCCCAAAATCAAGTGCGTAAACACACCCTTAGGCCGCCAGCACACACTGTCAAACTGTTGTCATGGCCTCAATCTCATGTGACGTACCTTCGCCCAATTCGATCACGTCACCCATGGGGGCGCCGCGCGGGGTAATCACAAGGGTGCACATTCCCTGATCGCGCAGCCGCGCCAAGGGCACCATAGGCTCGCGAATGACCTGTTCGATCGAAATACCGTGATTTTCGTGAGCTTAGGTGCACTCGGCGGCAATGGCGCGCAAAATATGGTGCGAGCCTTCGGACCCGTCAGGATCAGATGCGATGAGATCGCGCGCGGGCATCAACTTTGTCTCAAGAGCATAACGCAGATACAGCCCGTCAATCAGCCCCGCGATGCGGCGTGCCACATCGGGTGCGCGCTCTCCCACCTTTGGCCGCAAGCCGTAGACAAGGTTGGACTGTAAACGGCGGTGATAGACATGCAAAAGGCGGCGCGCCGCATCCGAGCGCAGCGCCAAGGCGTAGAAATTGACCCATGCCGAAATCGCCTCGCGCCGAAAACTCGTCATGCCAAAACTGGCATATGCAATCGCCTCTAGGCGTTGATCCGGTGTCTTGGTGTCTTTAAGGGCTGTTCGCACATCCGCGCCGTACCCACTCAGAATGGAACGCATGGCGGCCAAAAATAGCCCCTCTTTGTCGCGAAAATAGTGAAAGGCCAAACCGGGTGAAACGCCTGCACTTTTGGCAATCTGGCTTGTGGTCACATTTAACGTGCCAGTTGCGCCGATTTCGCGGATAGTAGCGGCAATGAGGTCTGCGCGCCGTTGTTCTTCTGGTTTTCGGGCCATGTCGCACTTTCGGATTAGGGCACATATGCGTGACAAAGCAGGCAGCACCACTGCGTGGTTGCTTTTCTAAAATATGCGCCTATTAATTGACTCGTCAATCAATAACTTTTCCACAGTTCCCTTAACCGCACCGAGGATTCCATGAAAATTGCTCTCACCACATCTGTATTAGCGCTCACAGCCGCATCTGCAATGGCTGATTGTTCCACAGTCACCTTCTCTGATGTTGGCTGGACAGATATTACGGCAACAACGGCAGTGGCCACGACAGTTCTTGAGGCCTTAGGGTATAACACCGAAACCCGCGTGCTGTCCGTGCCCGTCACATATGTGTCGTTGGAACAAGGCGATGTTGACGTCTTTTTGGGCAACTGGATGCCAACGATGGAGGCCGATATTGCCCCCTACCTCGAAAAAGGCACTGTTGATACCTTGCGTGCCAACCTTGAGGGCGCGAAATACACGCTTGCCACCAATGCCGCGGGGGCGGCGCTTGGGATTACGGATTTCGCCGCGATTGCTGCACATGCAGACGCATTGGACGCAACGATTTTCGGGATCGAGCCGGGCAATGATGGGAACCGTTTGATCCTTGATATGATCACTGCCGATGCATTTGGTCTCAAAGACTTCGACGTTAAAGAAAGCTCCGAGCAAGGCATGTTGTCGCAAGTGGCCCGCCTGTCGAAAAAGGACGAGCCAATTGTGTTCTTGGGCTGGGCACCGCACCCGATGAACGCCAATTTCGACCTCACGTATCTATCGGGTGGCGATGAGTGGTTCGGGCCAAACTATGGCGGCGCAACCGTTCACACCAATACCCGCGCGGGCTATGTGGCGCAGTGTCCGAATGTCGGCGCGCTGCTCCAAAACCTGTCTTTCTCGCTTGAAATGGAAAACGAGATTATGGGGGCAATCCTCAATGACGGGATTGAGGCCACGGACGCCGCAAAAACATGGCTGACTACGAACCCGTCCGTTTTGGATGCATGGCTTGACGGTGTAACAGCTGCCGACGAGACAGATGGTTTAAGCGCCGTCAAAACCGCTCTCGGGCTGTAACACCAAACCTGAATACGGGGCCTTGCAGGTGATGCGAGGCCCCGACCCCGTCTCAGACCCCCTCTTCGAAAGGCAGGCCCGCAGTGGATTGGCTGACGTCTCACAAGATCCCCGTTGGCGCCCTTGCAAGTGCAGCCTTTAACTGGATCAGCACACACGCCGAAGGCGGGCTTGATGCGCTATCCGTTGCCCTTGAAGCGATGATTGATACGTTTTTATGGGTACTGCAAACGCCCTCGCCTCTCATCATTATCGGCGTTTTTGTTGCCCTGACATGGGTGATCCAACGCAACTGGAAAACTTGCGTTCTCGTGGCGCTGGGGTTTTTGTTTATCCTCAACCAAGACTATTGGGAGGAGACGACCGAAAGTCTGACACTCGTCATTTCGGCCTGTGTTATGTGTATGTCCGTGGGGGTTCCCATCGGGATTGCGGCGGCGCACCGTCCGCGCCTCTATGCGGTGATGCGGCCTGTTCTAGACCTCATGCAGACCCTTCCTACATTCGTCTATCTCATTCCCGCCATTGTGTTTTTTGGCATCGGCATGGTGCCGGGCCTGATCGCCACCGTGATCTTTGTGCTGCCCGCGCCGATCCGCCTGACGCAACTTGGCATTGCCTCGACACCCGAGCGCCTCACCGAAGCTGTGCGCGCCTTTGGCGGCACCAACCGCGACGTGTTGATCAAGGCCGAATTGCCACACGCCCTACCCCAGATTATGGCGGGGCTCAACCAGACGATCATGCTTGCGCTGTCCATGGTTGTAATCGCGGCCCTTGTCGGCGCGGACGGGCTCGGCGTGCCGGTTGTGCGGGCGCTGAACCAAGTGAACACCGCGCTCGGATTTGAAAGCGGGATGGTGATTGTGGTGGTCGCCATCGTGCTTGATCGCATGCTGAACTGGGGGAAAGACACATGATTGTCGCGGTCAAAATCGAAAACGTCTCTATTGTGTTTGGTCATGCGCCCGCCTCAGCGCTCCCGTTGATGGATGAGGGCCTTGATCGCACCACCGTGCAGGAAAAATCCGGTCAGGTTTTGGGCGTGCACGACTGTTCACTTGACGTCCACGAGGGTGAAATTCTGGTCCTGATGGGCCTGTCCGGGTCTGGGAAATCAACGCTGTTGCGTGCCGTGAACGGGCTCAATCCGGTGGTGCGCGGTGCGGTCCATGTGCGCGAGGGTGATACGCTCGTGAACGTCACGGATGCCTCACCCGCCGATTTGCGCCGTATTCGCCGCGAACGTGTGGCGATGGTATTTCAACAATTTGGCCTGTTGCCATGGCGCAGTGTAGCGGAAAATGTCGGGCTTGGCCTTGAACTTGGTGGTATGGGCAAGGCGCAACGGCGCAAGGTTGTCTTGGAACAGCTTGATCTTGTTGGGCTTTCCGATTGGGCTGACAATAAGGTCAGTGAATTGTCGGGCGGCATGCAGCAACGTGTGGGGCTCGCACGCGCCTTTGCGACCAAAGCCCCCATTTTGCTTATGGACGAGCCGTTTTCGTCCCTCGACCCGCTGATCCGAACCAAGCTGCAAGACGAGCTATTAGAGCTGCAAGAGCGCCTGAAACGCACAATCATCTTTGTCAGTCATGATCTCGACGAAGCGTTCAAACTGGGCAATCGCATCGCCATGATGGACGGCGGGCGTATCGTGCAATGCGATACGCCAAACGGCATCGCCAAAACCCCCGTTGACGCGTATGTGGCTGAATTTGTGGCCCACTCCAACCCGCTTACCTTTTTGCGTGCAGGGGACGTGATGACGGCGCATGCGGGCGATGTGAGTGTCGCGGATGTCCGGCATGTCGATGAACAAACGCCTGTTTTGGACTTTGCAGCGCATCTTACGGCCACCCACAGTCCGGTTATTGTGACGCGCAGCGGCGTTGCAATCGGCGCGGTCACGTCTGAATCGCTCTTGTCCAAGCTCGTGACACCGCACAGCGCATAAAGAACATCACCGGTTAATTGCCTGCTTTAAAGCACTAAAACCCGCGCCATTGAGCGCGGGTTTTACCGTTTAGATCGGCGGGAGGAGGTACCGACCTAGAGGGAGAATTTGATTAGACGGCTGCGGCGGCTTGCTCAGCGATTTCACGGATTTGACCATGTGAAATGCCGATGTCTGCGAGGTCGCGGTCAGTCATTGAGGCGAGTTCATTGTAAATTTTTGTGAACTCGGCACGTTGGGCGCGCCAGTGGCGCAGGCCGTCGATTGCGCGCACGAAACGAGCAGCGAATGTGTCATGGGAAGTCAGGATTTGTGTTGCATAGGCCATATCGGTCTCCAGTGTGCGGGCCATTTCGATGAGGCCCTTTTGAGGAATGGGCCTTTGAACAACGGCCCGTTTCGGATGTGCTCTAAATGCGCCTAAAAGCGCTTTGGGACAAT
>NZ_CBFHKW010000083.1:0-4306 GCF_965656515.1 Celeribacter marinus
CGCCGCTTGCAACATCAAAAACAAGCCGCATAATCAATCACACAAACGAGCCAGAGCCTCTAATGCTCAAACCGCTATAATGTCCCATTATATATGACGACGGACACTGAACGCGGAGCCGGAGTAGCGCGTGACTGTCTTGTAGAACCGGCTCTCCAGGTCCGCGACCATTTCGGCGTAGTGCTTGGCGATATCATTGTCGAGCTGGAAGCTGTCGTAATTCACCACGACGTCCACTTTGTCCGTAAGTGGGCCGCAAACCTCCATGACCTGCCCGCGCACCTGCTCGATTTCTTCCAGTGACCGAACCCGCATCTTCTCGAAGTTGATGAAGAGACGGCCAGTGGTTGCGTCCAATGCAATTCGCTCGGGCAGGTCGAGATGCAGAAGCTCCCGCTTCAACTCCATGGGTTCGGAGCGGAATATTCGCGCATCCATTTCGCGGACGTCCTCGATGATCGGGCGAAAGCCCATATGACCAAGGATATCGCGTTCGACATCGACGCCGGGGGCAACCTCGACCAACTGAAGTCCATCCGTTCGTAACCGGAACACGCAGCGTTCGGTCACATAGAGAACCGGCTGACCAAGGCGCGCGGCGCGCTTACCAGAGAACGTCACTTGTTCGACGGCGTCGAGGAACTTCCTGGACGTGCCCTCCGCCCGGATCGTCAAAGCGCCGTCGCCGATCTCGACGTCGATGCCCTTGGCGGTGAACGTCCCGGCGAAGACCAACGCCTTGGCGTTCTGGCTGATGTTGATGAACCCGCCCGCGCCGGCCAGCCGTGGGCCGAAGCGCGAGACGTTGACGTTACCCTGTTCATCGGCTTGCGCCAGACCGAGGCACGCCATATCGAGCCCGCCGCCGTCATAAAAGTCAAACTGGGCATTCTGAGGCACGACAGCATCGACATCGACAGCCGCCCCAAAATCGAGGCCGGAGGCGGGTTGGCCGCCCACGACACCGGGCTCGGCCGTCAGGGTCACATGATCCAACAGCCCCTCCTCAGCCGAAACGGCAGCAACGCCTTCGGGCATGCCGATGCCGAGGTTGATGACACCGTTCACCGGGAGTTCGAATGCACAGCGTCGCGCGATGACCTTTCGCGCATCGAGTGGCATATGCGGGATCTCGCCCTCGGGCGGGCGGATGCGATTGGTGAACGCGTGGGAAAAGGCCGTCCGGTAGGTCTGCATGTGCATTTCCGGGGGCGCGACAACGACAGCATCCACGAAGATCCCGGGGATCTGCACCTCACGCGCGGGGAGGCTGCGCCCACGGGCAAGGCGTTCGACCTGAACGATGACGATACCGCCCGCGTTCTTCACTGCCATCGCTTGGGCAAGGTTGTCGATGATCAGCGCCTCCCGCTCCATCGTGATGTTGCCGGTCTCATCGGCTGTCGTACCGCGCAACAAGGCAACTGTCAGTTTCGGCGCGGGATAGAACAGGTATTGCTCATCGCCGCGCGTCATGAGCTCGACCTGTGGCTCCACCGAAATGTCGTTGACGGCACCACCGCCGTTCCGTGGATCGACGAAGGTGTCCAAACCGACCTTGGTGATCATCCCAGGCTTGCCCGCCGCGGCGTCGCGGAAAAGCTGGCTGATGCATCCTTGAGGAAGGTTCCACCCCTCTATCTTGCCTTCGACGGCAAGCGCCGCGACCTTTGGAATGAGGCCCCAATGCCCACCCACGACACGGCTGAGGAGGCCCTCATGCCCGAGGCGGTTCAGTCCGCGCTCGCCACCGTCTCCTTGCCCTGCCGCAAAGACCAGTGACAGGTTTCTGGGATGCCCTGTCTCTAGAAACCGATTTTCGACCGCTGCAAGGAGTGCATCTGGTACGCCAATCCCAACAAAGCCGGACGTCGTCAGAACGTCGCCATCCTTGATCAGAGCGGCGGCATCTGCGCCCGAAATCACCTTCCTGTGCATAAGCGTCTCCTCCTAACCCGCATGTTTTCCGTAGACGCGCGGCGTGTCCAGCGTCAGATGTTGGCCAAGGATGGCCGTCCATTGCCCACCAACCTCACGTGATCGAGTGCCCTGTGCAATCAGGTGCCGGACAGGTGCTTGTCGACCATCCGCTGCACCATTGGCGCGAAATGCCAGAAGTCGGGCGTTTCCATCCCCGCGACCTTTCCGGCCTCGTCGAGATAGCGAACGGCGATGATCTGCTTGAGGTTCGGGCTCTTCTCGAACTCGGACACTTCCTCGGGCGACATCGGGCCGCCTTGCAGGTTCAAGGAATGGATCGACGCCTCGGACAGGCGTTTGAAATACTCGGGGCGGGTCGCGCAGAGGTAACGCTTGGCCGCGACGTGGTAGCGGCAGCAATCGGTCACAACGGACGGAAAGAACCGCTCGAGCACCTCGGCGCCTGCGTCCTCGTGATGGCGGTCCTCGGTGTCGTCCATCGTGAAGGAGCCAAACTCGCTTGTGAAATGGCCGATGTCATGCAGCAGCGCGCCGACGATGATCTCTTCGGGCTGGCCGTTGCGCTCGGCGAGCGTCGCGCCTTGCAACATGTGTTCGCCCATGGTCACGGGCTCGCCCAGGTATTCCTCGCCGCCGCGCCGGTCAAAGATCGAGCCAATGAAGGCGACAATTGTCTCGCCGGTCAGGCTGTTGATATCGGGCTTCATTCCGCAGCCTCCAGCATACCATCGCGGCGCATCGCGTCATAGGCCGAGCGCAGCCCGTCCTTGTCAGCGTAGCAGCCTTGGAGCCAGCGCGTCCCCTCGCCGGAATAGCCCTTGCGCGCGTGCAGCACGCGGGTGTTGTCAACGACAAAGGCCTCGCCCGGGTTCAGGCGGAAGGTCACCTCCATGGCGGTATCGTCGATGATCTCGCCCAGACGGCGATAGGCGGCGTAATAGGCCTCCATCTTGTCGAAGGGCACATCCGTTACCGCGGCGAAAGAGCGGTTGTTGAAGCGGATACCGATCAATTCGCCGTCAGGGGCCAGTTCGATCATTGGGCGACGCGAGGTCAGGCAAACGCCCGCCTCACCGGCATATTCGAACCGCGCGCAATGATCGGCCAGCAGATCGAACCCCTCCGGATTCTCCTGACGCAGGCGCAGTGCTGCGGCGAACCCGTCGACCACCATATTCTCGCCCCCCGCGGCGGAGCTTTCGAGGCAGTAGAGAACCTGGATCGTCGGCACCGGGTCGCGATAGGGATTGTCGGTATGCGCCTGAAGCCCGAGGCCCGTGAAGGCAAGGTTGGTCGGGTTCACCTCGGTCCGC
Source organism: Celeribacter marinus (assembly GCF_965656515.1). Lineage (GTDB taxonomy): Bacteria > Pseudomonadota > Alphaproteobacteria > Rhodobacterales > Rhodobacteraceae > Celeribacter > Celeribacter marinus_D. The sequence goes on from NZ_CBFHKW010000083.1 coordinate 3,255, forward strand.
ACCTCGAAATGGCGGCCATAGTTCGTCTCGCGCACATGGCCGAAAAGATCGACGATGCGAAACAGCGATCCGGGTTCGACCGGCGCGTTCACAACCTTGGCGAAGCCAAAGTGGACGATCTGCCCCAGCCAGTCGCGCAACGGCGCGCCGCCTTGTTGCAACTGGGCAAAATCACCGCAGGGCACGGCGCCCATCAGCCCAGCATCCCAAGGCTCGATCCCATCGGGCAACCAGCCCCGCGCCGTGCCGGCGGGCCGGTCATAAGCATGCGACGCGAGCCATTCAGAATCGAATTGAACGGTTTTGTCCTCCGGCACAAAACGGACTTGCACCGTCCCATCAGGGGCGATCTCGGCCGCCGCGATCTGGGTCTCGGCGGGGATGTCGCGCAATGCAATCAACCGCTGCCCGTTTCCAGGGGAGCGTGTTTCGGCATCCTGCGCATTGTCCCGCAGCCAGATCGCATGAAAACGTTGCGGGCCTGTGGCCGTTTCAAAGGTCAGAAAGTTTCCGGATGGATCGATTGCGACTGTTGACATGAGAACCCCGTGGATTGATTTCGATTTGGCTGGAGTCTTTCAAGTTCAACGAATAAATTCAAATCAGGAATTTATGGCCTGAGGCATCGTTTGGCTTATGAAAAGGGATCGTCTTCCACCGCTCGAATGGATCCGCGCCTTCGAGGCGGCGGCTCGGCTCGGCAGCTTTACCGCCGCCGCTGAAGACGTCAGACTGACGCAAGCCGCGATCAGCCAGCGGATCGGGCAGTTGGAGAAGCACCTCGGCACACCCCTGTTCGAACGTCGAGCGCGGGCCATCTCTCTGACCGTCGAGGGCGAAGCGTGGTTGCCCCATGTCCGCCTTGCGCTCGAAGGGCTGCGCGACAGCACCGAGGCGATTTTCGGCACCGGACATAGACGTCTGACATTGTCCGCCAGCCAGACCGTCATCGGCCAGTGGTTGCTTCCAAGGCTGGGTCGTTTGCAAACCCTCACGAAAGCTGAAATCTCGATCCAGTCGATGGTTGTTGGCACACATGACGCCCCGCAGGA
>NZ_CBFHKW010000083.1:4404-7397 GCF_965656515.1 Celeribacter marinus
ACGACGTCATCCGCATCCGTTATGGAACAGGTGACTGGCCGCACCCCTATCGCGCCCGGCTCTATGCCGAAGAAATCGCCCCGGTGGCGGCGCCCGCGCTGGCGGCCCGCGCAGGTCATTGGACAGCGTTGCCGCGCATCGCCTGTGCGGGGCAGCGCCTCGGCTGGCACGCCTGGGCAGCAGAGTTCGGCATCCCTACCACCCCATTGCCCGACCTGCGCTTTGACACACATCTGTCGGCACTTGGCGCGGCCAAGGCGGGGCTGGGAGTATTGCTGGCATCGCTGCCATTGTGCGCGGAGGCCTTGTCAACGGGTGCGTTGGTTCGCCTCGATTCCGCGTCTCTTTCTCATCACCAAAGCTATTGGTTGCTCGCCAGCCCCCAAGCGGTGTCGCGCGACCAATGGCAGGCGATTACAACAGCACTCATCGATATCTGATGGAGAAGCGGCCCGGAGCTGTGGTTCACCCAAAATGCGGAGTGCTGTGGTGCAGTCCGTCAGACCGAACTGTCGCTACAAATGCAGAATTGAGCCGAACAAGAACTGCTAAATGGCGGAAAAGGACGGTCGATAGCTGCCACCGAGTGACCGCTTTATCGAGCTTTTTTCGTTTGATCATTGGCACGATCCGCCATAACCTGATGATATGACAGAGTTTCTCCATCTCGTTATCCTCGAGCGCCACAGCGCTCACCGTCGAAAGCGTTTTGCCGGATAGCCAGCACCCTATGTGCTGCATCCAACAAATCACTTTCGGAGACCTCCCATGACTGAGTTTACAGAAATACCGGCGCTTGACCTTGCGCCATTGATGAATGGTGGCGACACAACCCAGCTGGCCATCGACTTTGCAAATGCATACGGAAATACGGGCTTTGGTTACATCATCAACCATGGCGTGGACCCAAAGCTTCGTAAGGACATATTTGCGGCTTCGAAGCAGTTTCACGCCCTTGCGGAAGCGCAGAAGCAGGCGATCGCGCTGGACAAGAACCATCGCGGCTACATCGCAATCAATACATCCACTGACGTGAACTCTGATCTCGCAGAGGTGACAAAACCGAACCAGTCGGCATCCTTTATGATGATGCGAGAAGATGAGTTTGCTCGTTCCGACGTCTACCTGTCGGGTCCAAACCAATGGCCTGATTTGCAAGGGTTTCGAGAGGTGTGTGAAGCCTACACAGAAGCGATGACAGGGCTGGGACGCAAGCTGATGGGATTGGCGCTGGACGCAATTGGCGTCACGGAACAGGGGATCCTCAAAGCATTTGACACGCCAACGATCTGGCTGCGCCTGCTCCACTATCCACCGCAACCGCCTCAGGCACCTGAGGATTTGTATGGATCAGCCCCTCACAAGGACTTTGGGTGTTTGACACTGTTGGCGCAAGATGACGTTGGCGGCTTACAAGTGCAAACTCCGGCGGGCGAATGGGTGGATGCGCCACCGCGTGAGGATGCTTTTATCGTAAATGTCGGAGACATGTTACACCGCATGTCGAACGGGAAGCTATTGTCGACCCCGCACAGAGTGATCAATACCTCCAGGCGGGAGCGGTATTCGGTCCCATTCTTTTTTGATCCTAATGTTTCGACCATTGTCGCCCCATTGCCGGGGACCGGCACACCAAAATTCGATCCGTTGAATTTCGGGGACTTTCTAAGAGCCGAGTTGGGCGCAAGTTACGACGCGCACCATGATGATGAATCAACCCGGTAGCGTGGGTGTTAGAACAACGGACATGACCCATTCCAACGGCTCCCACTAAAGGTTGGCTTTGATGATGCCGCAGTGCTGCTCGTCATCGTGGCCGAACGGCGGGCGTGCGACGCGCCTTCAGAGCCAAGTGTCGGCTCTATGGGGTTGCGCCGTCATTCGGGCACAGTATTGCATTCGAAAGTTTGGGCTCATAGCCGACCCCCGATGCAGCACAGCATCATGTGGTATGATGTCTTGTCAACGTCGGGTTGTCGATGTGGGAGGGCGCCGTGGATCGGAGGATCCATCATGGAAACACCAAACTTACCCGCCATCCGCGAGCTGCGCCCGGCTTGGAACAAAGGCCGGATCGTCGGCCAGAAACGGCCGCTAAAACCCAAACACGTTTGGGCGATCAGGGTGCGGCAGGAGCTAGCGGAGAACCATCGTGATCTGGCCCTTTTCAATCTTGCCATCGACAGCAAGTTGCGCGGCTGCGATCTGGTGAAGATGAAGGTGGTCGATGTCATGGCGTCAGGGCAAATCAAGGAACGCGCGTCGGTTCTTCAGAGCAAGACCCAAAAACCCGTACGTTTCGAAATCTCTGAAGGCACCCGTGCATCGCTCGCCAAATGGATGCGGGAGCCGCTGATGGTCGGATCCGAATACCTCTGGCCCGGGCGCTTTCACGAACGGCTTCACATCTCGACCCGCCAGTACGCGCGAATTGTGCGTGACTGGGTTACATCCATCGGTCTGGAGGCCAGCGCCTATGGCACCCACTCGATGAGGCGCACCAAGGTGACCCAGATCTACAAGAAGACAGGAAACCTGCGCGCCGTGCAGCTGTTGTTGGGCCATACCAAGATGGATAGCACAGTCAGATACCTTGGCGTTGAGCTTGAAGATGCGCTTGCGATCGCCGAAGCTATCGAAATCTGAAGGCTTGGGCCGTCTTCACGGACGGCCCGGAGCTGCCCTTTGCTTCTTAGCGAGGCGCTGCGGTGCAGCTTCACCTAACCGATCATTCGGCCATCGTATAGCTCTTCCAATCTGGGAATGGAGGCCGCGCAGGACCAAGCCGATTATGGCTTGACCTGTCTATAGCTTCATAGCTTAGGGAGTTCTTGACGGACGAGAATCGGTGTGAGCTTACAAGGCGGCGAATGTATCAGATTTCGGAATTAGCGAAGAGCGTAGGGCTCTCACGGGCGACGCTACTCTATTACGAGAAGCTCGGTCTTCTGAAGGGCAAGCGCAGGGCCAACGGTTACCGCGTCTACACAGAA
>NZ_CBFHKW010000084.1:0-7082 GCF_965656515.1 Celeribacter marinus
TTCACCGAAAAATGTCTGATGGAAGCCACCTTGGAACTGATGGCTACCGGTGCCGTGATCTCGATTCAGGATATGGGGGCCGCGGGCCTGACCTGTTCGGCCGTAGAAATGGGCGACAAGGGCAAACTCGGCATTCGCCTTGATCTCGAAAACGTGCCACAGCGCGAAACCAACATGACCGCTTACGAGATGATGCTCTCCGAGTCCCAAGAGCGCATGCTCATGGTCCTCAAGCCAGAGAAAGAAGATGTCGCGCGCGCCGTGTTCGAAAAATGGGATCTCGATTTCGCCATCGTCGGTGAAACCATTTCCGAGGACCGCTTCCTCATTATGCATAACGGCGTTTGCATGGGCGACCTGCCCCTGTCCACGCTCGCCTCTTCAGCACCTGAATACGACCGCCCGTGGGTGCCAACGCCCGCCGCTGCCGCAGTTGAGGATGTGCCACAAATCGACCCGATTGATGGCCTTAAGGGGCTGATTTCATCGCCAAACTATGCGTCCAAAGCATGGGTCTACGAGCAATACGATACCCAAGTCATGGGCGACACGGTGCAAAAACCGGGGCTGGGCGCGGGCGTGATCCGCATCCACGACACCGGCAAAATGCTCGCCTTTACTTCGGACGTGACACCGCGCTACGTCAAGGCCAACCCTGTCGAGGGCGGGAAACAGGCGGTCGCAGAAGCCTACCGCAATCTCATTGCAACAGGCGCGACCCCTCTTGCCACCACCGACAACTTGAACTTCGGCAATCCCGAAAAGCCCGAGATCATGGGGCAATTTGTGGGCGCGTTGGACGGGATCAGCCAAGCAGTGTCCTTCCTCGATATGCCCATCGTTTCTGGCAACGTCTCGCTCTACAACGAAAGCTATGGCGAGGGCATCCTGCCTACCCCAACCATCGGTGCAGTGGGCCTTATCGCCAATGAGGACGAGCTGATTTTCGGCCTGCCCAATGAGGGCGATATGGCCATTCTCATCGGCGAAACATACGGCCACCTTGGTCAATCGGCGCTCCTCGCCGAAGTGTTCAACCGCGAAGATGGCGATGCGCCTCACGTTGATCTGGCCCTCGAAAAACGCAATGGCGAATTCCTGCGCGCCAACGGCAAACTGGTGTCCTCTGCCTCTGACCTATCGGATGGCGGGCTCGCACTGGCGGCGTTCGAGATGGCCGAAGCCGCGGGTCTGGGCCTGACGCTTGATGATAGTGACACCGCTCAACTGTTTGGCGAAGACCAAGCCCGCTATCTTGTGGCCTGTTCATTCGATCAAGCCGAAGCATTGATGGTCGCCGCAGGGCAAGCGGGCGTAACGCTCGCCACGGTCGGTAAATTCGGCGGTGACACGGTCCAGATGGGTGGCTCATCCGCGCCAATGGCCGAGCTGTCCGCGATCTACCGTGGCACCTTTGGCGCGACCTTCGCCTAAACCCGAGCGCCACGACACCACCAGACCGAAGGCCCGCCAATTCTGCGCGGGCCTTTCCTTTTTCTCCCCCATAGGCCACGCTCACTTACATGGATCACCTGCCCTCTCTCACCTCCGATTGTAGCCAATGCGCCGCACTTTGCTGTGTCGGGCTGACATTGGATCAAGGCGAGATGTTCGCGATCGACAAACCAAGCGGGACGCCCTGCCCCAATCTGTCGCGCGACTGTCGATGTACGATCCACACCGATCTGGTGGACAAGGGCATGGTGGGGTGCACCCTTTATGAATGTGCGGGGGCGGGCCAGCGCGTGGTGCAAATGCGGTTCAACGGCGAGAGCTGGCGTGACGATCCAACGCTTTTGCCCGCAATGATGCGCGACTTTAACGCGCTCAAACCGCTGCACGAACGCATGGCGCAACTGGTCGAGGCTGGCATGCTCGACCTCACGCCCGACGTTGAGGCTGAACGCGTAGCGCTTTTGACCCGACACGCGCGGGTTTGGTCCGATAGTGACACGCTGCGCAACCGGTTAGACGCATTTGTGAGCGCTCTGGCGCAGGCAAATCCGTGATCCACCTTGCAGCGCGCGCACCGCGCTATTAGGTTCTGAGCAACCGAAATTCAAATCCACCACAGATCAAGCATGGAGCGCCCGTAAATGGCCATCACCACCACCGAGATCGAACACCTGATCCGTGCCGCCTTTCCCGATGCACACATCATCGTTCAAAGCGATGACGGCCACCACTTTGCTGCCGAAGTGGTCGATGAAAGCTTTCGCGGGCAAAACCGTGTCCAGCAACAACGCCGCGTAAACGCAGCCGTTAAGGCCAAACTCGACAGTGGCGAATTGCACGCCATGGCGCTGACCACCCGCGCGCCAGAATAAAGCGGGACAATCACCGCTTTAACCCATAGATATCACGTAGAAAGTTCCAATCATGTCCGCCAAAGAAACCATCCAAAACACCGTCGACACCAATGATGTTGTGCTCTTTATGAAGGGCACAAAATCCGCACCACAGTGTGGCTTTTCCTCAAAAGTCGCCGGTATTCTCAATTTCATGGGTCTTGAGTACACAGACGTGAACGTGCTCGCGGATGACGAAATCCGCCAAGGTATCAAAGAGTTCTCCGATTGGCCAACCATCCCACAACTCTACATCAAAGGCGAGTTTGTGGGTGGGTGTGACATCGTTATCGAAATGACGCTATCGGGTGAGCTGGACCAAGCCCTCGCAGACAAGGGCGTGGCATTCGACGCTGAGAAAGCCGAACAGATCCGCGCTGCAAACGGCTAAACCGTTGCCATCCATCCAGACATAAAAATGGCGGGAAGATCACTCTTCCCGCCTTTTTTCAATATTTTCGGAACCTTAGCTTTGCGAAGACAATCCCAAGCGATCTTCCAGCTCGCCCGCCATGGCTTCGCTACGTGCGGCCAGCTCCGCAAGGGAGTCGCGCACGCCTTGTGGCACAACCGGCACTTCGATGCGCTCGGGCGCAGGTTTGGGTTGAGCCCGCAATTCCTCAATCAACGCTTCTTGCGCGCCCAGTTTGGCCTCCAACGAACGAAGTTTTTCGTCCATCCCTGCCGTTTTATCGGCCAGCATGAGGCCCGACATCAACAACATGCGCGCCTCAGGCATCCGCCCGATCTGACTCGACAAAACCGCCGCTTCGGATTCAAGCAAGGACGCCGCAGATTTCAAGAAATGCTCCTCGCCCTCCTGACACGCCACCTCGTAAGTGCGACCACCGATATTTACACTGACGTCTGGCATCTCACATTTCCTTCGTTTCAGCGGCAACCACATCGTGCGGCAACGCCGCCTTTAGGTCCGAGATTAACCCGTCAAGTGCGACACGCTCTGTCGCGCGCACCTGTTCCAACGCCTGTACATCCGCACTAAGTGCCGCGTTTATCAAGTTGGCATCGCCCACACCCGCCGCATTTGCATCGCGCAATGCCGTGTTGTTTGCGCGCAAGGTATCGTTGGCATGACGTAGACCCGTCATAGCACTTTCGAGGTCGTAAATCTGACGACGCAGAGTTTCAACCTCGCCCTCCAAGGCGGCAACATGCGTATTTTGTTTGTCGTGGATCGCCTTTACGCGCGCTTCCATCTGCGCGTTGGCGTCTTTTTCGGCCTCAAGCGCTTCATTGAGGCGGCCAATTTCGGCCTCCATCTCGTCGCTTGCGATACCGCCAACCTCAGGCGCTGCTGCGGCGCGCTCCTCGGCCACGCTCACGGCCCGACCGATCCGCTCCAACGCAGAGGTAATCCGCTCTTCTAGTTCAGAAATGTCGCTCATTCGCCCTCACCCGTTCTCTCTCTTTGTCTGGTGCTGCGGCGTTGTATCCGGCACGGCCAAAGATCTGTACGCACTCTATGCGCTCTTGATTCGAGAGCCTAGCGCAACCGTGCCGCATTACCAATATCTCTACCGCCATTCCCCCCTTTCGAGCGCTCGTTTGCGCGCGAGCTATCAATTTTGGCCACACACGCGCCCGTAAAGGCCCCGATTGCGGCAACGATCCTTGAACTTCCCCACCGTGTTGGTATCACAGGCGCACTCGATCGCGTGCCCATCCGCGATCCACACATCTCAGTCTGTTCAAGGAGACCCATACGTGGATATCGCTAAACTGCGCGAGGCGCACCCCGATCACTGGATGCGCGCCGCTGCCATCCGGACACTGACACTCGATGCTGTCGCTGCTGCAAACTCCGGTCACTCCGGCATGCCAATGGGCATGGCCGATGTTGCCACGGTCCTGTTTAAGAACCACCTCAAATTCGACGCCTCCGCACCGCTTTGGGCGGACCGCGACCGGTTTATCCTGTCGGCGGGTCACGGCTCCATGCTCATCTACTCGCTACTGTACCTCACCGGATATGAGGAAATGCCGCTGGAGCAGATCAAGAACTTCCGCCAGACGGGCGCGAAAACTGCGGGTCACCCCGAGAACTTCCTACTCGACGGCGTTGAGACCACCACAGGTCCACTCGGTCAGGGCATCGCCAACGCTGTGGGCTTTGCAATGGCCGAGGAATCGCTGCGCGCGCGCTTTGGCGCAAAGCTGCAAAACCACTTTACCTATTGCATCGCTGGTGACGGCTGCCTGATGGAAGGCGTGTCCCAAGAGGCGATTGCCCTCGCGGGTCGTCAAAAGCTCAGCAAGCTGGTCGTGTTCTGGGACAACAACAACATTACCATCGATGGTACGGTTGATCTGTCGGATCGCACCAACCAACCCATGCGCTTTAAATCGGCAGGCTGGCACGTTCAAGAAATCGACGGCCACGACCCTGAGGCCATCGACGCGGCCATCGAGGCCGCCAAAAAGTCGAAAAAACCGTCGATGATCGCGTGCAAAACGCACATCGCAATTGGCCACGCCAAGCAAGACACCTCTAAAGGCCACGGCGCATTGACCGATGCCGCTGAGTTGAAGGCAACGAAAGAAGCCTACGGCGCACCGCTTGGCGCCTTCGAAGTTGACGCGAAAGTCAAAGCCGAATGGGAAGCCATCGGCGCCCAAGGCCGCAGTGCCCGCGCCGACTGGCAAGCCCGTTTCGACGAGCAATCCGAGCGTCGTCAGGCCGAGTTTAATCGCGTGTTCGCAGGTGACGCACCCAAAAAACTGTCGGCTGTGATCAAAGCGTTCAAAAAGCAGATCTCGGACGAGCAGCCCAAAATGGCAACGCGGTCCTCGTCGCAAAAAGTGCTCGAAGTGGTCAATCCGATCATGCCAGAGACATTTGGCGGCTCCGCCGATCTCACCGGTTCCAACAACACCCTGACCGAGGGTCTGGGCACATTTGACGAGACCAACCGCAAAGGCCGCTACGTCTATTATGGCATCCGCGAGCACGGTATGGCCGCGGCCATGAACGGCCTCGCGTTGCACGGCGGTGTACGCCCCTACGGCGGCACGTTCTTTTGCTTCACCGATTATGCCCGTGGCGCAATGCGTCTGTCGGCGTTGATGCGTATTCCCGTAACTTACGTGATGACGCACGACTCCATCGGCCTTGGCGAAGATGGCCCGACACACCAACCGGTCGAGCATCTGGCGATTTGCCGCGCGACACCGAACACCGTGACCATGCGTCCGTGTGATACGGTCGAGACCGCCGAAGCGTGGGAAATCGCGCTGACGTCCCAGACTTCGCCATCTGTTCTGGTTCTGACACGTCAGGGCCTGCCGACCTTGCGTACCGAGCATAAGAACAAGAACATGGTAGCCTCTGGCGCATATGTACTGGCCGAAGCAGAAGGCAAACGCCAAGCGATCATCGTGGCCACAGGCTCCGAAGTGTCGCTTGCAATGGAAGCGCGCGAGATTTTGCAAGCCGAGGGTATCGGCACACGCGTTGTCTCCATGCCGTCCATGGAGCTGTTCGCCGAGCAAGACGAAAGCTACCGCCGCCAAGTCCTGCCCGCGGGTCCGGTACGCGTTGGCGTCGAGGCCGCTTTGCGTTCGGGGGGCTGGGATCGTTGGCTCTTGGGCGAACGTGGCCGCGAGAGCAAGCAAGCGTTTGTCGGCATGACAGGGTTCGGCTCGTCCGCCCCTGCCGAAGAGCTCTACGAAAAATACGGCATCACCACCGCTAATATCGTGGCACAGGTCAAAGCCTTGCTTTGATCCGCACCGCGAGACCGACATTGAAAAGCCCGCGCAGCACTGCGCGGGCTTTTTTCATACGTATTCAATCGTCTTTGGCGCGGCCATGCCCCCACGTGCTGCCCCAATTGGTCATGCCATCAAGGTCATCATCACTCAAGCCCGAGCCATCCCCGCCATCGCCGCTATCGTTACTATCCGCACCGTCATCCGTCTGACCTTTGGTCGGGTGGCCGTTTTGCGGTTGCATACGGGTTTTGTCTTTTTCTCTATCGCTGGTCATGTCGTCGCCTCCTTTACTGTGATCGCGCACCCGTAATTTTAGCGCAGATCGCCACTGCGCGCCTTGATTGGCCGCCACACAAAAGCGCAGGGCACAGATAGGCGCCATTTGTTAGCGCTACCCTATCATGTTTTCGCTAACATGTTGGCGCTAAACGGGTTTTCGGGCTCCGTGTACTTGCGTATACGCCTGAACAAGGATCAGGCTGGCCCATTTGCCCGATCCCCAACACGCACATGGCGCGCACACCCCGCGCACCGCCGCAGTAGGGAGCATAAGGTAAGCATGACGATCAAACTTGGCATCAACGGTTTTGGCCGTATCGGACGTTGCACATTGGCGCACATTGCCGAGGCCGGCCTCAACGAAGTCGAAGTGGTTAAAATCAACGCCACTGGCCCGATTGAGACCAACGCCCACCTGCTCAAATACGATAGCGTCCACGGACGGTTTGGCGGCCCTATTGCGGTAAACGGCAACACCATGGATTTAGGGCGCGGCCCGATCCAAGTGATGTCCACCTATGAGCCTGACGAGTTGGATTGGGAGGGCGTCGATGTTGTTCTCGAATGCACCGGACAATTCAACGATGGCCACCGCGCGGATGTGCACATGCGTCGCGGGGCCAAAAAAGTGCTGATCTCTGCGCCCGCCAAAAACGTCGACCGCACGGTTGTGTTCGGGGTGAACCACCGCGATTTGCGCGACAACGAGCGCATGGTGTCCAA
>NZ_CBFHKW010000085.1:0-6888 GCF_965656515.1 Celeribacter marinus
CTTGAGGCCATCACGCTTTTGCCTCGCTCAAAAATCTCACTGTCCGCAGACAGCATCATCGTCACAGGTCTCGCCGATAGCGCCGATCAAAAACGCCGCTTCGAGCGCGCGCTCGACGACAAAAAACCTTCAGAGCTTGACGTTGTCATCAACATTAGCGCGCCACGCCCGATCATCACGCCCTTTACCGCACGGTTCCTCATTGACGAAACCGGCCCGCAATTCGATGCCTGCTCTGCTGAAACGGTTCAGGGGCAAGCGCGGATATTGGCCGCCGCGCGTGCGTCTGGCATTGAGGATCCCAGCTGTGTTATTGGCCTTGGCTCACCGACAACCGATTGGGCCCGCGCCGTCGAGGCGGGAATGCGCGCCGTCCAAGACCTCGGCGCAGGCTCCATTACATTCTCCGACAGCGAAGTGTCCCTTGTCGGCATATCCGCCCTAAGTGCATCATTGTTTGATAAGGTCGCGGGCGAATTGGAGGCGGCGTTACCCGCAGCATTCACCCTATACACCACATTGCCTGAACCCGAGGACAACGCGAGCACAGACGCCGTGCAATTTGTCGCCCTGCGCTCCCCCGAAGGCCAAGTTCAATTGCGCGGCAGAATTGGGGACGAACGCAGTCAAATCGCAGTGGAGGCCTACGCAAAAGCCGCATTCGGGTCCAACACCATCTATTCCGCACTGCGCCAAGTTGACGGCCTCCCCGAAGGCTGGTCCATCCGCGCGCTTGCCGCAATCGAAGCCCTGTCAAAATTGGATAACGGCTCTGTCACAATGCAACCAACCTCGGTGCGCGTCCGTGGCCGCACAGGTGATGTCACCGCCAAAGCAACCATAACCCGACTATTGGCCGACAAACTGGGAAGTGGTCAAACCTTTGATATTGATGTCGATTACGTCCGGCAACTGGACCCCGTTCTTGATTTGCCGACAGCCGACGAATGCGTGGCGCGCGCCAATGCGGTTATCAATGCCAACAAAATCGTTTTTGCACCCGGCTCTACAGATGTGGACGAATCCTCGACCGATACGCTCGATCGCCTCGCCAAGGCGCTTGAGAAATGCGAGAAAATGGAGATGGAAATCGGTGCGCATAGCGACAGCCAAGGCGGCGAGGACATGAACCTGTCCTTGAGCCAAGCGCGCGCCAATTCTGTGTTGAACGCCCTGATTTCGCGCCGCATCGTCGGGGTCGACTTCACCGCCAAAGGATACGGCGAAGAACAGCCAATTGCAGACAATGACACCGAAGACGGACGTGAGGCCAACCGCCGTATCGAATTCAAACTCCTTGGTGGTGATGCGCCCCAAGACGCGCAATCTGACCAAATAGCCGACACGCCACCGGCCGAAAACAACGAGAACGAGACTCCAAATGAATAGAACCGAACTGATTTTCGCGACCGCAATCGTCCTGTTTTTGGCGTTTCTATTGGGGTGGTTTGCCCATTGGCTCGTGCACCGGTTTGTCCACGTTGGACAAGGCGAAATGAGCGATCTGGACCAAATGGCGCAACAGGTCCACGAGGCCGAAGAGCAACGCGATCAGGCCATCGCCTATTTCCAACAACGCGAATCTGAAACGACCAATCAGCTCAACCAAACCGAGGCCGAGTTGAATGCAGCCATGGGTGGACTACGCGAGGCCCGTCAAGAAGCCGAGGAATTGCGCAGCTACATCGAACGCCTGAACGCCCAGCAATAGCACACCCTCACGCGTCGACGATCCATCCCTTATCACTCGTCACCAGTCCCGTGATGTAGTCCGACACGACCTTGAGACGGCGTAACTCTTTTTGCGATTCATGATAGGCGAGCCAGTATTCGCGGCGCGTCTCGACGGGTGAGGCAAGCCGGACCAATTCGGGTTCATGCACCGCAAGATAGTCGTGCAAAACACCAATGCCCGCGCCCGCCTTCACCGCCTCCATTTGCGCGATCGCAGATGAAATACCCAGCTGTGCACGCGTCCCGCCAAAATAATCGGACGCGTAATCCAATGAGGGTGAAAACAGCAAATCCTCGACATATCCAATGACCCGATGCCCCGTGAACGGCGGCTCTGACGGCGGCACCCCGTGGTGTTCAAGATAGCGCTTGGACGCATAAAGTCCGAGAGAATAGGACGTCAACTTGCGCGCGATCAGCCGACCTTTTTCAGGCCGCCCAACCATAATGGCCAAATCCGCCTCTCTCTGAGACAACGAAAAACTGCGCGGTATAGCGACAAGCTCGATTCGCAAATCGGGATAGCGATCCAACAGCGGCGACAAACGCGGCGTAAGGTAGGACACCCCAAACCCGTCCGGCGCGCCGATGCGGACCACACCACTTGGCCGCGTGTCGGTGGAATTAAACAACGCCTGCCCCTCAAGCATCGCACTTTCAGCGCGCTCCAGCTTGATCACAAGGGCCTCACCATCGTCGGTCAACACGCAACCCGATGGGCCTCGCACCAAAAGCGTAGCTTGCAACTCGGCCTCAAAGGCGGACAAACGGCGGCTAAGCGTTGCTTGGTTTAACCCAAGCTTTCGCGCCGCCGTGAGCATCTTGCCCTCGCGCGCCACAGCTAGAAAAAGTTTACCGTCTTCCCAATTCATTCAGAGCTTCTAGCACCCATTCCATAGCTTTTACTATGCATATTTGCATATCTTAAATCACAATTGCCTAGGTTTGTTGCAAAAAGCAACGCGTGTAATGTCTTCGCAATCGTCGGACGCGCGTTGCGTCACGGCACGCCCATAGCGCAACCCTCACGTAAGGAACTCCACATGACCGAGATCGCACACTTCATCAACAACGCGCATGTTGCCTCCGCCTCCGGCCGCAGTCAGCCCGTGTTCAACCCCGCGACAGGCGAAAGCGAGAAAACCGTTGCACTGGCCACAACCGCCGAAGTGGACGCCGTTGTCGCAGCCGCCAAAGCCGCATGGCCCGCATGGTCGAAAACACCGCCTTTGCGCCGCGCACGCATTCTAGACAAATTCAAAAGCATTTTGTGGGACCGCGCTGACGAATTGGCCCGCGCTATTTCTAACGAGCATGGCAAAACCCATGATGACGCCGTGGGCGAAGTGACCCGTGGCCTCGAAGTGGTCGAATTTGCCGTGGGTGCCCCCAGCTTTCTCAAGGGTGAGTTTTCCGAAAACGTTGGCACAGGCGTTGATAGCTTCAACATCCGCCAATCGCTTGGGGTTGTGGCCGGCATCACTCCGTTCAACTTCCCTGCAATGGTACCAATGTGGATGTTCCCTGTCGCTTTGGCCACAGGCAACACCTTTGTCCTGAAACCCTCCGAGCGCGACCCATCCGCCTCCCTGCTCATGGCCGACTGGCTGAAAGAAGCGGGTCTCCCCGATGGTGTGTTCAACGTGGTCCAAGGCGACAAAGAAGCCGTAGATGCCCTGCTGAACAACCCGGACGTCAAAGCGATTTCATTTGTCGGCTCGACGCCCATCGCTCAATACATCTACCAAACGGGCACAGCCAACGGCAAACGCGTTCAGGCTCTTGGTGGCGCGAAAAACCACATGGTCATCATGCCTGACGCCGACCTCGACATGGCCGCGAACGCATTGATGGGCGCGGCATTTGGCTCTGCGGGCGAGCGCTGTATGGCGATCTCCGTGGCCGTCCCCGTAACGGACGCCGTGGCCGATGCGCTCATCGACAAACTCACCCCGATGATCAAAGCCCTCAAGGTTGGCCCCGCGACCGATAGCGCCTCCGACATGGGGCCAGTCGTCACCAAGGCCGCCCAAGAGAAAATTCTCGGCTATATCGATAGCGGCGAGGCCGAAGGTGCAAAAATCATCGTTGATGGCCGTGACTTCAAACAAGACATGCAGGGCTATGAAAACGGATATTATGTTGGCGGCACCTTGATCGACAACGTAACCACCGACATGAAAATCTGGAAAGAAGAGATTTTTGGACCTGTCCTGTCCGTGGTGCGCCGCAATTCCTATGACGATGCGGTCGCCCTCATTGATCAGTGCGAATTTGCCAACGGCACCGCGATCTTTACCCGTGACGGCGATACCGCGCGCGCCTTTGCCCAAGACATTGAGGTCGGAATGGTCGGCATCAACGTGCCGATCCCCGTGCCCATGGCTTTCCACTCGTTTGGTGGTTGGAAAGCGTCGATCTTTGGCGATCACCACATGCACGGGATGGAGGGTGTTCGATTCTACACCCGTATCAAAACCACGACACAGCGGTGGCCCACAGGTCAGCGTACCGAGGCCGAGTTCACAATGCCGACCCTTGGCTAAACAAAATCCGTTCAAAACAAAAGGCGCCTCTCGGGGCGCCTTTTTCGTGATCGTGCCCGACGCAAGGCCGACGAAAGGCCGACGAGTGGCCGACACGCTCACCAGCGCCGCAAAGCGTCCTCATCCACGTCCTTGGCGGCGACCCAATCCGCACCTGATTTGGTCACTTCTTTCTTCCAAAACGGCGCGCGCGATTTGAGATAGTCCATCAGATATTCCGCTGCCTCAAACGCCTCGACACGGTGACGCGCGGCAGTGGCAACCATCATGATTTGCTCTGCGACAGCGAGTTTTCCGTAACGGTGAATAACCAAACAATCGGACAGCGACCACCGCGCCACAGCGTCCGCCACAATGGCCTCAATCGCCGCCTCGCACATGCTGGGATAATGCTCAATTTCCATGTACTGAAGGTCGCCAGTGTCATCGCGCACAAGCCCCGTGAAACTCACCGTGGCACCCGTGTTTGGCGCACGACCAAAGCCGTCAAGTGATCGCGCCAGATCGAAGTCCTCCGCCTGAACCGAGACCCGCATATCAGCCCCCTGTCATAGGCGGGAAAAACGCCACTTCACGCACACCATTGAGGGGCGCATCGAAGTCCACCAATTCTTGATCAACCGCCACGCGCAATGCGCTTAAATCCTCGAATGCAAAGGCATATCTCTCTTCGCGGGCCTTTAGCTCGTCAATGAGATCTGCAACCGTTGCCGCCTGTGTCTCGACCTGTTCACGCGGCACGCCAATACGCTCACGCACCCATGCGAAATAAAGCACATCAATCATCGGACGCATCACGCAAATAGGGCATGGCTTTGCGCAAATAGTCCGCACCCGTGATGACCGTCAAAAGCGCCGCGATCCAGAACAAAACGATCCCGCCCGTGTAGGTCCAAACCATCCCGAAATATTTCCATGCAAGCCCGTGCACGTCCTCGATGTCGCCCGATAAAATACCGTCCACGGTCATGCCATCCATGCCGAACGTTCCCATGCCCACATAGTGAGAAAATAGGCCATACGAGAGAAGAACCGCGATAGACACCATTTGCGAGGCCGTCTTCCATTTGGCCAGTTTTGTGACCTTCAAAAGGCCCGCCGTGGCGCCCAGAAACTCGCGCAAACCCGACACAAACGTCTCACGCAAAATGATGAAGGCTGCTGGGAAAATGATCCAAAAAGACGCACCAAAATTCATCGCCAAAACAGCAATCGCCGTCATCACCATCGCCTTATCAGCAATAGGATCAAGCATCGCTCCGAACCGCGATGTTTGCTTCCATGAGCGCGCCAGATAGCCGTCCACATAGTCCGTAAGCGAGGCACCAATGAACAACACAACGGCCGCCCAATCGGAAAAGGGATGCGGCAAAACGAGAAAGACGATTGCAATGGCAGGCGCACACAGCAACCGAAATACGGTGAGTATATTGGGGATGTTCCAAATCATGTGTACGTCCTTACAACCTTATCCGCCCTCATGGAAGAAGTCGTAGAGCGTCTGTGCGACCGTTTCTGAAATTCCATCCACCGCCTTAAGGTCGGCAAGGTTCGCAAGGGCAACGGCTTTGGCCGAGCCAAAGTGCGCCAACAAGGCGCGCTTGCGCATGGCCCCAACGCCTGGGACATCATCCAGAGGCGTTGCACTAATGGCCTTGGACCGCTTTGCGCGGTGTGTCCCGATTGCGAAACGGTGTACCTCATCGCGGATGCGTTGAATGAAATACAGCACAGGATCATTGCGTTGCAGGGCAAAGGGGCGTTTGCCTGTTCGGTAGAACTCTTCTTTGCCGTGGTCACGATCCACGCCTTTGGCCACACCGACCATCGGGATATCCGTTACACCCAATTCCGTCATGATCTCTTGGACCGCCGACACCTGTCCGGCACCCCCATCAATCAACAACAGACTTGGCCATGTGTCGCCCTTACGCTCAGGATCGTCTTTCAACAGACGTTTGAAACGGCGCGTCATGACCTCTTTCATCATGCCAAAATCATCGCCCGCCGTGATCCCGTCTCCCTTGATATCGAACTTGCGGTATTGGGATTTCATAAACCCCTCTGGTCCCGCCACAATCATCGCGCCGACGGCATGCGCGCCCTGAATGTGCGAGTTGTCGTAGGCCTCGATGCGCGTTGGCATGGACGGCAAGCCAAACGCCTCTGCCACCCCCTTGAGCAACTTGGTCTGCGCCGCACTCTCGGACATTTTGCGGCCAAGGCTTTCTCGCGCATTGCGCACAGCACCCGACACCAACTCGGACTTCTCTCCCCGTTGGGGAACGAGCACCTCTACCTTGCGCCCTGCCTTCTCAGATAGAGCTTGAGCCAACAGCTCCTTGTCCTCGACATCATGGCTAAGGATCAATTGGCGCGGCGGCTCTTTTTGGTCGTAGAACTGACCGATAAAGGCCCCCATGACTTCGGCTTCGGACACATCTGCACCGATACGCGGATAGAAATCCTGATTGCCCCAGTTTTGGTTCGCACGAATGAAAAACACCTGAACACAAGCCTGTCCGCCCTCCATGTGAAGGCCGATGATATCCCCCTCCGACACAGTTTTAGGATTGATCCCTTGGGCCGTTTGCACGTTTGTCATCGC
>NZ_CBFHKW010000086.1:0-3722 GCF_965656515.1 Celeribacter marinus
TTCTCGAAAAGACGACTGTGAAAAAGTTGGATCGTGGCAACGGTAAGGTTGTTGCGCAGTTTGAAGACGCGAACGGCACGACCACGCAAGAGTTCGACACGGTCATCTCTGCGGTTGGTATCGTGGGCAACTGCGAGGGTCTGGGGCTTGAGGAATTGGGCGTCACCATCGACCGCACTCATGTAGTGACCGATGAATATTGCCGCACTGGTGTGGACGGTGTCTTCGCCATTGGCGATATCGCGGGCGCGCCATGGCTTGCCCACAAAGCCTCCCATGAGGGTGTTATGGTGGCGGAATTGATCGCGGGCCAAAAACCGCACCCGATCAAGCCGAACACGATTGCGGGCTGTACCTATTGCCATCCGCAAGTGGCCTCTGTTGGCTTGACCGAAGAAAAAGCAAAGGCGGCGGGTTACACGCTCAAAGTCGGCAAATTCCCGTTTATCGGCAATGGTAAAGCGGTGGCGATGGGCGAGGGCGAGGGATTGGTCAAGACTATCTTTGACGCCAAAACCGGCGAGTTGTTGGGCGCGCATATGATCGGCGCGGAAGTCACCGAAATGATCCAGGGTTTTGTGATCGGAAAGACTCTTGAGACCACCGAAGAAGATCTCATGCACACTGTCTTCCCACACCCGACGATGTCGGAAATGATGCATGAATCCGTGCTTGCCGCCTATGATCGTGCGATCCACATTTAAGGACGCCATAGGTTTAGATACGCGAAAGCCCCGCCATTGGCGGGGCTTTTTTCTACTGACAGGCAAAAGTTTGTTAGGGTCTAAAAATGCAAAGGTTGGCGCGCCCCCTTGTGCGTTTGTGCTCATATGCTAGCGTGCTCTAATGACTGATTGGGATTCTCTTAGATATATACTCGCTGTCGCCCGTGAGGGTGGCTTGTCCGGTGCTGCGCGTGTGTTGGGCGTGAATCACGCCACCGTGTCGCGTCAGTTGGCCAAGGCCGAGGAGGTTGCGGGCGTGCGGTTTTTCACCCGTCTTGCATCTGGCTTGCAACCGACCGAAGCGGGGCAGGTGGCAATCGCCCACGCCGAAGAGGTCGAGGCGCGTATGGTTGCGCTCGATATGGCGCTGGCCTCACGCGACGAGAACGAACAGGGCGAGTTGAAAATCACCATCCCGCCGTTGCTCGCGGATGATCATTTCGCCTCTGATCTCAAAGAATTCAAAGAGTTGCACCCTGGAATCGACATTTCCATTTTGGGTGCGACAGAGGTGTTGAACCTGCATCGGCGCGAAGCGGATGTTGCCATTCGTGTGACCCGCACCCCCGAAGAGAGCCTTTGGGGACGGATGATGACCGCGCAACGTGCGGGGTGGTTTGCCTCGCCTGCGTATGTGGAACGCTACGCTGATGTTCTTGCGGGGCGTGATGTCGAGACGCGGTTGCCCTACATTTCCTTTACCCCGAGCGCCCAGATTTGTCCCTCAACGCTGTTTGCCGATTTGCCGTCTTGCCGCGTAGCGTTTCACACTGATGATATGGTGTCCGCGCTGTCGCTCGCCCGCCAAGGTGTTGGAATCGTGCGCTGTTCGCATTTTCTGGGCGATCCTGATCCGGCCTTGGTGCGTGTGCCAAATGTGGCCTTGACGGACCATGTACCGATTTGGGTTTTGACCCATCCCGACCTGCGCCACGTGCCCCGCGTCACCGAATTTATGCGCTTTATTGCTGGTCGGTTTTCCGCGCGGCGACGTCTATACATGGGACCGGAAAGTGATACCGCAGGCAATTCAATGCGCCCGGACGGGGCAAAATTCGAGGGCACGACGACAAACGTGACCGAGCCGGCCGAATAACGCGATGATATAAAAAAGCACGCCATGACGATTGTTCTGGCGTGCTTTTTTGCGATCACTGTGCGCGTTAAACCTGTTCGATTTTTCCGCCCGCCTGCACCCAATTGTAAAAGCCGCCCAAATTATCGACACGCGCGTGGCCAAATTGACCCAGCATGCGTTTTGCACTGGCAGAGCGCGCCCCAGAGGCGCAATAAACCACGATATGTTTGCCCTGCTTGAACGCAGGCAAGCATTCTGGCGAGGACGGGTTTGCTTTCATCTGCAGGTTAATCATGGGAACATGTATCGCTCCTTTTGCTTTGCCCGATCCGCGCAATTCGCCCGCGTCGCGCACATCGACCAACACAAGTGTTTCTGCGTCCAAGCCTGAAACGACTTCAGAGACAGAAATCTTAGGGCTACCTTTTAACAATCCAAACATGGATGATTCCTTTGATTATTCATGCGTTATTTGAGGCCAAAATACGGACTTTGAGCGCGCGGGTCTGTGATGAAATCACCAAGCCCTGACCTATCCGCACTAAGAGGGATGCATTGCGGTGGTTCTGTGTAGAAAAGTTGACCAAACGGCACTCGTTCATACTTTGTTCTTCTTTTTGGGTTGGAAGGTGCGCGCCAACCGACTAGATATGACAAAGCCGGCGAGGCGTGGACATTCTAAGGGTAGGGCACATGGCCGATCTAAAATCAATCGAAGTACGCGGCGCGCGCGAGCACAATCTCAAAAACATCGATGTGGATATTCCGCGCGACCAATTGGTTGTGATCACGGGCCTGTCGGGATCGGGTAAATCCTCGCTCGCGTTTGATACGATCTACGCCGAGGGTCAGCGTCGATATGTCGAAAGCCTAAGCGCCTATGCGCGTCAGTTCCTTGATATGATGGGGAAACCTGACGTCGATCATATTTCGGGCCTCAGCCCCGCGATCTCGATTGAACAAAAAACCACGTCGAAAAACCCACGCTCAACGGTGGGGACGGTTACAGAAATCTATGACTACATGCGTCTGCTGTTTGCGCGCGCAGGCACGCCCTATTCGCCCGCCACAGGAGAGCCGATTGAGGCGCAACAGGTCCAGGACATGGTGGATATCATCATGGCGATGGAGGAGGGGACGCGCGGCTTTTTATTGGCCCCGATTGTGCGCGACCGAAAAGGCGAATACCGCAAGGAATTCCTAGAGCTGCGCAAGCAAGGCTTTCAGCGGGTCAAGGTCGACGGTGAGTTCTATGAACTGGATGAGCCCCCCACGCTCGATAAGAAATTCCGCCACAACATCGACGTTGTGGTCGACCGTTTGGTGGTGCGTGACGGGTTGGAGACTCGGTTGGCCGACAGCTTGCGCACCGCACTTGATCTTGCGGACGGGATCGCAATTTTGGAGACGGCGCCAAAGGATGACGCAGAGCCGGAGCGCATTACGTTTTCCGAAAATTTCGCCTGTCCTGTCAGCGGCTTTACCATTCCCGAAATTGAACCGCGGCTGTTCTCGTTCAACGCGCCGTTCGGGGCGTGCCCGACCTGTGACGGTCTGGGCATGGAGTTGTTTTTCGACGAGCGTTTGGTGGTGCCAGATGCGGCGCTAAAGGTGGCAGATGGCGCTATCGCACCATGGCGCAAGGGCAAGACGCCGTTTTTCTTACAAACCATCGAAGCCCTTGCAAAGCATTACGAATTTGATGCCAAAACCCCATGGAAAGATCTACCTGCGCATGTCCAGCAGGTGTTTTTGTACGGCTCGGGGACGGAGGAAATTCCGTTTCGGTATGACGAGGGCGGGCGCGTCTACGAGGTGACCCGTAGTTTTGAGGGCGTGGTGCCCAATATGGAGCGCCGCTACCGCGAAACCGATAGCAATTGGGTCCGCGAAGAGTTCGAGCGGTACCAAAACAACCG
>NZ_CBFHKW010000086.1:3821-6535 GCF_965656515.1 Celeribacter marinus
CGCGTGCGGGGCCTGTGGTGGCTACCGCCTGCGTGAGGAGGCTTTGGCCGTTAAAATCGGACCTCACGGCGGCACACCCGATCAGTTGTTGCATGTGGGTCAAGTGGTCAACATGTCGATCCGCGAGGCCTATGCATGGATCGACGGCGTGATGGATCAAATGACGCGTCAAAAACAAGATATTGCGCGCGCTATTGTCAAAGAGATCCGTGAACGACTTGGCTTTCTCAACAACGTTGGCCTTGAATACCTGACGATGAGCCGCAATGCTGGTACGTTATCGGGCGGCGAAAGTCAGCGTATTCGTTTGGCGAGCCAAATCGGTTCGGGGCTTCAGGGCGTGCTTTATGTGCTCGACGAGCCATCCATCGGATTGCACCAACGTGACAACGATCGCCTGATCGGGACGCTCAAAAATCTGCGCGATCAGGGCAATACCGTGATCGTGGTCGAGCATGACGAGGACATGATCCGCGAGGCGGATTATGTCTTTGATATCGGTCCGGGAGCTGGGGTGCATGGCGGTCAAATTGTCGCGAAAGGCACGCCTGAGGAAATCGAGGCGGATCCTGCGTCTTTGACTGGTCAATACCTCACAGGGGCGCGTGAGATTGCCATTCCCGCCAAGCGGCGCAAGGGCAATAAAAAGAAGATCAAAGTGGTGAACGCCACGGGCAACAACCTTAAAAATGTCACTGCGGAGTTTCCTTTGGGACAATTCGTATGTGTTTCTGGGGTGTCGGGGGGCGGCAAGTCCACGCTCACGATAGAAACCCTGTTCAAGACCGCGTCAATGCGCCTGAACGGGGCGCGCCAGACGCCTGCGCCGTGCGAAACCATCAAAGGTTTGGAGCACCTCGACAAGGTGATCGACATCGATCAACGCGCTATCGGACGCACCCCGCGCTCCAACCCCGCGACCTACACGGGCGCGTTTACGCCCATTCGCGATTGGTTCGCTGGACTGCCCGAAGCCAAAGCGCGCGGGTATAAACCAGGGCGCTTTAGTTTCAACGTCAAAGGCGGGCGGTGTGAGGCCTGTCAGGGCGATGGTGTGATCAAGATCGAGATGCACTTTTTGCCCGATGTCTACGTCGAATGTGAGACGTGCAAAGGGGCACGGTACAATCGAGAAACGCTCGAAATTCGCTTTAAAGGCAAAAGCATAGCAGACGTTCTTGATATGACGGTTGAGGATGCACAAGAGTTCTTTAAGGCGGTGCCAAGCATTCGTGAAAAGATGGATGCATTGGTGCGCGTGGGCCTTGGTTATATCAAGGTCGGGCAACAGGCGACGACCCTGTCAGGCGGTGAGGCGCAGCGCGTCAAACTGTCCAAAGAGTTGGCCAGACGCTCGACGGGCCGCACGCTTTACATCCTTGATGAGCCAACAACGGGTCTGCATTTCGAAGATGTGAAAAAGCTGCTCGAAGTTTTGCACGAGTTGGTCGATCAGGGCAATTCGATGATCGTGATCGAACACAACCTTGATGTGATCAAGACCGCCGATCACGTCATTGATATCGGACCTGAGGGCGGGGATGGCGGCGGCGAAATCGTGGCCACAGGCACACCTGAACAAGTGGCCGAAGTTGCGGCCAGCCACACGGGGCGCTACCTCAAAGCGATGCTAGGCAAGGCTAAAGCAGCAAAGTAAGTGTGCGATTTGATCTACGCAAAAGGCCACCCGATCGGGTGGCCTTTTTTGATCTGCGGCGCTGATGTTATCGCCGATCTTTAGGATGACTACGCGGTGAGCGTTCCGTCGACGGTGAGGGTCAATTTGCCGCCCAAATAGGGGGCTAGAACGGCGGGCAATGTGACCGATCCGTCCGCCTGTTGGCCGTTTTCCAGTACTGCGATGAGGCAACGGCCTACGGCGAGGCCCGATCCGTTCAAGGTATGCACAAATTGCGGTTTGCCGCCATCTGCGGGTTTGAACCGAGCGTTCATGCGGCGTGCTTGGAATGCGCCCGTTGTCGAGACGGACGAGATTTCGCGGTAGGCGTTTTGACCGGGCAACCATGCCTCGATGTCAAAGGTGCGCCGCGCGCCAAAGCCGATGTCGCCGGTGCACAATTCAACGGTCCGGTAGGGCACACCGAGTTTCTCAAGGATCCCTTCGGCACATCCGAGCATGCGTTTTTGTTCGTCATCGGAGGCGTCAGGATGCGTGATCGAGACCATTTCGACCTTTTCGAACTGGTGTTGACGCAACATGCCCGAGGTGTCGCGTCCCGCGCTGCCCGCTTCGGAGCGAAAGCACAGTGAATGCGATGTGAGGCGGATCGGCAAAGCGGCCTCATCAAGGGTCTCACCCGCCACGGAATAGGTAAGTGGGACTTCGGAGGTCGGGATGAGCCACCATCCGTTGGTGGTCTGGTAACTGTCATCACCAAATTTGGGCAACTTATCAGTGCCATACATGGCTTCGTCGCGGACCAGAACGGGGGTGTTGATCTCGGTGAGGCCGTTTTCGTCGACATGGGTGTCGAGCATGAATTGCGACAGGGCGCGGTGGATGCGGGCCACGGCCCCCTTAAGCATCACAAAGCGCGCGCCCGAAATTTTGGCCCCCGTGGCGAAATCCATCGAGGCCGCAACGCTGGCCAATTCGAAATGCTCTTTGGCGGCAAAGTCATAAGACGGCACATCGCCCCAACGTTTGATCTCAACGTTGTCAGCGTCATCAGCGCCGTGTGGCACATCGTCGG
>NZ_CBFHKW010000087.1:0-6529 GCF_965656515.1 Celeribacter marinus
GAGGTTCAGGTATCATCTGACGCCGCCGAAGCCCTTGGCATGTTGGCGGGATCTCCGGTTGAATTGAACGTCACGGCACTGCGCCGCGAGGAAGTTGCCGTGACGCCCCCCGCACCTCAGGTCGATATGATTGATGCGCCAGATGCGATTGCGGCCACGCCACTGGACCCGATCGCGGATGCCGCGGCGGTCCTAGATGCGCTTGACGCCCCGACGATGACGCCAACTGCGCCGATCGCGGCACCAACCGCACCGCGCCCCAAACCCACGTCCGCGCCAAAGCCCACATCGTCGCTGGATAAATCTTACATTCAGATCGGTATTTTCTCAGTGCAAGAGAACGCCAATCGCACCAAGGAAATGCTGGCCAGCCAAGGCCTCGTGGCGACAATCAAGACGGGCGAAAGTGCGGGCAAATCATTCTGGCGTGTTGTCGTCGGCCCCGCCACAAATGCGACTGAACGCAGAACGCTTCTCACAAATGTGAAGAAAGCGGGCTTCACAGACGCCTATGCCGTCACGCACTAATACGGTGAACACGCGCTGCCGCTGGGCGGCGCGCCCTTGCCCCATACGGCCCAAGCAAAGGACAAACTGCCCGATGTTGCGCTTTTTCGCCCGCCTACCTCGCCTGATCCTCATAACCATAACGTTTGCGCTCGCCTGTGCGAGTGCGGCAACGGCGTTTGAAACCCGTGCGCGTGCGGCATGGGTTTATGACTTATCGACGCAGACAGTCTTGATGTCAAAAGAGGCGCAAACGCCCCTGCCCCCGGCGTCGATGTCCAAACTGATGACAATGAACATGTTGTTCGAGGCTCTACGTGACGGGCGTGTCACCCTTGATACACAGTTCTCGGTGTCGACACGGGCCAAGGAAATGGGCGGCTCCACCATGTTTCTCAACGAGACCGACCGCCCCACGGTTGAGGAGTTGATCCAAGGGATCATCGTGCTGTCAGGCAATGACGCCTGTGTGACTGTCGCGGAAGGCCTCGCAGGGACAGAAGATAATTTCGCCCGCCTGATGAATGACCGCGCCAAAGAAATCGGCATGACCAACTCGACCTTTGCCAACGCAAGCGGGTGGCCGAACCCCGCGCAGCGCATGTCGATGGAAGATCTGGGCGTTTTGGCCACGCGTCTGATCACCGAATTTCCCGAGTATTACGGTTATTTTGGTCAGCGCGAATTCCCCTATGACAACCGCGCACCGCAAAACAAGAACAACCGTAACCCGCTTTTAAGGCTTGGCATTGGCGCAGACGGTCTAAAGACGGGCCACACCCAAGAGGCGGGATACGGCCTTGTTGGATCAGCGACCCAAGGGACGCGCCGCATTGTGTTCGTCATCACAGGGATGGACTCCGAAGCCGAGCGCGCCCAAGAGGCAGAGCGGGTTGTGAACTGGGCCTTTCGTCAATTCGTCGAAAAAACCATAGCCGATGAGGGCCACGAATTCGCCCGCGCGCCCGTCTGGATGGGCAGCGAAAGTGACGTTGGACTGGTGGCACCGCGCGCCATGAGCTTGTTGTTGCCTGGATCGCAATTGGATGGATTGACGGCCCATGTCGTCTATACCGGCCCACTTGAGGCACCATTTCAACAAGGCGATATGCTGGCCGAGTTGGTGATTGAACGCGACGATCTCCCCGAGGCACGCTTGCCCCTTGTTGCGGATCGCACGGTAGCGCGTGGCGGTATCGGCCCGCGCCTGCGCACCGCCGCCACGGTCTTGCGCCGCAAACTCGAAGGACAGGCCGTTTCGGCCGAGCAATAAACCAAAATGTTCATTACACTTGAAGGCATCGACGGGTCTGGCAAATCCACACAAGCCCACCTGTTGGCGGCGATGCTTGAGGCGCAGGGCATCAAGGTTGTATCGACCCGCGAACCGGGCGGATCGACGGGTGCCGAAGAAATTCGGACACTTGTGCTTGAGGGCGATCCAGATCGTTGGTCTGCCGAGACGGAGATCTTGCTCTTCACCGCAGCGCGGCGTGACCATCTGGAAAAGACAATCCGCCCCGCATTGGCAGCAGGTCAGGTGGTAATTTGCGACCGTTTTGCTGATAGCACACGCGTATTCCAAGGTGTCACACGCGGCGATCTCCAAGATAAGGTAAACTTGTTGCATGAGGCGATGATTGGCGTTGAGCCCGACTTGACCTTGTTGTTCGACATGGACCCGACCATAGGACTGTCACGGGCCAAATCGCGCCAGACCGCAGAAGAGCGGTTTGAGGATTTCGGAGCAGATTTTCAAATCAAAGTGCGCGCCGCATTTCTGGAACTGGCCGCTGTTCATCCGCGCTTTGCCCTGATCGATGCGGGGCGTTCGATTGATGCAATTGCCGCAGACGTGGCGCAGGTTGTCACTGCACGCCTCGCCAAACACCGCACACAGGCCAGCGCGTGAGAGCGCCCGTGGGCGACATGGAACTGCCCCCCGAGGCCGACCGCACCGCCGGCGCGCCGCATCCGCGCGAGACCTTGCACCTGTTCGGACAAACGGCGGCAGAGACCGATTTTCTGGATGCGTTCAACGCGGACCGCTTGCATCATGCGTGGCTTATCACAGGACCAAAGGGTGTTGGAAAAGCCACCTTGGCATGGCGCATTGCGCGGTTCTTGTTGGATCGTCCCATTGATACGGGCCATGATGGCGGCATGTTCGGGGACGCGATTGCCCGACCGAACGCCGACACATTGCAGATCGGGGTCGACACATTGCAGATCGGGGTCGACACCCCCGTATATCGGCGCTCCGCGCAATTGGCCGAGCCGCGCCTATGCCTTGTGCGCCGCGCGTGGGACGCGAAAAAAGGCAAACATGCCGCCCAAATTTCGGTCGACGAAGTGCGCAAACTCAACTCGTTTTTTCACATGTCGGCCGCCGATGGCGGTCGCCGCGTCGTGATTGTAGATGCCGCCGACGAACTGAACGTCTCGGCTGCCAATGCGTTGTTAAAAACGCTCGAAGAGCCACCAAAAGATGCGTTTCTTTTGCTCGTCTCCCATCAGCCCTCGCGCTTGTTGCCCACCATCCGAAGCCGGTGCCGCGAATTGCGCCTCGGCCCACTTGATCCCGAAAATCTCGCACAAGCCCTTGACGCGGCGGGGTTTGATGCCGCAGATCGCACTGACGCGCTTGCCGAATTGGCGGGCGGCTCAGTGGGAGAGGCGTTGCGATTGACCAATCAAGACGGGATAGACACCTACGCGGAACTCATCGCGCTGTTTTCCAAAATGCCCCAGTTCGAGCGTCCGCGCGCCCTCAAACTGGCCGAAAGCTGTGTCGGAGCTGCCAATGTGGCGCGCTACGATTTGGTGGTTGGTCTCATGGATAAATTCCTCATTCGCTTGGCGCGCTCTGGCGCGGGACGCCCTCCCCTTGTGGAGGCGGCAAACGGCGAGGCCGCCCTGATGGTCCGACTGGCGCCTGAGGGCCAAGCGGCCAAGGCATGGGCAGTTTTGCAACAGACCTTATCGGCGCGTGCCGCCCACGCAAAGGCCGTCAACCTTGACCCCGCCGCGCTGATCCTTGATATGATATTCGAGATCAACGACACGGCTTCGCGCGTAGCTGCCCGCTAAGGGTGCATTCGGAGAGGCCCAAGACCAATAGGCGCTCCAACACCATGCTCCCGACCCTCACTGACAGCCATTGCCATCTCGATTTTCCAGATTTCGACACCGAGCGTGACGCCGTTGTGCAACGCGCGTTGGACGCGGGCGTCAAACGCATGGTGACAATCTGCACCAAGCTCAAAAACGCGGATCAGGTACGAGCGATATCAGAGCAATACGCGCCGGTGTTTTGGGCCGCAGGCACGCATCCGATGTCGGTGGCGGACGAGCCTATGGCGACATTGGACGCGCTTTTGACCCTCGCCAAACATCCAAAATTTGTGGGCATCGGCGAGACAGGTCTGGATTATCACTACACCTCCGAGAGTGCGCAAAAGCAACAAGAGAGCCTCAGGCTTCATATCGAAGCGGCCCGTCAAACGGGCTTGCCGCTGATCATTCACGCGCGCGCCGCCGATGACGACATGGCGCGCATATTGACCGAAGAGCACAACGCGGGCGCCTATACCTGCGTCATGCATTGTTTCTCCTCGTCGCGCGAACTGGGTCAGGCCGCACTCGATCTGGGGTTTTACCTGTCAATGTCGGGCATCACCACATTCCCGAAATCCGAGGAGCTGCGCGAGATTTTCCGCGCCGTGCCGCGCGACCGTATTTTGGTTGAAACCGACAGTCCCTATCTGGCCCCCCCGCCCCATCGCGGACGCCGCAACGAGCCGTCCTATGTGGCGCACACCGCCGCCAAAGCGGCCGAAACGTTTGAGATGGAATTAGCCGACTTCGCCGCACAGACCGAAGCCAATTTTGACCGCCTATTTACAAAGGCGCGCCTGTGAGCCTGCGCTTTACCATATTGGGCTGTGGCTCATCGGGGGGCGTGCCGCGCATCGGCGGGCTTTGGGGGGCATGCGATCCAAGCAACCCCAAAAATCGCCGCCAACGCTGTTCGGCACTGGTTGAGCGCACGGGGCCAAACGGCACCACCACGGTGCTGATCGACACCTCGCCCGACATGCGTGCACAGCTCTTGCAGGCCGATGTGACACGTCTTGACGGGGTCATTTATACCCACCCGCACGCCGATCACGTCCACGGGCTGGACGATCTGCGCCAAATAGCCTTTTTGATGAATAGCCGGATCAAGGTCTGGGCAGACAGTGAAACAGAGAACGATCTCATATCGCGCTTTGGCTATGCCTTCGTGCAACCGCATGGCTCGGACTATCCGCCGATCCTTGATCTGCATGCGATACGCGGCGCTGTTACAATCGACGGTCCGGGTGGTCCGATCACGCTTACTCCGGTCCCTGTGCAACACGGACGGATCACGGCGCTGGGGTTTCGTATCGGCGATCTGGCCTATGTGCCGGACGTATCGGATATTTCAGAGGACAGTTTTGCGCTTTTGGCGGGGTTGGAGCATTTCGTGATCGACGCGCTACGTTATACGCCGCACTCATCCCACGCACATCTGGCCCGCACATTGGAATGGATTGAGCGCCTACGGCCATCACAGGCCATCATCACCAACATGCACATCGACCTCGACTATGAAACGCTAGATCGCGAGACGCCCGATCATGTCACCCCTGCCTATGACGGCATGACAATCGCGTTCGGAGACTGACATGCAAGCGCTGCTCGAAGTTGTCTTTCCCGTCTTCATTATTGTTGGCTACGGATACCTCGCCGCGTGGCGCAAATGGGTGTCGGAGGCCACAATCGACGGTGTGATGTCGTTTGCACAAAACTTTGCCGTGCCGCTTTTGTTGTTTTCGGGCATTTCGCAAATCAATCTAGGGCAGAACTTTCACGCGCCGCTGTTGCTATCGTTCTACGCAGGGGCGTTCGCAGGCGGTGCATTTGCTTTTTTAGGGGCGCGCTACGTCTTCAAACGCAGCCTGACCGATTGCGTCGCCATCGGGTTTATCGGCTTGTTTTCAAACTCGCTCCTGCTCGGTATTCCCATTACTGAACGCGCTTATGGCACGGACGCCTTAGGGTGGAACTTTGCCATTGTCTCTATTCATGCGCCGATCCTGTATTCGGTCGGGATCGCGTTCATGGAATACGCCAAGGCGAAGGGGCAAGGCCTCTCACCCGCCAAACTGGCGCGCCAGATTGCCCGTTCGGTGCTCCGTAACCCGCTTGTCCTTGGGATCGCTGCGGGTTGGATCGTCAATATCGGTCATATCGAGTTGCCTAAGTTCGCGTGGGACGCGGTGGGCATGATGAAATCTGCGGCCATTCCCGCCGCTCTTTTCGGTTTGGGTGGTGTGTTGGTGCGCTACAAACCCGAAGGCGACATGCGGGTCATTTTGTGGGCCATCACGGCCTCGCTTTTGGTGCATCCGTTGATCACATACGGCATGGGTCACTTTGTGTTTGACCTTGAGACCGGCGCGCTGCGCTCGGCCACGATCACCGCCGCTATGGCCCCTGGCGTGAACGCCTATTTGTTCGCAAATATGTACGGATCTGCGAAACGTGTCGCCGCAACATCGGTGTTGCTCGCAACCGCGCTGACCGTTGTGACCTCTTGGGTTTGGCTCGCGGTCCTGCCGTAAATCCCTAGGCGCGTTGGGGTAAACGGATATGACCGGCACGCCAGTCGCGCCCCTTCGCAAAGCGCAGCACGGGTTGGCCATACATGCGGGCCGCATCTGTTGCAGGTGCACCAGAGCGCAAAATGGTCTCGAGCGCGGGGAAAAGGTCGAACAACTCGGCCTTTGCCGCACGGTCGAAACCGGACAGAGCAAAACGACCCGGAAAAAGGCTTTCCGAAGCGCATCCATTCGCCAAAATCAATGCATGCCGGGGCAGCAACAGGTGATGGTAGGTCACATCGCGAGATCCATGCGCGCGCCGCACGCGACCGTCCCCATGCTCCAGTAGATGTTTTGCACGCACCAAAACACCGGCCTTTGCGTGTGAGCAA
>NZ_CBFHKW010000088.1:0-6246 GCF_965656515.1 Celeribacter marinus
GGGCTACGCCTATGATAGTGCACAGGCCTCGTTCGAGTTGGAAGCACGCCGCGAGTTGGGTCTGTTGCCGTCCTTTTTCGAGATAAAGCGCTACCGCGTCACCGTGGAGCGGCGCAAGAACAAGCGCAACAAAATGGTGTCCTTGTCCGAGGCCGTTGTGGTGACCAAAATAGGTGATGAGAAGATGCTCGCGGTCTCCGATAGCCTTGATGCGCAGGGCAAGGACGCGGGACCCGTGAACGCATTGGCCCGCGCCCTGATGAAAGATCTCGGTCCCTATCAGGCCCTGATCGATGATATTGATTTGGTGGATTACAAGGTGCGCATCACCCAAGGTGGCACGGCCGCGAAAACGCGTGTGATCATCGACCATGAAGACGGACAGGGGCGGCGTTGGTCGACCGTAGGCGTGTCGTCGAACATTATTGATGCCTCTTTTGAGGCGCTGCTTGATGCGATTATCTGGAAGCTGGTGCGCGATGGTGCCGCGCCCTTGGTGTCACAATGAGCGTAAATGCATGCGCACAATTGGTCGAGGCGGCGGACATCATGCGGTTTCGCACCACGATGGCCGCACCTGTCGCGGCCCGTGCGGTGTTATTTCCGATCCATGCCTTTTGTCTCGAAGTGGCCAAAGCGCCATGGGTGACCAAAGAGAGCATGATTGCAGAAATGCGGCTTCAGTTCTGGCGCGATGTTCTGAGTGAAATCCAAGAGAACAAAGCGCCGCGTGCCCATGAGGTCGCGGCCCCCTTGGCCGGTGTGTTGGATCACGCGGCGGCACTGGCGCTTGACGCATCCGTCACGGCGCGTCAGTGGGATATCTATAGCGATCCGCACGAGGATGAGGCGGCGTTACATCGCTATTTGCACGCCACATATGTGATCCCGATGCATGTGGCCGCCCGCCTACTTGGGGCTAAAGAAACACATGGCAAGGCATTGAATAGATTGGGTTTTGCGGGGGCACTGGGGCGGTATTTCGCCGCAATTCCTGCGTTGCAGGAGCACGGGCGCACGCCGCTTTTGGATGGGCGCGCGGACGCCGTTGCGGCCTTGGCCGATGAGACGGTGCAAAAGGCACGGTGGGGCGCGCAAAACCTCAAAGGGGTGAGCAAATCGGCCCGCGCGCCGATGCTTGACGCGATGATGCACCTACCGCTCTTGCGTCAAGCGGCCAAAGATCCGATGTCGGTGATTGAGGGACGTTTGGGGCAGGGACCGCTTAAGGCCTCGTTGCGTCTTGCGGGGGTGTCTCAGCTCTCGAATTGGGCAGTTTTCTGATAATACTCAAGGACGTAGATACGGATGGCTGACGCAAGGCCCGCATCGACACCGCGTGTTTCGTCAATCTGTGCGGCCAAGACGTTGATAGGCTTGTCCTCACGCTGTGCAATATCTCGAAAGGCCCGCCAGAACGGATCTTCGAGCGAGACAGACGTGCGGTGGCCGCGCAAGGTGAGCGAGCGTTTAACAGGGCGCGCAGTCACTCGTCGTCCTGACGTTTCTTACCGTCTAGCGCGGCAGCGGCCCGCGCGGCATCAAGGTCTTCGATGCGTTTTTGCGCCTTCGTTCTGCCAAACTTTATAGCATTTTCATTCGCTTGCGCACGCTTCTTAAGGTGCGACTTTGACTTGCGCGCCTGATTGAGGTTTATGATATTGTCTGTGCTCATGGGGTAATTTGATACCACGCGTACCTTTGAGCCGTAAAGACTCAAAATCGATAAAGACGCGCGGCAAACGAAAAAGGGCGACCCAAAGGCCGCCCGTCTCTCATCCGTGCGCGCGAATTTAGTCTTTTGGACCAATCATCTGTTCAGGACGCACAACCGCGTCAAACGTGGCCTCATCGACAAAGCCAAGAGCGATCGCTTCTTGTTTCAGAGTGGTGCCGTTTTTATGCGCAGTTTTCGCGACTTTGGTCGCGTTGTCGTAGCCAATGGTGGGCGCAAGGGCTGTGACGAGCATCAAGGATTCATGCAACAATTTCTCGATACGTGCCTCGTTGGCCTCAATACCGACAACCATGTTATCCGTGAACGCCGAGGCGCTATCACCCAAAAGCTGCATAGATTGCAACACGTTATAAGACATCATCGGATTGTAGACGTTCAGCTCGAAATGTCCTTGGCTGCCTGCGATGCCAACGGCGGCGTTGTTGCCCATGACGTGGGCACACACCATGGTCAGCGCTTCGGCCTGTGTCGGGTTCACTTTGCCGGGCATGATCGACGAGCCCGGCTCGTTTTCCGGTAAGTTCAATTCGCCAAGGCCGCAACGCGGGCCGGAGCCAAGCAAACGGATGTCGTTGGCGATCTTGAACAAAGACGCCGCAACCGTGTTGAGCGCGCCCGAGAACATCACCATCGCGTCATGTGCGGCGAGGGCTTCGAACTTGTTCGGCGCGGTCACGAACGGCAGATCGGTGATTTCGGCCATATTGGCCGCAACCATTTCCGCCCAACCTTTTTGCGTGTTTAGCCCTGTGCCAACCGCGGTGCCGCCCTGCGCCAATTCGTAAATATCACCGAGACAGGCCTCAACACGGGCGATGCCCTTGCGCACTTGATGGGCATATCCGCCGAACTCTTGGCCAAGGGTCAAAGGTGTCGCGTCTTGTGTGTGGGTGCGGCCGATCTTGATGATATCTTTGAACTTTTCGGATTTCGCCTCCAACGCTTCGGCCAATTTTGTCAGACCGGGGATCAGCACATCGCGGGCTTGCATGCCGATACCCACGTGCATCGCGGTCGGGAAAGTGTCGTTGGACGACTGGCCCATGTTGCAATGATCGTTAGGGTGGACGGGCGATTTCGACGCCATTACACCGCCGAGCATTTCAATCGCGCGGTTTGAAATCACTTCGTTGGCGTTCATGTTCGACTGGGTGCCGGACCCTGTTTGCCAAACCACGAGCGGGAAGTTGTCGTCGAACTTGCCGTCGATCACTTCGCCAGCCGCCGCGATAATCGCATCGGCAATCTCTGGCTCCAGTGTTCCAAGGGTCTTGTTGGCCATTGCACAGGCTTTTTTGACCACACCAAGGGCGCGAATGATCGGCACGGGCTGCTTTTCCCACCCAATCGGGAAATTCAGGATCGAGCGCTGCGTCTGTGCGCCCCAATATTTGTCTGCGGGAACCTCAAGTGGGCCAAAACTGTCGGTTTCTGTGCGGGTGTTTGTCATCGGGGCTCTCTCCCTTGATGGTGCCAAATTCGTCGGAATTTCTATAGCCCGTCATCAGGATCAACGCAATGTATACGAGCGCATACACGCCGTGTGTTTGCGCTAAACTATCGCTTGTTTTGAGAATGGGACCGATTTGGGAGCGTGCGGCGCGTCATGGCGCGCCGCGATGCAACTCTTGCCTACTTGCGAAACTTGTCGAGGGACACAATTTCAGCCGCTTTAGATGGCTTGGTGCCTTTGTCGGCGGCCTCGGTGTTGGTGGGGTTTAGCGTCGAGACATCCGCATGTGGGGCAGTGGGGTGCAAGGCCTCGTCGTCCTCGTCCATTTCATCCGCGTCAACCTCTTGGGTCTCGAACCGCAGACCAAACTCGACGGACGGATCCACAAATGTGCGGATGGAATCGTACGGGATATAGAGTGGCTCGGGATTGTCGCCAAAATTGAGCGTGATGGAAAAGCCGTCATCGGTGACATCGAGGTTGTCGAACCAATGTTGAATCACAACGGTCATTTCCTCAGGATAGCGATCCGACAGCCAATCCGCCAATTCAACATCGGGGTGCATCGTGTCGAAGGTAATGAAAAAATGGTGATCGCCGGGCAATCCGTTGGCCTTGATCCCGTCAAGCACTTTGCGGATCAGCCCACGCATCGCGTCGTGCATCAGATTGCCGTAATCGATGCTTTTAGCCATATCTTGTCGCCCTTTTAAAACCTTAACACCTATACCATACGGGATTCGAAAGTGAAGGAAAGGGGATAGCCACCTGACACGCGTGTTCGCATGGATTGTGAGTCACACTGCAGGAGGGAAAAGTGCAGGTTTCTGTTGCCAGGTACCTGCGAACCCCGCCTTAAGTCGCTAAACCTAAGGACTTAGGTTTCAATGTTTCGCACAGCTTACGCTGCGAGAGCCATTGGAGCTTTGTTGTCATTTGCAACTAGCTTTAGTGTACCGATAACGGTGGTAACTCACCGAAACAAAGCAAACATCTTTAGACGTCCGTCGATCCTATTTCGTCCCCATGTGCCCCATATTCACCCCAAATGAGGGCCAATGCGGGAATGATTGGTGGAGACGCCGGGTACCGCCCCCGGGTCCGATCCGCTTATTACATGCGCGTTTATGTTCATAGTCGAGCAAGCCCGACATCCTTGATGTAGGCGTTTGTGCGGGCAGGTTCAAGGGGGCAGGCGGGGCGTTTGCGAATTACACAATTGCATGTTTACTTTTGCGCCGCCCGCCGTAACTCTCTGCCCGAATTGGCATCAAAGGGAGAGAGCACATGCGCGCATTGGTCATGGAACAAAACGACGAGGGGCTTGCGAGCGCCCAAATCAAGGACATTGACGCCGCGTTGATGCCTGAAGGGGATGTGACGGTGGCCGTGGCGTATTCGACGCTCAACTACAAAGACGGGTTGTGCCTGTCGCCCAAGGGCGGCGGTTTGGTACGCAACTATCCCCATGTTCCGGGCATTGATTTTGCGGGCACTGTCGAAACATCTGACGATCCACGGTTTGGGCCAGGCGATAAGGTCGTGTTGACCGGTTGGCGTGTCGGCGAAAACCGGTGGGGCGGCTATGCTGAGAAAGCCCGTGTGGAAGCCGATTGGCTTGTGCCGCTGCCCGAAGGGCTTAGCCCGCGTGATGCGATGGCCGTGGGCACGGCGGGCTTCACCGCGATGCTGGCCGTCATGGCGCTGGAGGATCACGGGCTGACCCCAGACAAGGGGCCGGTTCTGGTCACGGGCGCTGCGGGCGGGGTTGGTTCTGTCGCGACCGCAATCTTGGCCCATATGGGCTATGATGTGGCGGCTGTGACGGGACGTCCCGAGCAGGCGGACTATCTCAAATCGCTAGGGGCCAAAACAATCATTGCGCGCGACGAGATCAACGAGACGGTCAAACGTCCGCTTGAGACCGAGACATGGGCGGGCTGCATTGATGCCGTCGGCGGTGACATGTTGGCGCGCGTGCTGGGTCAGATGAAATACGGCGCCTCTGTTGCGGCGGTGGGTCTTGCCGGTGGGGCGCATTTGCCTGCATCCGTTGTGCCGTTTTTGTTGCGCGGTGTGAACTTGCTTGGCATTGATTCCGTGACGCAACCGACCGAGACGCGCAAACGGGCGTGGGCGCGGGTGGCCACGGATCTGCCATTGGCAAAGCTGCACGACATGGTGCACCCCGCCACGCTCACCGAGCTGCCCGACTTGGGTGCGGCGATCCTGAAGGGCGGCGTTAAAGGCCGTGTTGTGGTCGACGTCAACGCCTAACCACGGCTTTGCCTCGCGCCTAGCCCGCTGACATGATGCGGCGCGCGCGGGGCAAAATCGCCAAAAGCAGGCCAAGTGTGATGAGCGAACACACGGTCATCGCCCCGATCATCGGTGTGGGCGTGCCGTCGAAAAACGGGCCGGATGCGGCGACCATCACGCCGCCCGCGACCATTTGCAATGTCCCGCCAAGTGAGGACGCCAATCCCGCGATCTCGCCATGCGGATCAAGAGCGGCGACCATTGTGGTCGGGATCACCAACCCCATAAAGCCAAAGCCCGCGATCAATCCCGCAAGGATCACGAGGAAACTTGCCAGACCCATTAGTGCCAAGGCCATCAACACGCACATCGACGCGGCAAACCCGCCCACGCCGAGCAAGATGATCGTGAGCGCGCCATGTTTTTGCATCAACGGCGCTGCGGCTTGCGATGCGCCGATAAAGCCCATGGCATTGACCGTAAAGGCCAAGGAGAATTGCGTGGGCGTCAGGCCGAATGTCTCGACATAAACAAACGCAGCCGAGGCAATGAAGATAAAGAACGCCGCCATCCCGAAGCCACCCACAAACGTCAGTCCCATAAAGACAGGATCACGCATCAGCGTGCGGATTCCGCGCCCCATCGTTTTGAGGTGCACAGGAACGCGCTGTTCTTTGGGGAGGGTTTCGGCCTGCCACACGGCCGTGACAAGCATCGCCACCAAAGCGGCAACGGCCATTGCCGCGAAAATCCCGCGCCATCCCGTCACCGTGATCAGGGCCGCACCCGACAGTGG
>NZ_CBFHKW010000089.1:0-5872 GCF_965656515.1 Celeribacter marinus
CCATGTTGCCAACCTTGGCGATACCCGCTCCCTCGTGATCCACCCTGCCTCGACCACGCACCGCCAGTTGACGGACGCCGAGCAGGTCAAAGCGGGCGTTGGCCGCAACGTGCTTCGCCTGTCCATCGGGATCGAAGACGCCGCGGATTTGATTGCGGATCTGGACCAGG
Source organism: Celeribacter marinus (assembly GCF_965656515.1). GTDB lineage: Bacteria > Pseudomonadota > Alphaproteobacteria > Rhodobacterales > Rhodobacteraceae > Celeribacter > Celeribacter marinus_D. The sequence goes on from NZ_CBFHKW010000089.1 coordinate 171, forward strand.
CACTCAGCTAAACGATGCGAGACAAAACGACAAAGGCCGTCCCAATTGGGGCGGCCTTTTGCATGTGATAGGGTCCGAGCATCGCCTTAGTTTGCGGCGGCTTTCGCAATCTCAGGCTTGATATATTTGTCCAACACATCTTGGGTAATCGGACCTGCAAAGCGGTATGTGATCTTCCCTTTGGCGTCGATCACATAGGTTTCAGGCACGCCGTACACGCCCCATTCAAGCGCCGTGCGCCCGGGGCCGTCCTGACCGATTGCGGCGTAAGGATTGCCCAACTCGTTCAAGAAACCAAGCGCTTTGGGGGCTTCGTCTTTGTAATTGATACCATAAATGGTGATGCCGCTTTCGGCCATCGCTTCGAGTTGCGGGTGCTCGGCGCGGCACGGCGCACACCATGAGGCCCAGTAGTTGACGAGCTTGACCCCGCCTTGATCCAGCATCTCGTCGCTCAAGGGCGCAAGATCACCCAACGGCGTGAGCGCGGCAATGGACGGTGCATCCTTGCCCGCCTGTGCGGTCGGCAACCGAGACGCATCATCGCGGCCCATTCCAAAAATGAACAGCCCCGCAAGCACCGCAAACAACAGCGGCGGAGCCGCCATAAGAGGGGATATTTTAGGCATTTTGAGATCCTTTCGCCCGCGCAGCTTTGCGGTGTTCCGCATCAACAAGACGGCGTTTCACCGAGCGTGAGCGTGCTAAAGACCGCCAGATCAACAGACCCAGCAACAGCAGCGACACACCATAAGCGGCATACACATCGCCCGCGTATTTTCCAAGATCGGGCATCATCAGCCTTGCACCCTTTCGCGCATTTCAATGGCTTGCAGGCGGCGTTGGCGGATTTCGGTCCGTGTGCGCAGCAACACAAGCGTGATAAATAAAAGGACAAACCCCGCAATGGCCACCAAGGCGGGATACCAAAACACATCCGCCACGTTTTCCTTTTCATCCATCGACAGCGATGCCCCTTGGTGCAAGCCTTGGTTCCAAAAGTTGACCGCATAGCGCGACAACAGCGCAAAGACCGAGCCGACAAGACACAACACCGAAGTTAAATCCGCCGCCGTGTCGGGATTTTCAATCGCTTCCCACAACGCCATATAGCCGATGTAAAAGAGCAGCAGGATCAAAAAGGAGGTCAGGCGCGGATCCCATTCCCAATAGGTGCCCCACATCGGCTTGCCCCAAATCGCCCCCGTGAATAGCGCGATGAGCGTCATGATCGCCCCGATGGGAGCGGCCGCTTTGGCGGCCAATGCAGACACATGGTGACGCCGCACAATCCAGATCAACGAGGTGACCAACATCATCACCCAGATGTTAATCGCCATCATCGCCGAAGGCACATGGAGATAGAAAATCTTGATCGTGGCACCTTGGCGGTAATCATCGGGCGTAAAGAAAAAGCCCCAAACCAAACCGCATACAAACACAATGGCGGCCAAAACCGCGATGGTTGGCAACGCGCGATCCGTCCACGCCATAAATTTGCGCGGATTGGCCCATTCCCAGATAATGTTCATGCCTGACGCCATGTCGTTCTCCCTTTATCGTCCGACACATTAGATCAAACGCATATAAGCCTCAACTCACCTCAACGCGATCCGGATCGCTGCGGCTGCGGCAAAGGGCAGCAAGGCTACCGAGCCGGCCGAAATTCCCGCCTGCATCATCAATGGCGTGGTCACAAGAAACCCGTCCGCGCCGCGCCGCACCACTTCGGCCCCGAAAATCAGCGTGGGAATATAGAGGGGCAACACCAGAAGGCTCATCAACAGCCCACCGCGTTTCAGACCGACCGTAAGCGCGGCACCGAACGCGCCGATAAAGGACAGCGCAGGCGTGCCGATCAACAATGTGATGATCAGCCAACGGTAGGCCGCACCGTCAAGATGGAGCAAAAACCCAAGTGCGGGGGCAGCAACAACCAGAGGCAACCCCGTGGTGATCCAATGCGCCAAGGCCTTCATCGCGACGACCCCCTCAAGCGGGACGGGCGCAGTGGCCAATAGATCCAATGATCCATCCTCAAAATCGAGCGCGAAAATCCGGTCGAGCGACAAAAGACACGCAAGCAGCGCCCCAATCCACAAGATACCCGGCGCAATCACCGCTAGGTTTTCGGCGTTCGGCCCGACCCCGAACGGAACAAGCGTGACGAGAATCAAAAAGAACCCGAGGCCAAGGCCAAAGCCGCCCCCTGCCCGCACGCCAAGCGTCAAATCACGCCACAACAGCCGGATCATAAAAACGCCTCGTCAAAATCGTTGTGAACCGTGTCTGCGCGCGCCTTGAACGGGGTGACGTCAAACACCGTCTCATCGACGCCCAGATCAATATGCGTGGCGATCACCGCCGCCCCACCCGCAGTGACATGCGCCTGTACCGCCGCACCGAACAACGCCACCGAAGCCGCATCAAGTGACACGGTTGGCTCGTCGAGCACCCACACGGGCCGTCCCGTCACCAACAAGCGTGCCAAACCCAAGCGGCGTTTTTGGCCCGCCGAAAGATTGCCCGCAAGTCGGTCTCGCAACCCGTCCAGATCGAACGCCATAATCGCGGGTTCAATATTGTGTCCGCCATAGATCCCCGCCCAAAAGGCGAGATTTTCGGTCACGCTCAAGGTTGATTTCAATCCATCCGCATGCGCCGCATAGGCCACCGTTTCAGGATCGCACATCACGGCCCCCGCGTAGGGCGGCTGCAATCGCGCCAATGTGCGCAATAACGTGGTTTTGCCTGACCCATTGGGACCGCGCAGCACCAGAATATCACCCCCCGACACCGAGAAATTCAGCCCCTCAAGGACGGGCATACCACCGCGTGACACGGTCAGATTTTCAACATGGATCAAGTTCATATTACGCACCCTACACCGTATAGTATGACGGGCAAACTGACACCGATCAAACGGGCAGCAACGCCACAGCTACACGGCGTCCTTCGGAGGCTAGGATGTTATAGCTGCGGCACGCGGTGGGTGTCGCCATGAACTCGGCCCCGATCCCTGCAGCGTCAAGCTGTTGGCGCAAGGCGGGCGGCAAATGCGTCATCTCTTCCCCAGTGCCAAACAAAATGAAATCAACGCGCCCAGCGAGCGCCAACAAAGGCGCTACATCGTCGTAGCCCCCCCACTGTGTCGCGCTCGCCCCCATGAGCATCATCGCGCCCTCGTGGACCACGCCTTTGACCCGAAAGAAATTCGGACCATAGCCGTCAATCGGCACCGCATCTGCAAAGGGCATATCATTGATCTGCATGGAGGGCGTCCCGCGTTTATGCTGTCAAAAGGGTCAAACGGCACTGCCGTCTGCTTGGATACCCGGCGTTGGGTCTTTTTTGTCCCAATCCCGTTTGACACCGAGCCACAACAAGATGTTGGAGGCCACAAAGACCGACGACCACGTACCAACCACAATGCCGAGCGTCATGGCAAAAACGAACCCACGGATCACATCACCGCCCAAGACCAACAGCGCGATCAGCGCCACAAGGGTCGTGCCCGAGGTCATCACAGTGCGTGCCAGTGTTTCGTTGATCGACATGTTGAGCACGCCCGACAGTTCAAGCTTTTTGTACTTGCGCAGGTTCTCACGCACACGGTCGAACACCACAACAGTATCGTTGAGCGAGTAGCCCACGATGGTCAGCAAGGCCGCAATTATCGTGAGATCAAACTGGATTTTAAAGATCGCGAAAATGCCGATTGTAATGGCAATATCGTGAACCAAGGCAACCACCGCGCCAAGGGCGAATTGCCACTCGAACCGCAGCCAGATGTAGAACAGGACGGCCGCAATAGCGGCGATAACGGCGTAAATGGCGGTTTTGATCAGCTCCCCCGAGACCTTTGGCCCGACCGATTCCACCGAGGGGAACGTGATGCTTTCGTCCACAACCTTGAGCGCGTCCTCAACCGTCTGGATCGTTTCTGGCGCGACCGATGACACGTCATCTTGAGCCTCGATACGGATCATGGCCACGTGCTGGTTTTCGGCAAAGTTTGGATCGAACACTTCGGTAATCGACACATCGCCAAAGCCCAAAGGCGCGAGGGCGGCGCGGTAATCAGCGACATCCACCGCGGATTCCGATTGGGTGCGGATGGTTGTCCCACCTCTGAAATCAATGCCGAAATTGAGCCCCAAAAGCAGGAAAGACACCAATGACACAACAACCAGGATGCCGGAGAACCCGAATGTGAGTTTGGCGACCTTAAAGAAATCAACGGTCGTATCATCGCGCACGAGTTTCAGACCCTTGAGTGTCCAACCTTTGCGATTTTTGCGGCCGTACCACATAACAACCATCGCGCGGGTCACAAAAATGGCGGTGAACACGGAGGTCATGATCCCCAGGGCGAGCGTGACCGCAAATCCTTTGACAGGCCCCGACCCCATGATGAACAAGATCGCAGCAGTGATAAAGGTGGTGATGTTGGCATCGATGATTGCCGAGAGCGCTTTTTCGTAGCCAAGTTCAATGGCGCGCCCGACCCCTTTGGCGGTTTTCAATTCCTCGCGGATGCGCTCGAACACCAACACGTTGGCATCCACGGCCATCCCGACCGTTAGTACGATCCCCGCAATACCGGGTAGGGTGAGTGTCGCCCCGATCATCGACAACAATCCGAACAACAACCCAACGTTGATGATCAAGGCGATGTTGGCAAAGTTGCCGAACAATCCGTAGGACACGCCCATAAAGATCAACACAGCCCCAAAGGCCACCATTGTGGCCAGTTTGCCCGCCTCGATGCTATCGGCCCCAAGTTCCGGACCGATGGTGCGTTCTTCAAGGAAATTGATCTTGGCAGGGAGCGCACCGGCACGCAGCAACACAGACAATTGCGTGCTTTCCTCGACCGAGAAATTACCGGTGATCTGACCAGATCCGCCACGGATCGGCTCGTTGATGCGCGGCGCAGAGATCACTTCGTTATCAAGAACAATCGCAAACGGTGCGCCGACATTGGCAGCCGTGTAGTCGCCAAATTTGCGCGCGCCCGTTGGGTTAAAACGGAACGTCACCGCGGGGCGTCCGTTTTGGTCAAACGCGGGCTGGCTATCCGTCAACTCGTCGCCAGAGACCACGGGGGTCTCTTCGAGGATGTAGTAGACGCCCGCCTGATCGAGCGAAGGTGCTATGAAATTGCGCGCACCAGGCGCTTGGTCAGGGTTCGAGGTCTGGCCGACCACAGGGTTGAACGTCAGTTTGGCCGTAGTGCCGATCAAGGATTTCAATTCAGAGGCCGAGCCAATGCCTGGCACTTGGATCAAAATGCGATCCTCGCCTTGGCGTTGGATGGTTGGCTCACGCGTGCCCACCTCATCCACACGGCGGCGGATAATTTCGAGCGACTGCTGCATGGTGCGGGTATCCGTGGCGGCCTTTTCAGCCTCCGACAACTCAACCGTAATCACATCATTATTGGCCGCGACTACGTAGTCCTTTTGGCCCGCTGCGGTCAGCGACACCACAGGAGAGGCCAAGGCGCGCACGGCCGCCAGTGCCGTTTCCATGCCATCCGCTTGTGAAATACGCACACGCAACAATCCGTCAGGCGCATCAAGGCGGCGAATGGTGCCAACCGTGTCACGCTCATCACGAAGGGCATCACGCACATCCGGCCAAAGGGTATCGACACGCGCCGCGTAGACTTCGCCTACCTCGACCTCACCGAGCAAATG
>NZ_CBFHKW010000090.1:0-5716 GCF_965656515.1 Celeribacter marinus
CTTGCCATAGGCAAGGTCACGAGAGGGGCGCGTCCCGAGCAACTGATGCGAGGCGTCCACTAAAAAATCCCGTTCCACCACCAACTGGCCGATCTTGGAATGCAGCTTGTCTACGTCAGCGGCGCGCACCGGCTCGGGTGCTGAACCTTTACGAGTAAAGGCCGTCGCCATGTTCGCTATCGCAGCGCGCTTCCATGTGCCGATCTGCGTCGGGTGAACGCCATACTTCTTGGACAGCTCAGCTAGCGTCATCTCTTCACGGATCGCTTCAAGCGCAACCTTGGCTTTGAATTCTGGCGAATGGTTCTTTCGTTTCTTCATTTTGGATCGTCACTTTCTTCATGCGATCCACCTTAACAACTGGTCCGAAATTCCGCGACCACCTCTCCACGATTTGAACCTGATTTCGGAACCCGATCCCATGCAACGGACGACTGGCTTATCGGCTTGAAAACGCGATCTTGAGTTTGAAGCTGTAGCTGGATTTGGTCAGTGACGCGGGGGCGCGTTTGAAGCGACCTGCGCGTTGAACGGCTGCAATGGCGGCCTGATCGAGGCTGCTCGATCCCGACGAGGCATAGACCGCGACGGAGCCGAGGCTCCCCGAGGGAGACACCGTCAAGCGCACCCCTACAGTCCCCGTCGATTTCCCTGCGCCGGAGGGGCTGCGTTTTTTGCGTTCAATGGCGGCGCGGATCGAGGCTCCCCAGTTGGCGAGGTCTTTGCGGGCCTGCCCCGCAGAAACAGTTGCAACCTGAGCCTTGCTCGCCGCCCCTCGCGCTTGTCCGCCGCCCTGACCCGCCGCCCTCTGCGCGGCCGATGCGCTTGACGCTTTTGAGGAATTCGGCGCGGCTTTGGCGGCTGATTTCGGTTTGGCCTTAGGCTTGGGTGGCGCGAGCGGCGCGGGCGGTTGGTCCGCGCTTGGAGCCGCTTGGGCGCTCTCGCTCGGCATATTCAACGCCGCGCCCGACAGCTTAGGAGGTGCCAGGTGCAGCGGAGAGGCAGACGCGGGCAAGGCCGACATATCCTCGGAAGGAGCCTCCGGCGCGCTTGTGTCCACAAAAACATCTGGCGGGGTGTCTCGGGCGGCGTCCCATGTCTCGACCATTGCGGCGAGCGAGGCGCTTGATGCGGTGATGGAGAGGATGGCGGTGCCCTCTTCGCCCGCGGATTCGTCCCCCCCAGTCATCGGCGCGAACCCTGCAAAGGCGATATGGGCCGCGAGCGAGAGACTGATGAAGGCGGCGAAACGGAGGCCCGATGTCATGGCGTGCCCCCTGCCGCCTCGGCGGCCAGATCGATTTGGGCAATGCCTATGCCGCCCAACTCGGGCAGCAAACGCGCCAGATCGGCCGCAGCTACTGCGCGGTCTGCATGAAGCGAGAGGATGGCAGGCGCCCCCGCACACTCCTCCACCGCGCAGTAGCCCGACACCGCCGCCTCAAGCGCAGCAAGAGACGGCGTATGGCCAATGTGATCCCCGAACGACAGCACCCCTTGGGCATCCATGTAGAGGGTGAAAAGCCCCTGCGCGTCCTCCTCGCTCCGCGCGGTTGGCAGGTCGATGTCCACGGGCGCAGGCTGCACCATCTCCCCCGCGATCAGAAAGAAGATCAGCAACAGGAACACCACGTTGATCATCGGCAGAAGCGATGCAGAGGTGTCACGGGGCTGGGGAGGGGCAAATCGCATGGGCTACTCCATCACAATCAGATTGGTGATGCCCTTGCGGGTCAAAAGGTCCAGCACCTCGGTCAACTGGGACAGATCGGCGTCATGGGTGCGGATCACCACGGCGGCCTCATCGGTCGGCATGAGCGGCTTGAGCCAGCCCGCCAGATGCTCCACCTCGGAGGGCTCGCCATTAAGGTCCACGCGACCCGAGCCGTAGACGTCGATCACACGCGGCGGGCCGATCCATTCGGCCGAGGCCGCGTCCCCAGATGGGCGGATCGAAATAGACACATCCGCGCCAAAGCGCGAGACCAGCATAAAAAACACCAGCAGGAGAAACACCACGTCGATCATCGGCGTGAGGTTCGGTCGGCGTCTGGGCCGATCTGCGCCGAAGGCAAACATCAGTCCTGACCTGCCTTGGCGGTGAAGATGCGGGTGGCGATGTCTTCCATGTCGTGGCGCAGGGTGTCGATGGCAGCCTCGAACCACGTCAGCGCAATCTGCGCAGGGATCGCAACTGCCATACCTGCCGCCGTTGTGAGCAGCGCTTCCCAGATACCGCCCGCAAGCGTGGCGGGATCGGCACGGGCACCGGAGGCTTGCAGCGCCTGAAAGGCGGCAATCATGCCCATCACAGTGCCGAGCAGCCCGAGCAAAGGGCCAATGGTTGCGGCCAGTTCCAGACCACGCAAGCCGGAGCGGGCGGATTTCAAAAGCCCGCGGGCGCAGCGTTCGGCCTCTTCGCGGGCGAGCGCATCGGGCATGTCGGCATCGCCGCGCACTTCCATCGCACGGCGGGCCAATTGCGCGCGCAGGCTTTTGCGGTGTGCCAGACCATCCCGCGCTGCGGTTCGGTTTCCGCCTTGCCACAGGGCAACCGCGTCTTCCGTTTTGGAGCCGCCCGACCACAGGCCAAGTCGCAACAAAGCCCAGACCTTCCACAAAATCAGCGCGAGTGTGAGCACCGAGAGCGCCGTGATGGCCCAGATCGCAGGACCGCCTGCGACCAGCAATTCGGCGGCGCGGCCCACGCTGCCTGTCATAGTCAAAGAGTTTTCCATATCAGCCTCGCAAAGCATCGGGCGCGAGGGTTCCCCGCGCCCGATCCCTCATCAGAACGTGGTTTCGAATTTCACGTAGAAGCTACGCCCCGGCTCCATGACTTTCTCCACGGTGGTGTCGAAGGTGTTGGAACGGCTGACGTGGTTGTAATAGGCCTTGTCGAAGACGTTATCGACGCCGAACTTGATCGCCGAAGTGTCGGCCACGGCATAGCTGCCGAACAGGTCCAGAGTCGCCCACCCTTCGGTGGTGCTGCCGTCACGAGAGGCGTCGATGCGGTCCTGAGCGGCGGCAAAGTTCACCTGACCGCCGAGCGTCCATGCGTTCTGCTCCCAAGCAGCGGAAATCGCGCCTTCGAGCGGAGGCATCTGGGCCAGCGGCTGATCGTCGGTGCGGTTGTGCCCGTAGGTATAGCTGACGTTGCCCGCCACAGTCCAAGCGCCCATTTCACGCATCCCGTTCAGCTCGATCCCCGCCAGATCGGCAGAGACATTGCGGTAGGTGGTCACACCCGCAACGGTAAACTGGTCGCGCAGAATGTAGTCGGTCACACGGTCTGCATAGGCCACAGCGTTAAAGCCCCAGCCGTCGCCCTCCATCTCGACACCGATGTCGAACTGGCTGTGTTTTTCGGGCGCGATGTCGGGGTTGCCGACCCAGTTGGACCGCGCCATCGCGCGTTCATTGGCATCCGCCGTGCGCACAGAGCGCGACAGACCCGCAAACACCATGGTCGTGTCACTGAGGTTGTGCTCGATACGGGCCAGACCACTGAAGTTGTCCTCCGTGCGCGCCTCGTCAAAGGTGGTACCGTATTGCGCGGTGTAGAAAGTGTTCGGCACGGTCGAGCCAAATGTATCCGCTGCACGATCCGCGGTGGCGCGCACATGATCGTAGCGCAGGCCGAACTTCAGCGTGGTCTGCTCGGACAGCGCGGTTTCGGTTTCCCCATACAGGCCCGTCTGAGCGATAGTCACATCTGGCCACATGCCAAAGACGATGCGGGAGGGATCTTCGGCTTCGATCGCGTCGACCATCGCCGCCATACCGCCATAGGCGATGGCGTTGCGGCTGTTGGACTGGTGATCCACACCGATTTTCGCGGTGGTGGAGCCGAAGTCAAAATGGCCTTCGATCTTGCCGCCGAAAGTATCGGAGGTCGTCGGGACGCGCATATACATGCCGCCATTGGGGCGCAGCGAGTAGTTGTCCATGACGTGATCGACTTCCGTCAGGAAAAGGCTGCCCTCGATACGTGTCAGAGCCCCCAAGTCGACATCTTTGGAGCCTCGCACGCGGTAGACATCGGTGATAGAGCTCGGGCTGTCCATGCCCGCGCCTGCGAAAAGCACGTCGAGCGCCTCGTCATGTTCGATATCAAGAGCCAGATCGAGGCCGTCCTGCGCGTAGCCCAGTGTCAGGCCGAGGTTCTTTTGCGTGTAAGCGCTGCGCTCTTCGCGGCCGTCGCCCGCCTCATAGTCGTCGCTGTCCTTGTATTCGGCAGAGGCCTCGGCATAGAACCCGCCGCCCAGATCGAAGGCCACGCTGGCCGCCACGTCCTTGGCATTGCCATTGAGGTTGTAGCCCGTTGCAAAGGTGCCGCTGACCTTTGAGCCGTCCTCGAATGCGGGGGCTTCGCGTTCGAGGATCACAGTCCCGCCCGTGCCGCCTGACCCGTGGGTCACGCTGGAATAGCCCCGTTCGACGATGATCGTATCGGCGCGCGCAATCGACATGGTCGAGGTCGGCGGGTCCATACGGTTGGGGCAGCCGCCGTAAGTGATGGAGCCCGCGTCGATCACATTGATCTGGTTGGCCTGCTGGCCGCGGATGATGATGTCAGCGCCATGCCCGCCCATGCGGTTGAGCGAAACGCCCGGAAGCGTGTCGAGCAATTCGCCGCCATCGGCCACAGGGGCGGCATCGACTTCGGCGGGGCTGAATTCATAGGTGGTGGCGGTGGCCTGCGCACGTTCGGCAATCAGCACTGTGATCGGATCGAGCGTAATGTCGGCGTCTTGCGCCATAGCGACAGGGGAGATGGAGCACATGAGTGCAGCGACTGCGCTCAGGCGCAGGGTGTTGGAATTCGTCATTGTATGTCCCTAGAACGACGGCTCACGGTTGGCTCCTCTTTCGGGTGCGTGTCGGCGTGAGCTCAATTGGAGTGTGGTTGTGTGTCGTTAAAGGGAGGCCGGTGGCGCTCGGATCGGCTTGGCACGGTCAACGTCTGCCGAAAGCACAGCCAAGGCGTAAACGCGGGTTTGGGGAACGCGGTCAAACTGCGTTTGCGCCTGAGGGGCGTCGATTTCGTCGACCAATGCGATGGCACCGAGAACACAGAGCGGGCAGCGGTCCTGAACCGTGTCGGATTTTTTGACCTCAATGGATCCGTCCGAAAGATCCATGATGATGGTCGTAAACCCGTCAGGCCCACACAGAACCGTCGCGATATGGTTGTCGTCCACAGGCTCTGTAATCGGCATATGGGCAAAGGCCACCTGCGCCGAAAGCAGCAGGCTCATAAACACCGAGAAGACGGTAGATATGATGCGATGACCGTTAACCATGGCGGGTTTATGCGAGCAGGTCAGTTGCGACGCAATACAAATATTCACAAAGGACATTGTGTAGCAGCATGTGCGCCCCACGTTCGGAATCAGAAACTGGCAACGTGGTCACGCAGCAAACTCCCGCTCTCTGAGTAGGTTGCCGAAGGTTCGGCCCGTGATGTTATCAGAGTATCTGATGCCACGATCTGACACGGCTGAATTCGCACGCTCAGCAAGTGGCGGGTGTCACGAGCCACGCGGGCTCTGCCGGACCCCGCGGCGTGATCTCTGCGCAATGTCCGATTTGGGCTGCCGGCCAAGTTGCGTTCGCACAAGCAGCGAAAGTCGGCTTCTCTAATTGGGTGTCTGGGTCAAGCTCGTTTTTCCTTCTTTTAAATGTTCAAGGATCGTTTCTCCGGGTCACG
>NZ_CBFHKW010000091.1:0-5479 GCF_965656515.1 Celeribacter marinus
TCGTCAGAGTACAGGTTATCGCCTTACTGAAACGACCCATACAGAGGCGCAGAGAGCCACTCTAGAGGCCATGTGTGATGAGGCTATCGATGCATACATAAGTAAGCGTGGTGAAGCCATATGGGGCCACAGAGGGCCAGACAGTGGCTACGTATCAGGCAGCATCCGTTATAACGTACTTAAACGTGCAAAACATCGTTGTGAGCTATGCGGAGGACATGAGGATCAGGTCGCCCTCCATGTTGATCATATCATTCCAAGGTCCAAAGGTGGCCCTGACGACATCAGCAACTTCCAAGCTCTTTGCATGACCTGCAACACCAACAAGCGGGATACTGACAATACGGACTTTAGAGGTATTGTGGATAGCTACAACGACCGTGAGACTGATTGTATCTTCTGTGAGTTAGGCACTGGGCGTATAATCGGTGAGAATGAGCTTTGCATTGCTATCAAGGACGCCTTCCCAGTTGCTGAGCATCACACGCTAGTCATTCCCAAGCGCCACGTAGCTGATTACTTCGACCTTCATCAGCCTGAGCGTAATGCCATTGAGACAATGTTACATGAGCAGCGCCAGTTAATCCTAAAGCAAGATAACACAGTTACAGGCTTCAATATTGGGATCAATGCAGGAGCCTCAGCGGGTCAGACTGTGTTCCACGCACACGTTCACTTGATCCCACGGAGAGATGGTGATCTCGCTGACCCTAGAGGTGGGGTGCGTGGAGTTATTCCGAGTAAAAAGAGGTATTAACTTGAAGTGTTACCTTTTGCAGCCAAGCGCCCCTCGACTTGCGCACCAAAATCGACGTGAATTCCCTCTGCTTCAATTTCACCTTTCACAATCGCTGTAGGAGACAAACTAACATCAATAGCTGCGATGGTACCGTATAACTGCCCCTCCACCGTGACCGATCTTGCTCTTACGTTGCCCTCAACCGTTCCTGTAGATGTTACAATCAGTACGTCTACTGTTAGATCGCCAGTGATCGCACCGCCGAACTCAACGATACCATCGCTTTGCCAGTCACCCTTAATCACAATGCCGTCGTGTAAAACTGAGCGGCGTTGCATGGTGTCCTTTGAGGTAGCAGCTGAAACATCCGATTTGGGGCTTACTGGTTTGGAGAACATTGTCAGGAACGCCTTTTGCATTTTATTTGGGGTGAAATAGTTTTTTTGTTGCGCATAAGTCAACGGCTAGAAGAGCTGCACCTCAATAACGAAGCTACAACACCTAAATAGGTTGTATTGTGACCAAGTTAACGAGCACGAACAGTCAATTATCAGCACCAGAACTGCGTAGGATACATATTTCAACGTGGCCGAGTGATCGAAGGCCCTCCCCTGTTAAGGGAGTAGGTGTGATTCATGCTAAATTATGAAATCAACGTGTGTGGCTTGCGTGTGTGGTAAACGTGTGTGGTAGTCGATTCTACGCCACACCATAAACCCCTTATTTATATGATCGAAACGGTCAAATAGGGTATGTGGCGGAGACGAAGGGATTCGAACCCTCGAGACCCTTCCGAGCCTACTCCCTTAGCAGGGGAGCGCCTTCGACCACTCGGCCACATCTCCGTCGACCCGTTTAATGGGCTCATCTGTGGGTGACAAGTTCAAAAGCGCGTGTTTTTTTGATTTCCTTGCGAATAGCGCCGACATGAGATTGCAAACGCCGCGTCAGGGCGCGCACAATGTACATTCCAGACTTTTCAATCGCCGCGCTCTACGATTGTGTTACTGGCACACAGAACCGGAGGCCGCATGAGCGATCTTATTTCCACATTCCAGAACATGAAAGCCGCGCACGCCATCGCGCGCGCAACGTTGTCCGAGACAACTGCCAAACAACGTATCGCCCAACTTACGGCACTTGAAACCGCGCTACTGGCACATGAGGACCGACTGATCGCCGCGATGAATACTGATTTCTCGCACCGGTCTGTGCAAGAATGCCGCACGTTTGACATCACCACCTCGCTGTCGGAAATTCGTAGCAACCGCAAACATCTTAAGGCCTGGATGCGGACGCGCCGCGTTCGGACGCCGTTGCAATTCAGGCCAGCGACCTGCGAAATTCGCCCTCAGCCGCTAGGTGTCGTCGGCATCATCGCGCCTTGGAACTTTCCAGTCTATCTGGCGATGGCGCCCTTAGCCGCAGCTATCGCCGCGGGCAACCGTGTGATGATCAAGCCCTCTGAATTGTCGCCACGCACCTCAGAGGCATTGGCAAACATGATGCATTCAACATTTGCACCGGACGTGGTAAGCGTCATCACCGGCGGCGCGGACGTTGCTGCCACATTTTCGGGCCTCCCCTTTGATCACCTGCTATTCACAGGATCGACCGAAATTGGACGGATCGTCGCCCAAGCGGCGGCACAAAACCTCACTCCTGTCACTCTTGAATTGGGCGGGAAATCTCCCGCGATCGTTATGCCATCTGCCGACGTAGATCGCGCGGCGCGGCGCATCGCATGGGGTAAGACGGCAAGCGCAGGCCAAATCTGTGTCGCTCCAGATTACGTTCTAGTTCCGCGCAGCCAGATGCAGGCTACCGCAAACGCTATTTTGGGCGCATGGGCAAAGTTCTATCCCGAGGGGTCAAATGGCGAGGACTATTCTGCAATTATATCCGAGCGGCATCTCGAGCGGCTGCACACACTACTCAACGAGGCAAAGGGGCGTGGCGCACAGATCCTTTCCAATGAGCATGACGGCTCAATAGCGGGCACGCGCAAATTTGCACCGGTTGTGGTTCTCGACCCTCCTCTCGACACGAAACTGATGCGCGAAGAAATATTTGGTCCTATTTTACCTCTTATCCCGTACGACACCCCCCAAGAGGCCTTGGACTTTGTTGGCGCACGCGATCACCCTCTGGCGCTTTACGTGTTCGCCGATGATCGTGATGAGCAGAAGCTATGGCTCAATGGGTCGATCTCTGGCGGGGTGACGATCAATGACACAGTGATCCATGTCAGCGTTGATACCCTGCCCTTTGGCGGGGTTGGCGCATCGGGGATGGGCGCGTATCACGGACGCCATGGGTTCGAAACCTTTTCTCACATGAAATCTGTTGTCCGTCAGGCAAAATGGAACGGTATGTTTGTCACTGAGCCCCCCTTTAAGGGATGGAAAGCGCGCGCGCTAAACGCACTGCGCAAGGTGATATAACGACAAAGGCCGCCCCAAATGGAGCGGCCTTTTTTCATCTCTGGCACGCAGATATCAGTTATTAAAGAGGAAGTGCATTACATCGCCATCTTGTACGATGTAGCTTTTGCCCTCAGCGCGCATTTTCCCCGCGTCTTTTGCGCCTGTTTCGCCCTTAAAGGCGATATAATCGTCAAAAGCGATGGTTTCGGCGCGAATGAACCCTTTTTCAAAGTCACCGTGAATGACGCCGGCGGCAGCGGGGCCTGCGGTGCCTTTGGGGATTGTCCACGCACGGGCCTCTTTTGGGCCAACGGTGAAATAGGTTTCAAGGTGCAAAAGCTCGTAGCCTGCACGGATCAGGCGGTCGAGACCAGCCTCTTCCAACCCCATTTCGCCCAAGAACATTTCCGCTTCCTCGGCGTCGAGTTGGGAAATTTCTTCTTCGATCTTGGCGGAGATCACAACCGCGCCTGCGCCCTGATCAGCGGCCATTCTGGCCACGGCATCAGAATGTGCGTTTCCTTTCGAGGCTTTATCTTCCTCGACGTTGCACACATACAGGATCGGTTTTTGCGTCAACAGTTGCAGCATTTTCCACTGTTTCATGTCGTCGGCATCGACCACAACGGTGCGGGCGGGCTGATCGCTTTCGAGCGCGGCTTGCGCTGCTGCCAAAAGACGGTCCTGAACCGCTGCCTCTTTGTCGTTGCCTTTGAGTTTGCGCACGAGGTTGGCGCGGCGTTTCTCGATGCTTTCCAAGTCGGCGAGCATCAATTCCATCTCGATGACTTGCGCATCGTCTACGGGGTTAACGCGCCCCTCGACGTGGACCACATCGCCATCCTCGAAACAGCGCACCACATGGGCAATTGCATCGCATTCGCGAATATTCGCAAGGAACTGGTTGCCCAACCCTTCGCCCTTGGAGGCGCCTTTGACCAGACCCGCGATGTCCACAAAGGTCATGCGCGTTGGAATGATCTGTTTGGACCCTGCGATCTCGGCCAGTTGGTCAAGTCGTGGATCAGGCACTGCGACCTCGCCTACATTCGGCTCGATCGTACAGAACGGAAAGTTCGCCGCCTGAGCGGCTGCGGTTTTTGTCAGTGCGTTGAAAAGCGTGGACTTGCCGACATTCGGCAGACCTACGATACCCATTTTGAAGCCCATCTCGGCCTCCTTTGTCTACAAATTCCACGCGTGTCTAAGCCGCAATGGGGTCTCGCGCAAGCCTAGCCCATTGCACTTATGCGCAAGATCGGCGAAACCCGACAGGAAGTTTGCCAAGGGAGCGCCAAATGACCCGTATCGATGCCAAATTTGCCCATCTTAAAGCCGAGGGTAAGAAAGCCTTTGTGGCCTACGTCATGGCCGGCGATCCCGATGAGGCGAAATCACTAGAGATCGTCAAAGCGCTACCGGCGGCAGGTGTCGATATCATCGAACTCGGTCTGCCTTTTACCGATCCGATGGCGGACGGTCCGACGATCCAACTGGCGGGCCAACGCGCGCTTGACCACGGCATGACGCTGACCAAAACACTGGCCATCGCAAAGGCGTTTCGCGAAACCGATGACACCACGCCGCTTGTTTTGATGGGATACTACAACCCGATTTATAGCCGTGGCGTAGATAAGTTTCTGGTCGACGCCAATGAGGCGGGTATCGATGGGTTGATCATCGTGGACCTGCCCCCCGAAGAGGACGAGGAGCTGTGCATCCCTGCGCAAGCTGCGGGTCTGAACTTTATCCGTTTGGCGACCCCGACTACAGACAACAAACGCCTTCCCAAGGTTTTGGAAAACACCTCCGGCTTTGTCTACTACGTGTCCGTGACCGGTGTGACGGGGGCCGCAGAAGCCTCAAGCGCCGATGTTGCCCCCGAAGTTGCACGGATAAAGTCACAAACTGACCTGCCCGTCATTGTTGGCTTTGGCGTTAACACGCCCGAAAAAGCCCAAGAGATCGCATCGATTGCGGACGGCACCGTGGTTGGCTCAGCCATCGTTAAACAGATCGCTGACGGTAAATCCGTGGCTGATATTGCAGCCTTTGTCAAAGCACTGTCCGACGGCGCGCACCGCGCCTAAACTGGCGGCACATTCAATATATAAAGGGAGCCGCACTGGCTCCCTTTATCGTTTCTTCAGCAATGGTTTGTCGGCGCGTTAGGGTCGTTTGAGGAAATGCGCGGCCCGCTCGATAGAGCGCAAGGACGGGGAATAGAACTGGCCGAAATGGTTGAACCCGTGATTGACGTCCGTGAAAAGATCGTAGCTGTGATCAATCCCCGCCTCGGCGTATAGTGCGGTGA
>NZ_CBFHKW010000092.1:0-5114 GCF_965656515.1 Celeribacter marinus
AATTTCACCGCGAACGAGCCACCGGATGACGCCCGCACCGTGTGCGAGGCATCGCCCAAAGTAACAACTACATTTAGCCCTGGCGTTGCCGTACCCGTAATCCAGACACCATCATCAGCCTCGTCAAAGTTGATGACGTTATCGCCCTCAACCGGACCGGTCGAGAGGGCAACATTGCCTGCCACAGTATCTACACGAACAGACGTTGCTGACTGCGCAGAGTTACCCGCCGCGTCTGTCGCAACTGCCGTGAGTGTCGTGTTGTATTCACCCGCAGGCAACGTACCCGCCGGAAGTGTGACATTCCAAACGCCGTTTGCGCCCGCCGCCGTGGTCATTTCCACACCTTGAAGCGTGACAACAACGATCGATCCGGGTTCGGCTGTGCCGGAGAACGTGAGCGGTTGACCGCTTTCGGAGAGGTTCACGATCTCGTCGCCACCCGAGTGGTTCGGATCAATCGCAACACCCATTTCGGTGTCGATATGGAATGTGCCAGATGTAGACGATGAATTGCCCGCCGCGTCCGTGGACACCGCCGTTACAGTGGCGTCGTAGGTGCCTTGGGGGAGCGAGCCATTGGCGTAGTTGACCGTCCACGTTCCATCGTCACCGACAGTTGTTGAGCGTGACACGCCCGCGACCGTCACCACCACAGTCGAGCCTGCCTCGCCGGTGCCGGACAAATCAACGCCCTCTTTCATTTCAGACAGGTTTACAGTGCCGTCACCGCCCGCGCCGCCCGCGTTCACCGTCACACCACCCTCAAGGTCGACGTGAACGTCATGCGTATAACTCGCCGCATTGCCTGCCGCGTCCGTAACTGTCGCAGAGATAGTGCTATTATATGTGCCAGACGGGAATTGCGTGCCGTCAAAAACGGCGCTCCATGTGCCATCTTGGCCCACGGTCGTTTCGACCTGCTGACCTTCCATTGTGACAACAACGGTCGCGCCAGCTTCGGAGGTTCCCGATACGGTCACATCGCCTGTAGCCTCGTCGATATTGATGACATTGTCGCCAGCAACCATATCAAACGTCAGGTCTTCCGCTTCGGTATCGACCAAAAGCGTATCCGTCACAGTCGTAGAGTTGCCCGCCCCGTCCGTGGACGTCACAGTCACATCTGTGGTGTATTCACCCTCTTCAATCGTTTCACTATCGAAATCGACCGTCCACGTGCCATCCTCGTTTACCGTGGTTGTGCCCGTGGTGTCGTTGATGGTGACATCTACCGTTGCACCCGGCTCACCCTCGCCCGAAATGCTAAAGCTGCCACTATCGTAGCCCTCGCCATTGACGATCGCACCGGTTCCTTCGGTTCCGTCCGTAATGACAACATCAGGCGCAGATGTGTCGGGCGCAGACCCGCCGTCACTTCCTCCGCCATCACCGGCGAGCGCACCAGCCGCCAAGGCTGCACCACCCGCACCAAGACCGAACAATGGGCCAAGCAATGGCGCGGCGATCGGCGCGACAACAGGCTCGATCCGCTCAAGGTCAAGGAACACCAACTGGTCGTATTCGCTCCACTTGCCCGACAAATCGACATCGCCGTAACTTGCCAGCAATTCACCCTCAGCCGTGTCTGCAAATTCAACCTCGGAGATAAAGCCGCGCTCGGACAGCAACAGCTCCTTCTCACCGCCAACAAAGAAGCCTTCGAGACGAATTTCCTTGCCACCGACCAACGTGAGGATCAGATCTCCTCCGTCGCGCGCATAACCCGCAACTGCGGCCTGCGTTGTGTTCAATGAAATGTCTTCTATGCCCGCCATACGGATGACTTCGACATCACCCGCGAGAGAAAGACTGCCTGTGTCGATTTCGCCCGCATTATTGCGGACGGTAAATTGCAAACCTACCATTATACATATTCACTTCTGCTCAAGTACGTGCCGCGTATCCGAAGTTTGGTCACAGCTATCATTACGCTCTAGCTTAGAAACTAACGTATACTCGAATCACTTGCTAGATTTTTCTGCGATTTCGGCAAAAAAAGCCCTATTTGCTACCAGATAACGCCATAAACCCCGCGCCGCTCCCAAGATTTGGAGGAGAACACGACATATTGGAAGTCAGGCAAGATAGCGAAAACGAACGACTATACTGACCTAGCGTCAGTCAGCACGACCCGCAGCGCGCAGCCGTAGTGCATTGCTGATCACAAAGACAGATGAGAGTGCCATTGCCCCCGCGCCCAGCATCGGAGAGAGCAAAACACCCCAAATCGGGTAGAGCACCCCCGCAGCAATCGGGATAAGCGCGATATTGTACGCAAAGGCCCAAAACAGGTTTTGGCGGATATTGCGCATCACCTTGCGGCTCAGGTCCAAGGCCGTGACCACCGCGCGCGGGTCCGCTCCCATCAAAACCACGTCCGCGGCCTCAATCGCAACATCAGTGCCGCTCCCAACGGCCAACCCCACATCTGCCGATGCCAACGCAGGCGCATCGTTTATCCCATCGCCAACAAATGCGATCTGGCCAAACTGCGCACGCAATGCCGCCACGATCTCGGCCTTGCCCTTCGGCAACACCTCCGCCTCGACCCGCTCAATGCCCAACGCGTCTGCAATCGCGCGTGCCGCCCGCTTGGTATCGCCCGAGATCATGACCACGGATAACCCGCGCGCATGTAACATCGCGACCGCCTCTTTCGAGCCCGCCCGCACACGGTCGGACACGCCAAGGACCATCGCAGGCACGCCGCCTATCGCCACCAAAACAGGGGTGCGCCCTTGCGCCTCCAACATCTCTAACGATGCGCCAAAAGGTGCCATCTCGACGCCTTCGCGCGCCATCAATCGCCCATTGCCGACCAAGATCGGCTGATCGCCCACCTGCGCACTCACCCCGTGTCCCGCGACCGCGCGGGCGCGACCAACCTTTGGCAGGATCAGGTCACGCTCTTGCGCCGCCCGTTCAATGGCGCGCGCAATCGGATGCTCCGATTTTGCCTCCACGGCGGCAACCATCGCCAGAACGGTATTTTCATCCTCAACCAGCGCGATGATATCCGTCACCACGGGCGCGCCCATCGTAAGTGTGCCGGTCTTGTCAAACGCCACCACCTTGACCGATTGCAACGCCTGAAGGGCATCACCCTTGCGAAACAACACGCCCAATTCTGCGGCCCGCCCCGTTCCCACCATGATCGATGTGGGCGTGGCCAGACCCATCGCACACGGACAGGCAATGATCAGCACAGACACCCCCGCAACAAGCGCATATTGCAACGCCGCATCAGGCCCAAAAGCCAACCAGACCAGAACAGTCAACGCTGCCAACACCATCACAGCGGGCACAAAATACATCGTCACCTTATCAACCAAAGACTGAATAGGGAGCTTGGCCCCTTGCGCATCTTCGACCATGCGAATGATCTGCGCCAACATGGTGTCGCCGCCCACCTTGAGCGCGCGGTAGCTCATCGCCCCCTCGCCGTTCACCGTACCCGCGATCAACGCCGCCCCTTCGCCCTTGGCCACGGGCAGCGGTTCGCCGGAGATCATCGCCTCGTCAACATGGCTATCGCCGCTGACCACAACACCGTCCACAGCGACCTTTTCACCGGGACGCAAGTGCACGATATCACCCACGACAACCTCGCCAATGGCCACATCAACAACCACCCCGTCACGCTCCACGCGGGCTGTCACGGCCTTCATCCCTGCCAGTTTGCGAATGGCCTCGCCCGTGCGCCCCTTTGCGCGCGCCTCCAAATATCGCCCCAACAAGATCAGCGTCACAATCACCGCCGCAGCCTCGAAATACACGTTGCGCGCGGCAGGCGGCAAATACCACGGCGCAAAAGTCGTCACGCATGAATAGGCAAACGCTGACCCCGCGCCCATCGCCACGAGCGAATTCATATCAGGCGCGCCGCGCAACAAGGCAGGAACCCCCTTCAAAAAGAACCCGCGCGCAGGGCCGATCAACACGATCAATGTGAGCCAAAACTGGATCAGCCGCCATGCTTGATGCTCCATCACCCCCATGATCCAACCATGGATAGGCGGGTATAAATGCCCCCCCATCTCAACGACGAACACCGGCAATGTGAAGGCAGCAGCAACGATCAACCGGCGTAAATAGCCGCGCGCCTCATCGGCTTTGCGATCCTCGCGCGGCGCATCTTGCGCGCGAGATCTTGCGGTGTACCCGACCCCCGCCACCGCGCCGCGTAGGGCATCCGCGTCTGTCACTCCGCTCAACACTGTGGCACTCGCCGTTTCCGCCGCCAGATTGACCGATGCGGCGATGACGCCCTCAACATCCGCCAAAGCCCGCTCAACCCGCCCGACACATGAGGCGCATGACATGCCCTCCACATCGAGCACGATGACCTCGGTCCGCGCGGGGTAACCCGCTTTATCCAAGGTTGCGACAATACTGGACATGTCCGCAGGCGCCTCAAACGTAATCTCCGCCGCCTCCACGGCAAGGTTCACATTGGCTGCATGAATGCCTTCGGCCGCCAAAAGAGCACGCTCGACACGTCCCACGCAGGACGCGCAGGTCATTCCCCCAACGCTCAATCTGACGGAGTGCATGCTGGCCTCTTTCGGTTAAATTCCTTGCCTCACCTAGGTGTCTAGGCGGCCATGCGTCAAGACGCAGCGCGACAAAGTGAACGCATTGCCTTTCACGGGCGATATGTTACTCATTTGAAGACATCAAAAGGAACCCGCTATGTCCGTGTTTTCAGTTCCCGATATGACGTGTGGCCATTGCAGCGCCTCCATCTTGCAGGCTCTCGAAGCCATCGATGATGACGTCGACATTGAGGTCGATATGGAGAACCGTGAAATTGATGTGCGCTCCAACGCCACAGACGCGGCTATCCTGAACGCCCTACAAGACGCCGGATACCCCGCCGAACTGCGTTCCTGAGCACGCCCACACGCCCCTTGTTCATTTATCTGCATTGCACCCGCGCCATGCCCGCGCAATAACGGTGCGTAAACCACGCAAGATGAACACGAGGGAGAGGCTGATGATCAAAGCCGACTGGATCGCTGTCGATTGGGGCACAACCGCTCTGCGCGCTTGGGCCATGAGCACAAGTGGCACTCTTCTGGCTGAGGCGCATTCAGAACAGGGTATGGGAT
>NZ_CBFHKW010000093.1:0-1465 GCF_965656515.1 Celeribacter marinus
CGTCGACGCGATCACCTTTGTCGTTCACAAGCGCTCGGACTTTGCCCCACTGCTCACCCACAACAAAGATATCGCCACGTTTCAAAGTCCCGTTCTGGATAAGAACCGTCGCAACCGGACCACGGCCAACATCAAGTTGAGCTTCGATGACAGCACCCTGTGCAACGCGATCTGGGTTCGCTTTTAGCTCTAGTATCTCTGCCTGAAGCGCAATCGCCTCAAGAAGCTGATCAAGGCCTTTACCCGTTTTCGCAGACACTTCTACGTCTTGCACTTCGCCCGACATGGCTTCGACAACAACTTCGTGTTGAAGCAGCTCAGTGCGTACCTTGTTTGGATCAGCATCTGGTTTGTCACATTTGTTGATTGCTACGATCATTGGCACATTCGCCGCTTTCGCGTGATTAATGGCCTCGATCGTTTGCGGCATAACGGAGTCATCCGCAGCGACAACGAGAACGACAATGTCAGTTACTTGCGCACCGCGCGATCGCATTGATGTAAACGCAGCGTGCCCCGGTGTGTCGAGGAACGACAACACTGCACCATTGTCGGTGACAACCTGATACGCACCAATGTGCTGCGTAATCCCGCCCGCCTCGCCCGCCGTCACACTTGCGTGGCGAAGGGAGTCGAGGAGAGATGTTTTACCGTGGTCAACGTGGCCCATAATCGTAATAACCGGAGGACGAGACACGAGGTCTTTTTCGTCATCTTCGATCTGTGTGATCACGTCTTCCACGTCACTGTCGGAAACGCGAACGATCTTATGGCCGAACTCTTCTACGATCAGCTCGGCTGTATCAACGTCGATAGGTTGGTTCTGTGTGACCATCATACCCATGTTCATGAGTGATTTCACAACATCAGCAACGCGTTCCGCCATACGGTTCGCGAGTTCGGAAACAATGATTGTTTCCGGCACCTGAACGTCACGCACAACTTTTTCGCGCGGCTCGTTGGACCCCATCGCTTTTTGACGCATACGGTCTTGCTTGCGCTTCATCGCAGCCATCGAACGCTGACGTCCACCCTCGCCACCTGTCAACGCTTGGTTGACCGTTAGCTTACCCGAGCGGCGGCTGTCCGCGTCACCCTTGTTGCGTGTGGTGCGGTTCGGTTCTTCGCGCTCTCGAGCGCGCGGCGTTACAGCGGCACCACGACTTGGACGCTCACCCTGCTTTTGAATGGCGGCTTGTGCCGCAGCGGGATCATCCGGTGCATCAACTTTTTTCACAGTCTTAGCTGCAGCGGCGCGCGTACGCTCAGCCTCAGCTTCGCGTTTTACACGTGCTTCATCTTCTTCTTTTGCCTTGAGCGCAGCTTCCCGCTCAGCGTCTTCACGAGCCTTATCGTCGATCTCCTTGCGGCGACGATCACGCTCGTCATCGCGAGCCTTTTCCTCGGCCGCACGACGTTGAATGTCCTCAGCTTCCTTTGCCTTAGCAAGGGAAAGCGCTTTCAT
>NZ_CBFHKW010000093.1:1563-2676 GCF_965656515.1 Celeribacter marinus
CATCGCGAGCCTTTTCCTCGGCCGCACGACGTTGAATGTCCTCAGCTTCCTTTGCCTTAGCAAGGGAAAGCGCTTTCATACGGCGTTCCATCTCGGCATCGGAAATACCAGCGGGCCTGCGCGCAGGATCGCTTTTCATAGGCTTGCCGCCTGGCGCTGCACTCGCGGGGTTCGGGACACCCGGCTTGGGCACCACGACACGCTTGCGCTTGGTCTCCACAACAACACTCTTTGTCCGCCCGTGGGAGAAGCTTTGCTTCACCGAACCGGGGCCGCCACGAATGCCAAGGGGTTTTTTACCATCTGTATCGCTCATTTCGTCGTCTTACCCTTCCCGGCGGAGCGCTCTCCACCGTCTGTCTCGCGCACACCCTTCAGGCGTTCAGCGTCCTCAACAATTCGTTTGCTAAGACCGCCGCCTGCGAGCGCGCCATGTATCACACTTTCGCGGCCGAAAGCCAAACCCAATTCAGAACTCGACAACAGACCGAACCAACGGCCTCCATCAGGCGTCTTGAGTTTACCTTTTCCGCGTTCTGAACCATCCGATGCTTGCAAAAGAATCTTTGCATGCTCGTCGATCAGCCAATTCTTTACCTTCTCGAACCCACACACCGCCTGACCAGCCTTTCGAGCCAGTGAGATGAGGTGCACAACACGATTCGCGAGGCCTTTTTCAATCAAATCTACATACCCGTCGGGTATAATCACATCCTGTCGCGCCGCCTTGGCAAAGAGGCGCTTGCTTATCGCCTCTTCCAAAATGGCGCGTTCGCATGAGACCCATATTCCACGACCGGGCAGCTTTTCCGCAAGGTCGGGCACCAAGGTACCATCGGGGCCAACCACGAAACGGATGAGACCGTGACGCGGTTGCGCCTCGCGCGACACAATGCAGCGCCGCTCGTCATCTTCCATTTTGTCTTTTGGTTGGCCGCCTCTGGTCATACTTTACCTCTCTCGATGGCCTGAACTCAGGCCTCCGAACCCTCTTCAGTCTCATCAGCATCGTCATCTGTCGCCCCTTCCAAATCGGCGGGATCAACCCAACCCAATTGGATGCGTGCTGTCATAACGAATGTCTGAGCGTCTTCTAGAGACACGTCGAACTTT
>NZ_CBFHKW010000093.1:2773-4837 GCF_965656515.1 Celeribacter marinus
CGGCGGGATCAACCCAACCCAATTGGATGCGTGCTGTCATAACGAATGTCTGAGCGTCTTCTAGAGACACGTCGAACTTCTCAAGAACGCCATCGTCCTTAACGCGTTCGCCGTTTACCGTTGTCCAACCGCCTGCAAGCTCCCAGTCGGCACAGGTCGCAAAATCTTCGAGCGACTTCACGCCATCCTCAGCAAGTGCTTCGATCATTTGAGGTGTCAAACCTTCAAACCCGACCAAGCTGTCCTCGACACCCAATTCGCGGGCACGCTCCAAAGCCTTGCGGCTTGCAGCTTCAAGAAAGTCACGGGCACGGGCCTGCAACTCGCTTGCGGTATCTGCGTCAACACCATCGATTACAAGCAACTCGTCTACGTCGACATAAGCCACCTCTTCGAGGTTGGTGAAGCCTTCGGATACGAGCAATTGTGCAAAGAACTCGTCAAGATCGAGGTTGTCCATAAACAGCTGCGTGCGCTCGGCGAACTCGGCCTGACGGCGCGCTGATTCTTCGGCTTCCGTGAGGATGTCGATATCAAGGTTCGTCAATTGCGATGCAAGGCGCACGTTTTGACCACGACGACCAATGGCGAGCGAAAGTTGCTCGTCAGGAACAACCACTTCGATTTTGCCGGCATCCTCATCGAGAACAACTTTGGTCACTTCGGCCGGCTGCAATGCGTTCACAAGGAATGTTGGCTGATCATCATTCCATGGAATGATGTCGATTTTTTCGCCCTGAAGCTCATTCACAACGGCCTGTACACGCGAACCGCGCATACCGACACAGGCGCCAACGGGATCAATGGAGCTGTCATAGGAAATCACAGCAATCTTTGCGCGCGATCCGGGATCACGAGCAACAGCTTTAATCTCAATGATGCCATCGTAGATTTCAGGCACTTCCATCTTGAACAGTTCGGACATGAATTCCGGCGCAGTGCGCGACAAGAAAACCTGCGGACCGCGCGCTTCGCGGCGCACATCCTTGATGAAACAGCGAATTCGATCATTGGGGCGATACGCTTCGCGGCCAATTTTTTCGTTGCGGCGCAAAATGCCTTCGCCACGACCAACGTCTACGATAACGTTGCCATACTCTTCGCGCTTCACAACACCATTAATAATCGTGCCTGTACGATCTTTGAATTCTTCGTATTGGCGATCGCGCTCGGCTTCGCGAACCTTTTGCAAGATAACCTGCTTTGCGGACTGCGCAGCGATACGGCCAAGCTCCACCGGCGGGATCTCTTCGGACAGAACATCACCAACAGACGGGTCCGTCATGTATTCTTTGGCCTGCTTGACGGTCAACTCAGCTTGATAATTCTCAAGATCATCGTCCTCAACAACCGTGCGAACACGGGTAAAGGTTGCCTTGCCAGTCTTGCGATCGATGGACACATGAATGTCCATTTCCGAGCCGTAACGCGACTTTGCAGCGCGTGCGAGGCTCTCCTCCATCGCTTCAACAACGACCGACGCATCGATCATTTTTTCGCGTGCTACGGCCTCGGCGGTTTGCAACAGCTCAAGCTGGTTTGCAGAGGTGATTGCCATAATTCAGTCCTCTCTTAATCCTCTGTGGAACCGTCTTCGGTTTGGATTTCGTCAAAATTAGTTTCATCAATTGCACCGGCATCTTTGCGCTGGCGCAGCATTTCACGGATCAATTCGTCGGTCAGCACAAGCTTCGCGTCCGAGAGCCAATCAAATTTCAGTCCGATGGTGAGCTCTTCGCCATTCTCTTCAATAGCGAGAAGAACATCTTCTCCCTCAACACCCGCAAGCGCCCCTTTGAAGCGACGACGGCCATCAATCATTTCGGTCGTCTCTATCTTAACTTCGTAGCCGTCGAACGCTGCAAAATCTTTCAAGCGCGTCAGTGGACGATCAATGCCGGGGGACGACACTTCGAGCGTGTATTCGTCCTCAATCGGATCCTCAACGTCTAGAACCGCAGACACCGCAGTCGAGATTTGGGCGCATTCATCAACCTCAATCCCACCATCAGGGCGCTGCGCCATAATCTGAAGCGTCTTTGACTTCGTTGACGACATCAAACG
>NZ_CBFHKW010000094.1:0-4451 GCF_965656515.1 Celeribacter marinus
TCAGTCCGGTTTGCGTTTGAGACGCGCCGCACGGCCGCCTTTGCGTTTACCGGTACTAACTTGACGCGTGGGCAGCTCGGCCATAATGGTGCGGCGCGCCTCGGCGCTCAAACTGCCCCATGCGCCAATCTCGTCAATCGAGCGCGCACAGCCCAGACACAGGCGGGTATCGGGATCAATCTGGCACACATTGGTGCAAGGGCTTTCAATTTCGGCCCGCGACCAGACCTTGCGGCTCTCATTGCTGCTCATGTCAAATATTCCGTAAGCGATCTAACGCACCTTGCAAAATCACACTGGCAGCCACTTGGTCGATCTTTTCGGCCCGTTTGGCGCGTGACATATCGGCCTCCAACATGGCGCGCTCTGCCGCGACCGTGGACAGGCGTTCGTCCCAAAAGGTGATCGGCAGGGGGGTGAGTTGCGACAGGTTGCGCGCAAAGGCCCGCGTCTTTTGGCACCTTGGTCCCTCTGATCCGTCCATATTGCGCGGCAGGCCCAATATGATCCCACCGACCTCGCGGGACGACAAAAGGGCGAGCAAACTTTCAGCGTCCACACCGAATTTTTTGCGCCTGATCGTGTCTGTCGGGGTGGCAACCGTCAGCATCCGGTCCGAGATCGCCACGCCGATGGTTTTATCGCCCAAATCCAAGCCCGCGACAGACCGCATTGCGGGCAGGGTGGCCTTAAATGCGCCTATGTCGTCGACTATAATGCCGCTCACTGAACAATGCCCGCTTGAACCGCGCCACCGCGCACGATTGCCATCGCCTCGGGCGTGGCCCCGAAAATCACTTGTGCTTCTTTCCAGATCGCTGTGGCGCGATCCATTTCGCCAAGCATGGCCAGTGAAGAGATCAGGCGCGACCATTCTTCGGCGGTGCCGCCCGAATTGGCCAAGCGCGCCGACAATCCTTCGACCATACCACGGATCATCTCTTGGCGCTCCTGCGGCGTCATATCTGCAGCGTTTTCAATATCTTCAGCGGTCGGTCCATTTAACGCGCCACCGTCCGAAAGCGGGGGGAGGGTGTATTTCACGCCAGCGGCTTGAGCGACCGCCTCGATCTGAGCACGCACAGGCGGCACCCATGGGGCGTCTGGCGCAGAGGAGCTCAACAGACCACTCCAAAGGCGAAATGTCATGTCAGGACGTCCGGTTTGGGCAAACATCAACCCCGAATAATAGATGGCAGGCCCGTTTTGAGGGTCAAGCGAGAGCGCCTTGCTCAAGGCATTTTCTGCCTCGGGCGATACAAAGCCACCTGCGGCCAAAATCATCATGTCCGCGAGATCCGCGTAGTCGTCTGCGGTGGCCGCAGCGGCCTTCAGTCTCACCACCTCTTGTTGTGCGGTATACGCCTCTTTGTAATTGCCCACTACGGCCTCGTTGCGTGCCAAGAGCATGTACCCTTGAAGATCATCGGGGCGTTCAATCAGCGCTGAGCGCAGTTTTTCGAGCAATTCGAGGTGGCGCGCGTCAGGCTCTTGTATGGCCGCAGCCGGACGCGCAGTCGCCTCGGCCTCAATCTGGGCCGGACGATCCGCGCGCGCTTGTGCTGCCATCTCGAAGCGACGCGACAAGGGTAAATCTTCGTAATTGGGCGCTCCCAGATCACTATAGAGCCAAAGACCTGCGCTGATGATAACACCGCCAAGGGCGAGCGCACCAAGCAATGACGCTTTGCCATCACCAGAGTGCGATGCTGGTCGCGCGGCATCAGTCTCAAGCAAGCGCCGCGAAATTTCTAATTTGGCGCGTTTGGCATCTTCGGGCGAAAACACGCCACGCTCGAAATCACGATCAACTTCGGACAATTGATCACGGTAGACACTCATTTCGACATCGGCTTTGGATGTATCGAGCCGACCGAGGCCACGCGCACGGCGAAACGCCAATGCCAAGGGCGCTGCGGCCAAAAGTGCAATCACAAGAGCTATAATCCAGAATGTCATGCCTACGCGTCCGTTAGTTGGGTTTCGTCGACATTGTTTAGCTGTACGCAGGGGTGTGTGAAAGCCCCAATGACGTAGGTGTGACCGTGTGACCCGTCAGGCGCGCGCACGCCGTAGCGGACAGGTGTTTGCATAACGGTGACGTGGGGGTGTGGGGTGAACTGGTGTGCATGTTTAACCACGTATCTCCAAGGGTATTTCGGAACGTAGCGTTAGTCTTATAATCTGTATTATGTAAATTTAAGACATGGCCAGAATGACAAAACTCACACGGCGGCTTGCGGGACCACCTTTAGATGTTGCTCTAAGACAGCGCTTTTAAACAATAATCGAGCATTGGCGCAGTCCTTGTTGAACGGCTTACCACAACGGCGATCAACCCTATGCTCATAAGTTTAGTGACCTACCGCATAAGGTCAGCCCGTGTGAATACCAATGCATAGAATTGACACTCACCCTCAAAAGTGAACACAATTGCCACCCATCGGAGGTTGAACGTGACCATCAAAAACATTCAAACTGTCCTGCGCAATATCGTTGATGCAACATCAGCTGAAACGGCATGGCAACATTTGCTTGAGGCGATACAGGAACGCGGATTTCCATTGGCAATGTACGCCTACACACGTTTTCGCACGGCCAACGGCATGGGCGAAGAAGGCGATCACCTTGTTATGTCGAACTACCCGACTGAGTTCATTAAGGGGTTTGTCCTCGATCAAGAACGGTACAAAGTGGCCCCGATGGCCAAATGGGCCCTTGAAAACAACGGCGTACGATCCTGGCGGTCGATTTCGGAAAACTATCACACCTTCGATGACGCTCAAAAGGAAGTTGTGGCCTTTAACCTTAAACACGGCATGATGGCTGGGTTCACCTTGGGCTTTCGCCCGTCACGGTCCCATGAAAAAGCCGGAATGGGATTTGCCCTTTCGCCATTTGATGACGATCAGGACAAGGCGGATGCGTTGTGGGCGGCGCACGGTGATGATCTCTCTATGATCAGCGAAGTGGCACATTTGCGCATTATGTCACTGCCCCTTCCCCGCCGTGTGTTAACCCCCCGTCAGACCGAAGTTCTGGAATGGGTCGGAAGCGGCAAATCAATTGCGGATGCGGCGGAGATCATCGGCTTGACGCAGCGTACAGTCGAAAAACACCTCCGGCTCGCGCGCGAAGCCCTCGGCGTCCAAACCACAGCCCAAGCGATTCACAAGGCATCTGTGTACAACCAAATCTTCACAGAGCGCCCAAACTAAAGTTTCAAAACACACACGTTAGTATCTTTTTAACCAAAGGTGGGGTTTTCCACACTTTCCAGATTAGTCCAATTCGTGCACTTAAGGCATGTCCCGTGTATGAGGCTAAGCCTCGGGATTGGATGTAGGTCGCGGTCTGGTATTTTTGATCGTTCTACGTTTTGGGTTGCTTGTTAGCCTTCAGGGGGCGGTCATATTGGTCTGATCGTCACCCTCCCATAGTTATCTGGTTGTCGCGTGATCTCATCCCGATATTGCGATGTTTCAGACATAAAAGCGGTGCCCTCGGGTGCCGCTTTTTATTTTTGGGTGCCGTGTGTCTTTGGGTGCCGTGTGTCAGCGTCGTCGAGATCAACGTCTGAGCCACAAAAAAGGCCGACACATCACTGCATCGGCCTTTCGTAGGTCTAAAAAAGAACGCTGGGCTTAGCCCTGCATTGCGGCCACTTCAGCTGCAAAGTTGTCTTCTTCTTTTTCAATGCCTTCGCCAACTTCGAGGCGAACAAAGCTGAGGATCTCAACGCCAGCTTCTGCTGCCGCTTTCTCAACTGTGAGATCTGGATTGATCACGAACGCCTGACCAAGAAGTGTGCTTTCGGCAACGAATTTCTTCATGCGACCGACAATCATGTTCTCGATGATGGCCTCTGGCTTGCCGGATTCGCGAGCGATATCCATTTGAACCTGCTTTTCTTTCTCGACAATGGACGCATCCATGTCTGCTTCGCTCAAGGCCGCAGGGTTTGCTGCCGCAATGTGCATTGCAACCTGTTTGCCAAACGCGGGGTTGTCGCCTTTGAGTGCAACAAGCACGCCGATACGGCCAAGACCGTCAGTCGCCGCGTTGTGGACGTAGGACACAACTGTGTCGCCCTCAACAGTGGCCATGCGGCGCAGGCCCATGTTTTCACCAATCGTCGCGATTTTTGCGGTGATTGTGTCGGCTACGGATTTGCCAGCAACATCAGCCGCAGCGAGTTCTTCGGTTGTCGAAACACCCAAAGCAGCTTGAGCGATGGAGGCAACCATGCCTTGGAATTCGGCGTTTTTCGCAACGAAATCGGTCTCGGAGTTCACTTCGACAGCGACCCCTTTGCCACCTTCAACGGCGACGGCGACAAGGCCCTCGGCGGCGGTACGGCCGGATTTCTTTGCAGCTTTTGCGAGACCCTTTGTGCGCAACCAGTCAACCGCAGCTTCAAATTCGCCGTCGGTTTCGGTCAGCGCTTTTTT
>NZ_CBFHKW010000095.1:0-4406 GCF_965656515.1 Celeribacter marinus
TTGTTAACCTTAACCATTCCTTGCTGACGCAAATGAAAGAAGGCAGAAATTGGGCAATATTGAGGCAGTCCGTCATAATTGGCGGGATCAAATTGGGAAAAGACCGCGGCTTCGCATCGCGATCGACCACTTTGAAAGGGATTGGGCAGTGCTTAACCGCATTTTAGGTGCAATTGTGCGCGCGGCTTTGGTCGTATCGCTGATCGTGATGCCATCGGTATTTTTACCGAACGTATCAGGTGACTCTGCACAGGTTATCGCACTTATTGCGCTCTTTGGCGCCGCTCTCACCTTTTTCGAATATGTTTCCGCCTACCCAGGGCTCGTTGAATTTCGTGACGCCCCCCCATTCAACCGTATCCGGTTCGGTTCGCTTTTTGCGACCGTCTTTCTCCTCACGGTCATTATGCAAGGCACCGTTGAACCCTCGGTCCTCAGCATTCTTGTAACAGCCATCGGCGGGTTGATTGGCTATGTGATGGACTTCCAGTATTCGCCTGTACGCTTGATCATTCAATTGCTACCAAAAGATATGCCTATTGATCAGGTGGCAATGGTGCGTGTGGCGGCAGGTATGAGCTACCTCATCTCACTTATATCGTTGTGCATTTTCTATATCGCGCTCAGACTTGGGAATTGGCCAGCGAAAAACGGCACGTTTAACGTTTGGATCAATCTGCCAACGTTTGACCCCACGGCGGGTGGCGATGTTGTGGCACGCCTGACACGTGACGCTCGCGTCAATATCATCTTAGGATTTCTCTTGCCGTTCCTTATCCCCGCAGTGCTAAAGTCGGCAGCAACATTGTTTGGCACGATTTCGGTGGAGAACTATCAATCGCTTATCTGGGCCGTATCCGCATGGGCCTTTTTGCCCGCATCGCTGTTCATGCGCGGAATCGCGATGGGACGGGTCGCGGATATGATTGCCGACAAACGCCGCAAAACCTATGCAAACGCCGAGTTCGATCACCAGCCAGTTTAGGCACTGCCGTACTCGTCGCCCTTTGGGGATCGGCGTCCTTTGCGAGTGATGGGTTGCGCATCGCCTTTTGGGATGTCGGCCTAACGCGCAACGGCCCCGGCCTATTGCTAAAAGACATCATCGAAAGAGATGCCGACGATATCGCAGCAGCACGCGATCATATTCTGTACATTGCTCCTGACATCTTGCTCATAGCTGGCTTTGATACCGATTTTGACGGCTATACCGCAAAAGCCTTCGCTGACTTTTTAGACGATGGTTACACGTATACATTTTCGACCGTTGGCAATGTTGGGATTCCATCTGGTTTTGATCTCGATCGCGACGGACGACTCGGTGAACAAGAGGACGCATGGGCATACGGGGATTTTCGTGGACAGGGCGGATTGGCACTTCTATCCAAGATGCCTATTGTGACCGATGACGTACGAACATTCACGGATCTGCTTTGGGCAGATGCGCCGCAAAGCCGATTTCCATACGATTATTTCACACCCGACGAATCCAAATTGCATCCCCTATCATCTAACGGCCACTGGGTGGTTCCAATCCGCTGGGGTGACACAAGACTGGACCTTTTGGCGTTCAAGGCCGCCACACCCGTTTTCGATGGTCCCGAGGACCGCAACGGGCGCCGGAACGCCGACGAAATTGCACTATGGCGACACTATTTGGATGGAACACTCTCGGTAGGTCCGTCATCTTCGTTTGTTATCTTAGGCAACGCAAATCTCGATCCGGTCGACGGTGAGGGGCTGCATGGTGAAATCATCGCGCTTCTTAACCACAAAGACATCCAAGACCCTTTGCCCACCTCGGACCATGGTGCGCAGATATCAAACCCACTGCATCACGGCGACCCACGAGGAGATACCGCGGACTGGCGTGATCCCAATCCCGGGAATTTGCGTGTCGATTATGTGCTCCCGTCCGCCGACCTTAGCATTGTACAAAGTGCCTTGGCATGGGTTGAAGGCGACCACTCTTCACTATTTTCACACGCAATGGTTTGGGTCGATATCGCGCCGCTTCCTTGACCTTAGGGCGCAGCTCGGCTACGCGAAACCAACGCCTGAAAGACAAGGAAAGACACGCCATGAGCAACCCCTCCATTCTCATTCTTCCCGGTGACGGGATCGGCCCCGAAGTCATGACCGAAGTGGTCAAAATCATTGACTGGTACGGTGCCAAACGTGGCCTAACGTTCGACGTGACACACGACCTCGTCGGTGGTGCCGCTTACGATGTACATGGTGCGCCGATTTCGGACGAGACAATGGAAAAAGCCCAGTCTGTCGATGCCGTTTTGCTCGGTGCTGTTGGTGGACCGAAATACGACAACCTCGATTTCTCCGTCAAACCAGAGCGCGGCTTGTTGCGCCTGCGCAAGGAAATGGACCTCTTTGCCAACCTGCGCCCCGCGCAGTGCTTTGACGCATTGGCTGATTTCTCTTCGCTCAAAAAGGATATCGTTGCGGGTCTCGACATCATGATCGTGCGTGAACTGACCTCTGGTATCTATTTCGGCGAACCCCGTGGCATTTCGGTGGAGAACAACGAACGTGTGGGCATCAACACACAGCGTTACACCGAAAGCGAAATCGAGCGCGCTGCGCGTGCGGCATTTGATCTAGCGATGAAGCGCAACAAAAAGCTGTGCTCAATGGAAAAAGCCAACGTCATGGAGTCGGGCATTTTGTGGCGCGATGTCGTGACCGAAGTGCACGCTGACTACCCCGAAGTCGAGCTATCACACATGTATGCCGACAATGGCGCGATGCAGCTTGTACGCGCACCAAAGCAGTTCGACGTCATTGTAACCGACAATCTGTTTGGCGACATCCTATCCGATTGCGCCGCAATGCTGACGGGGTCTCTCGGAATGCTTCCTTCTGCGTCCCTCGGCGCGCCGATGGAAAATGGCCGCCCCAAAGCTATGTACGAACCCGTACACGGTTCGGCCCCTGACATTGCGGGTCAAGGCAAAGCAAACCCGATTGCCTGTGTACTCTCGTTCGCCATGGCCCTTCGATATTCGTTTAACGAAGGCGACGAAGCAACACGCCTTGAAAAAGCAATCGAACACGTTTTGGCAGACGGCGTACGCACCGCTGACTTGGCTGGCGAAGAGGGCGTCGTTCCCGTATCGACGTCAGAACTGGGTGACAAAATCGTCGAAGCACTCGACGCGTCACTTTAATTTAAGACGAACAAACGATCAAAAGGGCGCCCGTCACGGCGCCCTTTTTTGCATGACAGCGACCGCGCAGCGTCAGTCAAAGATATCAAATACGTCTTCGGCCATATCTTTGATTAAATACGCCAATCCGCGCTTTTTCCTTTTGCTTTTCGGCTTGGATTTAGAATTAGGCTTCGCTTTCATCAGCTTACCCAGCCTTTGCGTATCTTTCGCCCGCTTACCGGTCACCGTAAACGGATCAATAACATGATCTACCCGTAGGGCCTTCATCCGCGACAAAGGGGCCGCACAAGAGGCGCATTTCAACTCATGGCGAACGCAAGATGACAACGTTAAAACTGTCTGCGCGCCGCAATAGCAACATGTGCTTGATTTATGTGTTCGATGCATTTTCTTTATGTGGGGTGTGCGCCACCTGAGGCAAGGGAGTGTTTGCGTCAAACCGCCGCACATGATTAGTGTGCATGAGATTTGTTATATCGGACCGTTAATATGAATATATCTGGCGCCTTTTTTGCTCTCATCGCTTTCGCTGTTTTCGCGACACACGACGCGCTAATCAAGGTGCTGGGAGCTAGTTTTTCTCCGTTCCAGATGATCTTTTTCACGACCCTATTTTCGTTCCCGCTTGTGACATTCATGTTGATCCGAGATAAAAGTAGCGGTCATTTGCGCCCAGTGCATCCGTGGTGGACTCTCGCACGTACGGCCGCCGCGATGGTCAACGGCATGGGTGCATTCTACGCATTTTCGGTTTTGCCACTGGCTCAGGTCTACGCGATTATTTTCGCCTCGCCACTTATCATCACAATTCTATCGATTCCTGTGCTGGGCGAGCGTGTTGGGATTCATCGTTGGGCTGCGGTCATTGCGGGATTGATCGGCGTGATTGTCGTTCTACGCCCTGGCAGCACCGAATTATCTCTTGGTCACCTGGCCGCATTGGCATGCGCGTTTTTTGGCGCGTTCGCCTCAATAGTGGTGCGTAAAGTCGGTCGTGAAGAGCGGACAGTGGTGTTTTTGTTGTACCCGATGGTTGCAAATTTCATCGTCATGGGAGCGTTGATGACGTTTGACTACCAACCGATGCCTTTGACCGACATTGGCGGAATCGCCGCAATATCACTCTTTGGATTCACAGGGGGTGTTCTATTGATTGCGGCATATAAAGCATCAGAGGCAGCGATTGTCGCACCGATGCAATATTCACAAATCATTTGG
>NZ_CBFHKW010000096.1:0-4031 GCF_965656515.1 Celeribacter marinus
CACGATCCAGAGAGTGCAATGGCTTTGCCCGCTTGTCCGGTCCACGCCACTGGTGACGCGGTACATCCGAAATTTGCAGGCAGTCCAAGTGCGATGCCAGACCCGCCGGTGATAAGCGGCAAGTCTTTGGCGGCCTTGCCGATTTCAAAGAGATCCTCATCCCTTATTGCATCCACGACGATATGGCGATGTCCGAGCGCGTGTTGAGCCTCTAGCGATGCGCGAATGGCGTTGGCACCGCCAAACACAGTCTGAGCGGGAACATGGCCAACGCCGTATTGCGATTGGAATGACATCCAGCGCCGAATATCTGCATCGGTCATCGGCGTGAGCGGGTGGTTTTGCATCCCGCATTCATTCAAAAGTTGGTCATTGACGAACAGATGACCCTGATAAATGGAGCGGCCCGTTCCGGGAAAGGCGGGGCATACGATGACTTTATGCGCGCCAAGTGCATCGGCGAGGGCATCCGCAACGGGCCCGATGTTGCCGTCCCGAGTAGAGTCAAATGTGGAGCAATACTTGAACAAAAACTGTGTGCACCCTTGGGCTTTGAGCCAGTCGAGCGCGGCCAATGATTGGGCGACAGCGTCCTGGACGGGGATTGAGCGCGACTTAAGGGCAACAACGCCTGCCTCTACATCCGAAGGTACGGGTGATGATGGGATGCCGGTGAATTGAACGGTTTTCATCCCACCTTTGGCCAGTGTGTTCGCCAGATCACTGGACCCCGTAAAGTCGTCGCCGATGCAGCCAAGTTTCATCACGCATCTCCCGGTAATGTAAGGCCCGCATTTCGTGCATAGACTTTTGCGACGGCGGCATCGTCCTCAGTGCCAAAGCCCATGCCTGCGGCGGCAAGGTATTGTTGCATCGCGGCGGCGGTAATAGGTGCGCTGAATTTTGCGGACTTCGCAATGTCGAGGACGATTCCAAGATCCTTTGGCCAGATGTTGACTTGGCTACGTGGCGTGTAATCTCCGTCAACAATATGGGGCGCGCGGTTTTCGAGCATCCACGATGTTCCTGCGCACTGGCTAATGACCTCAACGAATTTTTCGGGTGTGACACCCTGTGTCATTCCAAATGTGAGCGCCTCGGCCATCGCGGCGATATGAACGCCCGCTAACAATTGATTTACGGCTTTCATCGCGGAGCCTTCGCCGGCTGCATCCCCAAGTTCAAACACGCTTTGCGATGTTGCGTCTAGCATGGGGCGGGCGCGCTCAAATGCGGCGGAAGTGCCGGATGCCATGACGGATAGCGCGCCGTTTGCGGCCTTCAGGGAGCCACCAGAGATTGGGGCGTCGAGGTAGAGAATGCCATGTTGCGCACATCTCTCTTCCATGTCGCGTGCGAATTCGGGTGGAACAGTTGCGCATGCCACGACAACAGAGTTTGCGCTCATCTTGGAGGCAAGCCCGCCGTCGCCGAAGAGCACGGCTTCGGTTTGTGCCGCGTTCAAAACGACAATAACCGCGCAGTCCAGTGACCCCGCGATGTCGTCGAGCGCTCCGATTGCGCCGCCCTCAGATTGGAATTTCTCCATTTGTGCGGGCATGATGTCGTAACCATAGGTCGTGTGACCCGCTTTAAGACAGGACTGTGCCATCCCGTATCCCATAGAGCCAAGGCCGATCACGGCGATGCGCGCGCTTTGTGTCATTCGAGTGCCTTTCTTGCCTTTCGGCGTATTTCTTGACAACTGGTATCGATACCAGTTTTGTAGTCAAGGGGCGTCCCTGTGTCAATTTCCCTTTCGGGGGGCAGGGGGGTTGCGTGCTTCGTTAGGGTCGTGAAGGGTTCCAAAATGAAAAAGCCAAGCGATAGAACCGCATCAGACACTGTGCGCCGCGCAACATTGGAGGATGTCGCGCGCCTCGCGGGTGTGAGTAAAATGACGGCATCGCGGGCCTTGCGGGGGGCCGCAGATGTATCGAAAGCCAGTGTTGAAAAAGTGCAAGCAGCTGCGGCGCACGCTGGCTACGTGGGCAACAACCTTGCACTTTCTCTGTCAGCCCAGCAAACGAACTTGATCGGTGTTGTAATCCCCAGTCTGACAAACATTGTGTTCGCCGAAGTTTTGTCAGGTGTCGCGGATGCGGTTGAGGGCACTGGGCGTCAATCTGTGTTTGGTGTGACCGACTACGACCCCGATAAGGAATATCACGCAATACGAAACATGTTGTCGTGGCGGCCTGCGGGTCTGATTGTCACCGGCCTCGATCAACCGGACAAAACGAGACGCCTTTTAGAGGCGGCTGATATCCCGATTGTACAAATTATGGATCTGGATGGCGACCCGATTGATGCTGTGGTCGGTCTGTCACAAACGCGCGCAGGGGCCGATATGGCGCTTGCCCTCATCAAAGCTGGTAGGCGAAAAATTGGATACGTGGGATGTAGTTTGAGCCGCGATACACGCGCATACAAGCGGCGGGCCGGCTTCGTTCAGGCACTCGATCAAAATGGGCTGACACTTATCGGCGAGCGATGTTCGGATGCGCCATCGACATCCCAAGAGGGGCGCGCGCTCACGGCCGATCTTTTGGGGCACTGTCCAGACGTGGACTGTATTTACTTTTCGAATGACGACATGGCGATGGGGGGTGTGTTCCACTGTATGTCGGTGGGGATTAAAGTGCCTGATCGTGTTATGATTGCGGGATTTAACGGCTTGGATTTCGTTGATAGCCTTCCTGTAAAAATCGCAACATCGCGGACCCAACGCCGCGAAATCGGCCGTCGTGCAGTGCAGATTATCAATGATGGCGTGACGGACGGAGTTCAACGGTCATTTGACTTTCCACCCATGATTGATCTTGGATGACCGTGACGGTGCGCTATAAAACCTGATAACTTTGTACCTAAGTGAGGCGACCCTGATGATCCCATTTTCATTTCTCACCGCATCTGAAATTCGATTTGGTCGTGGTGAGGCGATGCGTTCTGTCGCGCGCATCGTCGAACTTGCAAACAATAAGCCAGTTCTATTGATCGGCGGTCGGAATGCAAAGCGGTCGGATTGGTTGGCAACGGCATTGACTGAATGCGGGTGTGACGTTCGGCGGATGTCTGTGGACGTTGAGCCGGACCTAGATGAGATCGAGCGCGGTTTGAGTGCAGGCGATGGCGTAGGCGCGGTTGTCGCGTTAGGGGGCGGCTCTGTTATTGATGCTGGCAAAGCGATTGCGGCACTGATCCCCGCCAAGCGGCCGATAATGGATCATCTCGAAGTTGTTGGGCGTGGGTTGCCGCTCGATGTGGCACCACTTCCGTTTGTTGCAATCACGACGACCTCGGGAACAGGCGCAGAGGTGACGAAAAACGCCGTAATCTCTGTGCCAGCTCATCGTCGCAAGGTATCGCTGCGCGATGCGCGAATGCTACCCGATCTTGCCATTGTCGACCCTAGTTTGACGGATCATTGCCCCAAGCAAATTACGTTGGCATCTGGCCTAGACGCGATCACGCAAGTTATTGAGCCGTACCTGTGTACTAAGGCAAATCCGTTCACGGACGCGCTTTGCCGAGATGCTATTCCACGCGGACTGCGTGCGTTGAACATCTTGATGGAGCACGAAGATGAGGCGGCGCGTGACGCGCTTGCATATGTAAGCCTGTGCGGCGGGATTGCGCTGGCGAATGCAGGGTTGGGTGTTATCCACGGATTGGCGGGCCCATTGGGGGGGCTGACGGGGGCCGCGCACGGTGCCCTTTGTGGCGCACTTTTGCCGCACGGCCTTGAGGTGAATGCACGGGCCGTGACGGACGATCACTTTGGATCGCGCATTGAAGATGTGCGACAGTGGATTGCACGAGAGCTAGGTGGAACGCCCGAATCTGCGTTTGAAACCCTTGCGGCGTGGTCGCGTACACATGGGTTGCAGGGACTGGATGAACTTGGGCTTTGTGACGCTGATTTGAACGATGCCGCTCATGCTGCGTCAACCTCTAGCTCAATGAAGGCTAATCCAGTCGAACTTTCATATGATGATTTGGCCCAAATTTTGAAAGCGGCGCGCTAGCGG
>NZ_CBFHKW010000097.1:0-3958 GCF_965656515.1 Celeribacter marinus
CCAACGCAGAACAACCAACGCAACATATTGTGCTTATCCACAGCCCCCAACGCAAGAATACAAAAGCACAGACAAAAACACCCCCGAGTCAGTGTGAATCGGGGGTGGGAATCGCACTCAAAAGAATCAAATCCACCGCCAGAATCGGTATTTGACCCTTAGGCGCGAGCCATTCTTAGCCGGGCAGACCACTTAACGCGCATAGCCAACAAGATCGTCACTATAGCCAAATAGACCAAAGGCTCTATCTGCCAACCCTTCACCAACATAACGAAGTGCACGGCACCAAGCAGGATCGCTGGATAGAAAAGCTTATGCAGCACGCGCCATTTTGATCCGAGTTTTCGGACCGACCAGTTGTTTGATGTTATGGCGAGCGGGAGCATCATGACAAAGCCCGCCATGCCAATCGTTATATAAGGACGCTTTAGAATATCCTTTATGATCTGGCTCAGGATTTGCACGTCCAGAACGAGCCACACCAACAGATGGAGAAAGATGTAGGCAAAACCGATCACACCCAGGGCGCGGCGAAACTTAATCAGGCTTACACCCGCATATTTGCGCAGCGGTGTAATCGCGAGCGTGAATATTAGAACCTGAAGCCCAAGCTGCCCCATCTCGTGCTCAAGGTTCTTGACTGGATCTACACCAAGCTGCCCCGTGATGGCCCAATAGAACATCACGACCGGCGGAATGATCGCTACTATATAAAGAGGCCATGCAGGCACACGGCGTAGCGACCGATTCAACCCATCAACAAACGCCATTAGTACTGCACCGTGAGGTCCATACCTTTATATAGGTCGGCCACTTGTTCCTCGTATCCATTAAACTTGACGGTCTCTATGCGCTTGGCGAATACGCCGCCCCCAATGCGCCGCTCGGAGGACTGGGTCCAGCGCGGGTGGCTCACCTCGGGATTCACGTTAGAATAGAATCCGTATTCGCGGTGATTGATCGCCTTCCATGTGTTTACGGGCTGCTTATCCGTCAGCGTAATCTTGACCACTGACTTGATCGACTTGAACCCGTACTTCCATGGCACGACAAGGCGCAGCGGCGCGCCGTTCTGATTTGGAAGCTCTTTGCCATAAAGGCCTGTTGCCATAAGGGTGAGCGGATGCATCGCCTCATCAAGGCGCAGACCCTCGACATATGGCCAATCCAAGAGGGGGCGTTGTTGCCCACGCATCTCTTCGGGGCGATAGAGGGTTTCGAACCGCACATACTTGGCCTTGGATTGAATCCCCGCCAATTGCAAAAGCTGACGCAGCTCAAAGCCGTTCCACGGGATCACCATCGACCAAGCCTCAACACAACGGAAGCGGTAGATACGCTCGTCTATATCCATCTTTGATAGGATGTCTCCTAGGCCGTAAGACCCTGGACGCTCCACTAGGCCATCGATTTCAACCGACCAAGGGTCTGTCGTCAACGCGCTCGCGTACTTGGCCGGATCGCCCTTATCCGTTCCGAACTCATAAAAGTTATTGTAAGTGGTGATCTCTTCAAATGTGTTTGGCGTCTCTGTTGTGTCAAACCCGTTGATTTTGAACTCCGGCTTATCTTGCGCCCGAGCGCCTGTAGCACCAAGCACACCTGCGCCCACCATGCCCGCCAAGAGCGCGCGGCGATTCATATAAGTGTGCTCAGATGTGACGTCGGAATACTTCAGTGCTGACTTGAGTTTCATTTCTCTACCCTTCTGGCTTTTCAAAATGGTAGCCTGTGCAGCTTAACAGGCAAACAAAACTCATCTCACATCTGCGTTTGGACATTGTAACGTTTGGACGCCAACCTGCCTAGACTAGTGCAATTCCGTCATATTGGGCACGATCCGGTCAAGAGGGATAGACGTCCCGTCCGCCTGAACAATCCGCACATGACCGCGCCGCATCTGGCGAGGCTCCAAAACACCAACGGAGTGCGCGATGGTTTCCAACTCTTTGATCGAGGCCTTGGCGTAGGCCGCCACCTTTTTGTATTTGTCCTCTACCACCAGACCCTTTTGCAGATGCTCGTCATGCGTGGTGATCCCAGTGGGACAGGTGTTCTTGTTGCATTTGAGCGCCTGAATACATCCAAGTGAGAACATGAACCCGCGTGCCGACACGACAAAATCAGCGCCGGCACATATAGCCCACGCCAAATCAGCCGGATTAACAAGCTTGCCGGCAGCGATGATCCGAATGCGATCATGCAGCCCATATTTATCGCGAAGATCCACGATACGGATCAAAGCCTCTTTAATCGGCATGCCGACCAGATCAATAAGTGGCATGGGGGCGGCACCCGTGCCACCCTCGCCACCATCAATCGTAATGAAGTCAGGCGCACAATCATCCCCCCGCTCTTTGATCAATTCAAAGAACTCAGCCCAAGGGCGCGACGAGCCGACCACAAACTTAAAGCCAACCGGCTTTCCAGTGACCTCTCTTATATGTGCGATAAAATCGAGAAGATCGCCGAAGTCATCCACCTCACGGTGACGGTTTGGGGAAATTCCGTCTTCACCGGGTTTCAGTCCACGAATAGCGGCGATCTCCGCCGTGATCTTTTCTGCAGGTAAAATACCGCCCTTGCCGGGTTTAGCACCTTGGCTAAGCTTGATCTCAAACATCTTGACCTGATCGTGGGCCGCCATTGCGCGCAACTTATCATCGTCAAGGTTTCCATCCTCGTCGCGTATTCCGTATTTTGCAGTGCCGATCTGATACACGAGATCACCGCCCCCTTCGAGGTGGAATGGCGACAACCCTCCCTCCCCCGTGTT
Organism: Celeribacter marinus; assembly: GCF_965656515.1. Classification (GTDB taxonomy): domain Bacteria; phylum Pseudomonadota; class Alphaproteobacteria; order Rhodobacterales; family Rhodobacteraceae; genus Celeribacter; species Celeribacter marinus_D. Next base: position 2,777 of record NZ_CBFHKW010000097.1, read on the forward strand.
GAGCCAAATCCCCGCCTCTTTCGCACCCTTGGAAAGCGCCAAAACCGCAGGCTTTGAAATGGCGCCAAATGACATGCCGGAGATATTGAAGATCGAGTTGGCAGTATAAGGCACACGACAATGCGGACCGATCACCATCGGCTCGGAGGTTGCGAACTGATCGTCCAATGGCGGAAAAGCTGCATTCATAAAGATCGGCGTACCTGGAATGGACAGGCTACGGGTCGACCCAAAGGCGACAGTATTCCCTTTGCCATTTGCCGACCTGTAAATCCAATCGCGCTGCGCACGGTTGAACGGCATTTCCTCTCGGTCCATCGCAAAGAAGTATTGGCGAAAGAACTCACCCAAAACAGAAAACCAATGGCGAAAGTGGCCAATAACTGGATAGTTCCTCAAAACTGCGTCACGCGTTTGAGTCTTGTCTAAAAAGTACATGATCAACGCCCATAGCGCCACCAACCCAATCGCAACGACGAACAACAGCGCCAACACCTGTAATGCGCCCATCGCCCAATTCCAAAATACCATTCGCGTACTCCCTTTTGCGACACACTGACATAAGCACACCAGATGGCAACAGGGTTAACGCAAACAATTCGAGCTCATTTCTGCACCGCACCGTGACGAAGAGATAAAAGTGCAGATACCCTCTGCAATCAGATCAATGGGAGCACAGAACATGATCAAATTAATCGCAGAAGACGATTACAGCTACATTCGTCCGTAAGGCGCAGTACAACACGGCAAACAAAAGGCGGCCTGTTGGGGCCGCCTTTCGCAATTCATACGTGCCTATACCGCCTAATGTACGACAGCGTCATCAGGCTTGGGCCTGTTCGACACGCCTTTTCGGTCGCCGAGAATAAGCCCGTCACTCCCTGCCATCACCGCAATACTGTCACCATCGTTGACATCTCCGCCCAGCAAGCTTTCGGCAAGAGGGTCTTGCAAGGCACGCTGGATCACGCGTTTGAGCGGTCTTGCACCGAACACAGGGTCGTAGCCCTCATCGGCCAACCACTGCTTGGCACCGTCATCAAGCGTCAGCGTGATGTCGCGCTTGGCCAATCGTTTGGCCAAAAGACCAAGCTGGATCTCGACGATCCCGCCCATATCCTCACGGCCCAAGCGATCAAAGATAATCGTCTCGTCCAAACGGTTGAGAAACTCGGGCCGGAA
>NZ_CBFHKW010000098.1:0-3874 GCF_965656515.1 Celeribacter marinus
ACCCCAGAAACCCGGTTACGCGGTTGATCGAGTTGATCAGGTGGTAGCCCTGATCGGTCATTTCCATGCGGACAAGAACATAGCCCGGCATAAAACGGCGCTCGACGGTTACTTTTTTACCGCGGCGTACTTCAATAACTTCTTCTGTCGGGACCAGAACTTCGTCGAACTGATCCTGAAGGCCCTTTTCTTCCACAGCCGTTTTGATCGCTTCGGCAATCTTTTTCTCGAAGTTCGAGAGAACGCTTACCGAATACCAACGCTTAGCCATGGGGTCATTGCCTTTGTCTAATCCCGACGTAATCGCCGGATCGTGTTTCAATCTCAAGCACTTAAGTGCCACTCCCCCGAACAATAAAGCGGCGCGCAACTCGAATCGCTGCACGCCTTGTAAGGTGAGTGCGCCCGCTCTACCGCCTCAAGCATGTAAGTTCAAGCCTTTAGGGCCCTGACTGGCGCCTCAATCGACACCGAAAACGCCGGTTGGCAACCCGTCCATCGACGTGCGGTTCTTCTCGTCCCAATATGCACGGATATCATCCTCACTGCGCTCAGCCGCCCAATTGCGAAGAGCAGGCCGCTCCTGCTTGAACTCGAACAAGGGAACACCGTAACCACAAGATGTCTGAACAAGATCGATCTCTTGCACAAAAAACTGTCGAGCATTTGTCGGTATAGCGCCGCCAATGTGCATGTCGAAAAGCTCGGCAAATTCTGGCGTGTCACGCTGTACTGATCTACCATGCCCATAAAGCCGCAAAATCATTGGCGGGCCAGACACGGCGCAAAACATCAATGTAAGACGACCATCGGCCAACATATGCGCCGCCGTTTCGTTTCCCGAGCCCGTCAGGTCAAGGAAAACAGCCTGATTTGGATTCGTGATGCGCAAATACTCTGTCGGGCGCGGCGTTACATTTACACGCGTCCCATCCGCGGCGGATGCACAAAAAAAATGTGCTGGCGCGCTATAAAGTCGACAAGCTTGCTCGAGATGTGATCAAATTGTTCAGCCAAAAGCGCCCCCTAAGTGACCCTGATGACATTCAGATAGCGAGACTGCTTATCCGACGAAATTCAACAGGCCCTGAAGTCCGGTTTTAATGATCAGATCAACGAGGAAAAAGAAAACAGCCGTAAGAGCCGCCATGATAAAGACCATAACCGTGGTCAACATGACTTCGCGGCGCGTTGGCCAGACGATCTTCGATACCTCAGCGCGAACTTGCTGGATGAACTGAAGTGGGTTTGTCTTAGTGGCCATTGTCTATTCCTGAACCTGATGTGGTTTGTGGCATCTACGCCAGTGCGCCGTAGAATTCAAGCCCAACGCGCCGTGAAGTCTTTCAGGCGACGTAAAAGGCCGATGAATGTGCTGCTGCGATAACGGGTTTGCGCGGCAATATCACTATCTGAGGCGCGTTGCGTTACAAGTTGCTTGGCACTGCGGCGTGCAATCAAATCGGGATGGGCACGGCGCAGCCAGTTGTACGCCCCGTCGACATGCATAGGTCCACCTAGTGGATCGCCCGCCTCACGGCCGAGCATCGCATCGAGATAAGGGATGGCACGGGCGATTGCGCCACTGCGCCATACTATGGCATGGGCGCAGGTAATGTCCGTCTCTGGGGACACATCGCACCAACCTTGAATGCTTGAGGTGCTCTCGCTCATGAGGCGAAACCCGAGATAGCACATATCCCAATCAGCGGCATCGAGTTGCGCGGACAATGTGGCACCGCCCCGACACAACCGCCGCGTTATCAATGCGTCATCTTCAAGAATGAGTACCTGCTTGTGGCCCGCCCCGTGCGCGGCCTTAAGCGCGGTGAGGTGACTAATAAAGCACCCACGCGCGCCACGTGAGGGAAAGCTGCCTTGGCTTTGAGGGCGATAGGCCGCGTGGCGGATCACATTCATTGACGCAAACGACAGCCCAATTCGCGCCAACTCGGCCTCCATCGCACGCAAACGGTCGGGACGACTATCAAGATTGATCACATAGACCGCATCGAGTTGGGCAAGGGGATGGGGGGCCAAAATAGTCTCCACACAAACGGTTCTGAACCACACATTGGTAGCTGCGCGTTCGGGTGGGCGCAATCACACTCGGACGTCTTGGTGTAAAATGGCAGGGGCACCAGGGTTCGAACCCGGGACCTACGGTTTTGGAGACCGTCGCTCTACCAACTGAGCTATACCCCTACTTGGTGCGCGATGGGATACGAGAGGCCGGATAGGTTTGCAAGCGCGAATGTGCGCTGCGCATGAAATACTCCGCACACGCACCCAATGCGCTACGATCAGCGGGACGGTCGTCGTGTGCGCCGCATCCAAAACACCGCACCCGCTTGCACGGCAACAACACCCACAAGGGATGCACACAGCCAGAAAAACGCCGCGTTGCTGGCAAGGCCCGGCATGCCACCGACATTGACGCCAAACAGGCCCGTCAGAAATCCCAACGGCAAAAATACAGCCGAAATCATCGACAAAACGAACATATTGCGGTTTAGGCGATCAGAGAGCTGACCGGAAAGCTCCTCACGCAACACGATCGCTTGATCGCGCAACTCATCAAGGTCTTCGATCACGCGCGTCATTTTTTGAGCTTCTTCTTCAATCTCGCGACGAGTCTCCTCATCTATAAAACTGCACTGGCTCAATGCGATTGCATGGATAACATCCCGCTGCGGCGCCATAAAGCGGCGCGCTGCAATGACCTGCAAGCGCAAATTTACAACATCAGACCGCAATCCATCGCTTTCATCGCGCACAATTTTATCTTCAAGTGCCTCGGCCTGAACGTCGAGATCCGATTGAAAATCCGCAATTTTTCCAGTCACATCCTCAATCAGACGGGTCAAAAACTGTCCCGCCGTTTGCGGCCCAATGCCTGCGCTCAACGCGTCACTCATGCGCTCAACCGCTCGCACACGGCGTAGTGATACGGTCACGATCCGGTGCGCATCAATCCACACACGCAAAGACACCATGTCCTCGGGGTCTTCGCCTTCGTTAAAGTTGATCACCCGCAGAATAATCATAAGGCCATCGCCAAGCGGTGTAATACGCGGACGCGAGGCGGGATCAAGGAGTGCCTCAATGGCCTGCGGGTCCAAGTAATCCAGATGACTGGCGATCCATCCCGCAGAGTCAGCATGCGTCCCATCTAAATGAACCCAGCCAAGCGTTTCGGCACGCAAAACCGTGCGCATTGCCTCATCGTCGAGGATGGCTCCCCGCGCCCCTCCCGTTAGGACATGAGCATACTTGATATGGGCGTCTCGCATCGGACTGTCCTTTTGATCGCACCTGCGCGCAAATGATACGGGGTCAGGCGCGAAGTGCAATTTATTACGGCACCGCTCATCACGCCCCCCTCGATACAAAAAGGCCCCGCGCATGCAGGGCCTTTTCTATTCGATCAATCGCGTAAGGGCGCTAAGCGCTCTTATTCGATGATTTTGGACACAACGCCGGAGCCAACTGTGCGGCCGCCTTCGCGGATCGCAAAGCGCAGACCCTCTTCCATCGCGATCGGTGCGATCAGCTCAGCGGACAGTTTCAAGTTGTCGCCGGGCATAACCATTTCCGTACCTTCGGGCAGAACACAAGTGCCTGTCACGTCGGTCGTGCGGAAGTAGAACTGTGGACGGTAGTTCGCAAAGAACGGCGTGTGACGGCCACCCTCTTCTTTGGTCAAAATGTAGACCTCAGCTTCGAACTTCGTGTGTGGCTTAACTGAACCTGGCTTAACCAGAACCTGACCACGCTCAACCGCATCACGGTCAACGCCGCGCAACAATGCGCCGATGTTGTCGCCAGCTTCACCGCGATCAAGCAGTTTGCGGAACATTTCAACACCCGTACA
>NZ_CBFHKW010000099.1:0-3086 GCF_965656515.1 Celeribacter marinus
CATTATGGAATTCTGTAAGGCGTTCAACGCCAAGACACAGGACATGGAAGCGGGTTCCCCGTGCCCAACCGTAATTACGTACTACCAAGACAAATCGTTCACGATGGAAATCAAGACGCCACCAGCGTCCTATTTCCTTAAGAAGGCTGCGAAGCTCAAGTCGGGTGCAACAAACCCTGGCCGCGATACAGCAGGTTCCGTGTCTATTGCTCAGGTGAAAGAGATCGCCGAAGCTAAAATGAAAGACCTGAATGCAAACGATATCGAGGCAGCGATGAAAATCATCCTCGGTTCCGCGCGTTCTATGGGCATCGAGGTGAAGTAATGGCTAAACTTGGCAAACGTACCACCGCAGCTCGTGCCGCATTTGTAGGCAAAGCAAATCTTTCCGTTGAAGACGCAGTTGCGCTCATCAAGGGTGCGTCGAACACAAAGTTTGACGAAACAATCGATATCGCAATGAACCTAGGTGTTGACCCACGTCACGCCGATCAGATGGTTCGCGGCGCCGTGACCTTGCCAAATGGCACAGGCAAAACGGTCCGTGTTGCTGTATTCGCTCGTGGCGACAAAGCCGACGAAGCAACGGCAGCAGGCGCAGACATTGTTGGCGCAGAAGATCTGATGGAAGCTATTCAGGGCGGCAAGATCGATTTCGATCGTTGCATCGCAACTCCTGACATGATGCCAATTGTCGGTCGTCTCGGTAAGATCCTTGGTCCACGCAACCTGATGCCGAACCCGAAAATCGGCACAGTGACAATGGACGTGAAAGCGGCTGTTGACGCGGCTAAAGGTGGCGAAGTTCAGTTCAAAGCCGAAAAAGCAGGCGTTGTGCATGCTGGCGTTGGCAAGCTGTCGTTTGACGATGCTCAATTGGTTGAGAACGTACGTGCCTTTGTTGGTGCAGTACTTAAAGCCAAGCCAACTGGCGCCAAAGGTGCTTACATGCAGAAGATCGTTGTATCTTCTACAATGGGCCCAGGCGTGACGCTCGACATCGATAACGCAGCTGGTAACTAAGCTACGGCCGCCCGTTTGATCTGATGCTTAATTTGCATTGATTGATATGCGGACACTAAGATAATGAAGGCGCTCCAGATTGGGGCGCCTTTTTTCGCGCCGAATACGTGTCCACGGCGCGCGTGTGTAGCCCTTGCGCGCTGCGTCGTTTCCCGTTAGAGACAACATTGCAACCAGCGTGCGATTCGTCGTGCGCTGTTTTTGCTTTCGTCCGAGACGGTGGGTGGCCCCATTTGGGTCCATAATTTCCTGCCTGAGACGGGATAGGCCATTTAGCCAAGAGCTCCCGTGAGCTTACGGCGGTGACGTTCCCGTAAACAAGGACCGAACCGCCGGAGAGATCCGGTACAATGAGCCGGAGGGGAAACCCTCCATACTTGGAGTAAAACTGTGGATAGAGCACAAAAAGAAAAAGTGGTCGACGAACTCGGCCAGATCTTTGAAAGCTCTGGCGTGGTCGTGGTAGCACACTACGCAGGTCTTACGGTTGCTGAAATGCAAGATTTGCGCGCTCGTATGAGTGATGCAGGTGGCGCAGTTCGCGTTGCCAAGAACCGGCTTGCTAAAATCGCCTTGGAAGGCACACCCAACGCACCTGTTGGCGACCTTCTAAACGGCATGACAGTCCTCGCCTATTCTGAAGATCCCGTTGCGGCCGCTAAGGTTGCTGTGGAGTTTTCTAAAACCAACGAGAAGCTTCAAATTCTCGGTGGTGCTATGGGTGGTGAAGGTCTTGACGTTGCTGGTGTTGTACGCGTTTCCAAAATGCCTTCGCGCGACGAGCTTCTTGCTCAAATCGCGAGCTGCATTGGGGCACCTGCTTCCAACATCGCCGGCGCGATTGGCGCACCCGCTTCGAATATCGCGAGTATCCTTTCCACAATCGAGGAAAAGGCTGCTTAAGCAATCTTTTGTATCTGCGTGGGTTGTCAAACACCCGCTGGAACACACCTTTAACTAAACGGAAACAGTACAATGGCTGATCTGAAGAAACTTGCAGAAGAGATCGTAGGTCTCACACTTCTCGAAGCTCAAGAGCTGAAAGAAATCCTCAAAGACGAATACGGCATCGAGCCCGCTGCTGGCGGCGCTGTGATGGTTGCCGGTGCGGCTGGCGACGCCGGTGCAGCAGCTGAAGAGAAGACAGAATTCGACGTCGTTCTCAAAGACGCTGGCGCATCCAAAATCAACGTCATCAAAGAAGTTCGCGCCATCACTGGCCTGGGCCTCAAGGAAGCCAAAGAGCTCGTTGAAGCTGGCGGAAAAATCAAAGAAGGCGTGTCCAAGGACGAAGCTGAAGACGTTAAGGGCAAGCTGGAAGCAGCTGGCGCAACCGTCGAGGTCGCCTAAGCGATATTGCCCTTTCGGGGCATCAAAACAAAAGGCTGGATCCCGAATTTCGGGGTCCAGCCGAACCTGTCTTAGGGCGGCAAAATCTTAAGATGCCCCTCTCAGTAAGCGCCGGCCTCGGATGTCCGAGGGGCGACGTTTTCTAAGAAGGGTCCATGGTCGGGAGCATTCGGTGGGACGAATGCAGGAATAGACCGGACAGCTTCGTTTCGTAAGGGTACATGCGCCGGCGCCCACCGGTATATGTGGCTCTCGAAAATTCGAAAGGTAAAGACGCGAATGGCTTCGACCTTCCTCGGCCAGAAACGGCTCCGCAAGTATTACGGCAAAATCCGTGAAGTTCTCGAAATGCCGAACCTCATTGAGGTTCAAAAGGCATCCTATGACCTGTTCTTGAACTCTGGCGATGCGCCCGAGCCTCTTGACGGCGAAGGGATCAAAGGCGTTTTCCAGTCGGTCTTCCCGATTAAGGATTTCAACGAGACGTCCGTGCTTGAGTTCGTAAAATACGAGCTGGAAACTCCCAAATACGATGTCGAAGAGTGTCAGCAGCGCGACATGACATACTCCGCACCGCTCAAAGTCACTTTGCGCCTTATCGTGTTTGATGTGGATGAGGATACAGGCGCGAAGTCTGTTAAGGACATCAAGGAGCAAGACGTGTTCATGGGGGATATGCCACTCATGACGCCAAACGGCACGTTTGTCGTTAA
>NZ_CBFHKW010000100.1:0-3032 GCF_965656515.1 Celeribacter marinus
ACAGGCGTCTGCGCAAATTGCTTTGCCCTGCTTGGTTCGACATCGGCACGATGCGCGTGTTGCCGACCGTTTCGGGCGCGATATGTTCATAGGTGGTCGGATCTTTGAGGATGGCCGAGGCATGCAACCCCGCCTTATGGGCAAAGGCCGATGCCCCGACATAGGGCGCCGAGCGCAGCGGCACACGGTTCAAAATGTCGTCCAACGTGCGGGATGTCTTCACCAGCCCCGCCAACGCGTCATGGGTCACCCCCGTTTGCAAGGTCGAGCAATAGGGCTCTTTGAGCAAAAAGGTCGGGATCAAACTGGTCAGATTGGCATTGCCGCACCGCTCGCCCAACCCGTTCAACGTGCCTTGGACGTGGCGCGCACCGGCATTGACGGCGGCCAAGGTGTTTGCGACCGCGTTGCCCGTGTCATCATGTGTGTGGATGCCAAGACGGTCGCCCGTGATGCCGCTATCAATCACCGCGCGGGTGATCTGTGCGACCTCATCGGGGAGCGTTCCGCCATTGGTATCACACAGCACGATCCACCGCGCCCCCGCATCATATGCGGCGTGCAGGCATTTGAGCGCATACTCAGGATTGGACTTGTAGCCGTCAAAGAAATGTTCGGCGTCAAATAGCGCCTCACGCCCCTGTGCAACCACATATTCGATGGAGCGCGCGATGTTTTCGAGGTTCTCGTCAAGGGTAAATCCAAGCGCCGTGGTGACGTGAAAATCATGGGTTTTGCCGACCAGACACACGGCCTTGGTCTTTGCGTTTAGCACGCCCGCAAGCACATCGTCGTTGGCCGCAGAGCGCCCTGCCCGTTTGGTCATCCCGAAGGCCAAAAAGGTCGCGTTGACCTTTGGCGGGGCGTCAAAAAACTCGGTGTCGGTCGGATTGGCACCGGGCCAACCGCCCTCGATGTAATCCATACCAAGTGCGTCGAGCGCATGGGCGATCTGGTGTTTTTCTTGGGTGGAAAACTGCACACCTTGGGTCTGTTGGCCGTCCCGCAATGTCGTGTCAAACAGGTAGAGGCGTTGTTTTTGGGTGCTCATAACAGCCCCTCCAGTTTTGACGCGTCAAAGGTGGGGCCAGCGTCCAATTCCACGCCCGTTTTCGACATGCGGACCTCAACGCCCGCGTCCAAAAGCGCGGTTTTGAGCGCATCGACAGCGGAGAAGTCTTTGGTTTCCATGGCTGTGGCGCGCAGGGTGGCGAGGCGGTCGGCGTAGGCGGATAGGTCGAGCAGGCTTTCCACCGCCCCGTCAAAAACCCACGACCCCATCGTCGCATTGTCAACCAACAAGCCAAGGAGTTGGGCCGAAGCCGCAAAGTTCTCTATCTCGTCCACTGGCACGTCCGCACGTTGCCGCGCCTGAATATCCTTATAAATCTCGTGCAATATTACGATGGCTTTGGATGTATTTATATCATCACAAAGCGCTTCCAAAACACGCCGATCAGGAGAACCACCGCCTGAGGCAGAATTGGAAATTGCGCGCCACTTTCTCAATGTAGCCTCTGCCTGCGCCGCCTTCTCTGCGGTCCAGTCCATCGGCTTGCGGTAGTGCGTGCTCAAGAACACGAAGCGGATCACTTCGCCCGGCACGGGAGCTTGGCCATCATGGCCATCCAACAAGTTGCGCACGGTAAAGAAATTGCCAAGCGACTTGGACATTTTCTTGCCCTCGACCTGTAGCATTTCATTGTGGAGCCAGACATTGGCAAACCCGCCCCCATCTTCCGCGTGACCTGAGGCGCAGCAGCTTTGCGCGATCTCGTTTTCGTGGTGCGGGAACATCAAATCGTTGCCGCCGCCGTGAATATCAAAATGGTCGCCAAGCAAGTCCTTGGCCATGGCCGAGCATTCGATGTGCCATCCCGGACGCCCAACACCCCACGGGCTATCCCATCCGGGTTGATCGCCAACAGACGGCTTCCAAAGGACAAAATCCATCGGGTCGCGTTTGTAATCGGCCACTTCGACGCGTGCACCCGCGATCATATCATCGGTGGAGCGCCCCGACAGGGCGCCGTATTTGGCATAGCTGTCGACCGAGAACAACACATGGCCCGCGCCATCGCTATAGGCGTGACCCTCGGCAATCAGCCCCTCGATCATCGCAATCATCTGGGGGATATACTGTGTTGCGCGTGGCATTTGGTCGGGATCAAGCGCGCCCACGGCCCGCATGTCGTCCAGATACCATTGGATGGTCTCGTCGGTGATCTCGTTGATGGTGCGGGGAGTGGTGGTGCGGCGACTGTCCGCCGCGCGCGCGTTGATCTTGTCGTCCACATCGGTGAAATTTCGCACATATGTGACGTGATCGGCCCCGTAGATTTCGCGCAACAAACGGTAGAGCACATCAAACACAATCACGGGACGCGCATTGCCGATGTGGGCGCGATCATAGACCGTTGGCCCACACACATACATGCGAACATTCGTGTCATCGATCGGTACAAAGACGTCCTTTTTACGGGTCTTTGTATTCGTCAGCTTGATCTGGGTCATCAGCGTGCAGGCCTCTTTATCGGGTGTCCCCGCGGGCTTATCAGCTTCATCTGTTAGAGAAAAGAGACCGATCCCGCGTAACGTGTGTTAGCGGATAATGCAGCAGATAATAATGGTGCATGTCGTGATCATAGCGCGACCTTAGCGCGCGTTTTGCCGCTTGCAAACCCCTTTGTCCGCCGCCACGTTAGTCAGATGACAGACGCACCCAAAGACCCGATCCACGCCGTCCCCGAGGGGATCACGCAACTCTTGGACATCATGCGCCGCTTGCGTGATCCAAAGGGCGGGTGCCCGTGGGATATCGAACAGGATTTTGCGACCATTTCGCCCTACACGATTGAAGAAGCCTATGAGGTCGATGATGCAATTGCGCGCGGCGACATGGAGGATTTGAAATCGGAACTCGGCGATTTGCTGTTTCAATCCGTGTTTCAGGCGCAAATTGCGGCGGACAAAGGCCTGTTTGATTTCCACGATGTGGCCAAATCCATTTCGGCCAAGATGATTTCGCGTCA
>NZ_CBFHKW010000101.1:0-2943 GCF_965656515.1 Celeribacter marinus
ACGCCCGGTTCACCAATCAAAACGGGGTTATTCTTTGTGCGCCGCGAGAGCACTTGCATGGAGCGGCGAATTTCTTCGTCACGGCCAATAATGGGATCGATTTTGCCCTGTTCGGCGGCCTCGGTCAGATCGCGCGCGTACTTTTTCAACGCTTCATAGCCATCTTCAGCAGAGGCACTATCCGCTGTGCGCCCTTTACGAATGTCGTTGATTGCCTCGTTGAGGTTTTGCGCCGTCACGCCGCCCGATTCCAATGCCTTTTTGGCCTCGGAACGCGATAGCGCAAGCGCCGTCAAAAGGCGCTCAACAGGCACAAAGCTATCGCCCGCTTTCGTCGCAATTTTCTCAGCTTCATCAAGCACCTTTGCTGTGCTTTGATCCATGTACGTCTGACCGACATCGCCTGATACGCGCGGCAGCATACCCACGGCGACATCAACACTGGCGGCAACGGCTTTGGCATCGCCACCTGCGCGCATGATAAGATTCGACGCGAACCCCTCGCTATCATCCATAAGCGCTTTCAGCAGATGTTCTGGCTTAAGCGATTGATGGTTTTCGCGCATCGCAATCGTCTGTGCCGCCTGAAGAAAGCCGCGCGACCGCTCCGTGAACTTCTCCATGTCCATCGGTATCTCCTTTCATATAAAGCGTCCCGCTTTTGATGACGCCCGATATGGCGCGCCTCAGGTCGGAACCTTGATTTATAAATGGGAGGCATTGACTCAATCTCAAGGGTTGCAAGCGCAGATTCAGAACAATTGAACGCGGCGCCCCAACGGAGATGCAAGATGAAGTTATATAGCGCACAAGTCAGCGATTTGACCTTTGATGCCGCAACGCAACAATTTCAGGCCGACGTCATTTTTTACGAGGGCGGCGACCAGGTCACCTACGCCGTCGAGTTGTCAGCACCTTTTACCGCGTCCTTTGAGACGGTTTCGCGTGGGTTGATGGTGCGCGCTCGCGCCATCCGCAAACAAGAACGTGGTTCAAGCATTGCCTCCCTCAAATCAATCGCAGCACAACCAGTACAGATCAGATACGGCATTTCCCCCTTGGCCTAAATTCACCGGACACTTGACCGCAAACGGCGCAAAGCGCATGTGAAGGAAACCGACCACGAAAGGATTTCCCCATGACTGCCCATATGCCCGCCAATGACCGCTTGATTGTCGCCCTTGATGTCCCAAATGTTGTGCAGGGTCTCGAGCTAGCCACACGGATCGGGGATGCGGTGTCCTTTTACAAAGTCGGTCTTGGCATGCTGACCGGTGGCGGACTTGCGCTCGCCAACGAGCTTAAACAAGAGCATGGCAAAAAAATCTTTCTTGATATGAAGTTTTTCGACATCGGTGCAACTGTGGAAAACGCTGTGCGCGGCGTGGCCCAGTACAATATGGATTTCCTCACCGTTCACGGCGACCCCTACGTGGTCAAAGCCGCCAAAGAGGGTGCAAGTGGATCAGACACAAAGATCCTCGCTGTCACGATCCTCACCTCCCTTGATCGCGCAGATTTGGATGGCGCTCTCATAAAGTCGGGCGAAATTCGTGATCTGGTCCAAGAGCGTGCAGGCAATGCCTTCGCAGCGGGTGCGGACGGCGTCATCGCCTCCCCCCAAGAAGCCGCATTGATCCGCGCCCTTCCCGAGGCGGCTGGCAAGCTGATCGTAACACCAGGAGTGCGCCCAACGGGTGCAGCCTTGGGCGATCAAAAGCGCGTTGCAACCCCAGCCCAAGCAATCCGCGATGGCGCAGATCACATTGTCGTCGGGCGTCCGATCTGGCAGCACGCGGACCCGCGTGCAGCCGCTCAAATGATCCAAGACGAGATCGCGGGCCTCTAAATCAAGGCGACCTAGTACGCTATCCAAAGGGAGGCTACTGTTGTTGCACTGACTAAAGGACTTGTGATGCCTGCCCTATGCCGCGATTGCCTCACCACCTTTGAGAACGGTCCGCGCTGTCCGACGTGTGGGCGGCCGCGCATTGTAGCGCATGACGAGCTGTTTGATCTCGGGGTGGCGCATATGGATTGTGACGCTTTTTACGCCTCCGTGGAGAAGCGGGACAACCCTGCGCTACGCGACACGCCTCTCATTGTGGGCGGCGGACAGCGCGGCGTGGTGACAACTGCTTGTTATATTGCTCGCATTCACGGTGTGCGGTCCGCCATGCCGATGTTCAAAGCGTTACAACTGTGTCCAAACGCGGTTGTCGTCCCGCCTCGCATGGAGGCCTACGCGGAGGCCTCCCGCGCGATCCGCGCCTTTATGGACGAGCTGACGCCAGACGTGGAACCCCTCTCGCTTGACGAAGCGTTCATGGATTTGCGCGGAACAGCCAAGCTACACGGGAAACCGCCAGCCGTGATGCTCGCCCACCTGATCAAGCGCATGAATGACGAATTGGGCCTATCCGGGTCCATTGGCCTCAGCCACAACAAATTTCTCGCCAAAATTGCATCTGATCTGGACAAACCACGGGGGTTCTCCGTGATCGGCGCTAACGAGACCATGGATTTTCTCGCAAATAAATCTGTGAGTCTGATTTGGGGCGTTGGTGCCGCGACACGGACCTCTTTGGAAAAGGCCGGCATTCGCACCTTTATCGACCTGCGGCGGTGGGAAAAAGACGAGTTGAACACGCGCTTTGGCGCAATGGGCGAGCGCTTATGGCATCTTGCCCGAGGTCAGGACCACCGACGAATTTCGTCCTCTCGCCCGATGAAATCTATCTCGAACGAAACCACCTTTCCCAAAGACACCGCATCAATCGACGTTTTGGACGGCCACCTGTGGCGGTTGGCGCAAAAGGTATCTGACCGCGCCAAAGCCAAGGGGATTGCGGGACTGGTCGTGACCCTCAAGATCAAAAACTCCAAACACGCGAGCTTCACACGCCGTCTCACCCTGTATGACCCGACGAATACCGCTGACCG
>NZ_CBFHKW010000102.1:0-2856 GCF_965656515.1 Celeribacter marinus
TCATCGAATAAGAGCGCTTAGCGCCCTTACGCGACTGATCGAATAGAAAAGGCCCTGCATAAGCAGGGCCTTTTTGTCCATGTGGCAGGCAGCAATGGGCCAACATAAATACGGGTAATTCAGGAAAACTATTGCTATAGCCCCGTCACCCTAGTATTGGGCGCTGGTTGCCCTTTGGGGTAACGCCTGAACGGGGATTCGTACCTCGTTGCATTAGGTTCGATGTGGGGGTGGCAATGGTGCCATTTCGACCTCTCAATCTTTTTAGCCGCGAAAGGCTCAGACATATGTCGCAGAACATTCGCATTCGGCTGAAGGCATTCGATTTCCGCGTCCTCGATGCGTCGACACAGGAAATCGTCAACACGGCAAAGCGCACTGGCGCTCAGGTTCGTGGCCCGATCCCGCTTCCCAACAAAATCGAGAAGTTCACGGTTCTCCGTGGCCCTCACGTCGATAAGAAATCCCGCGATCAGTTCGAGATCCGTACGCACAAGCGTCTCCTCGACATCGTAGACCCAACACCGCAGACTGTGGACGCGCTCATGAAGCTCGACCTTGCTGCCGGCGTTGACGTCGAAATCAAAGTATAAGGGGGCAATCAGATATGTTGCGCTCTGGTGTAATCGCGAAGAAGGTGGGCATGACCCGTCTCTTCATGGAAGACGGAAAGCAGATTCCTGTTACTGTTCTTCAGCTCGAAAACCTTCAGGTTGTTGCTCAGCGGACAACCGAGACCGACGGCTACGTTGCTGTTCAGCTCGGTGCAGGTTCCGCAAAAGCTAAGCGGACCTCCAAAGCTATGCGCGGCCACTTTGCCGCTGCAAACGTTGCGCCCAAGCGTAAGGTTGCAGAATTCCGCGTAGACGAGGCAAACCTCATCGCCGTTGGCGAAGAGATTTCCGCTGAACATTACTTCGACGGTCAATTTGTTGACGTATCCGGTACGTCGATCGGTAAAGGCTTTGCTGGTGCGATGAAGCGTCACAACTTTGGGGGCCTTCGCGCTACTCACGGTGTGTCGATTTCTCACCGTTCGCATGGTTCGACCGGTCAGTGTCAAGATCCGGGCAAAGTCTTCAAAGGTAAGAAGATGGCGGGCCACATGGGTGCCGTTCGTGTGACGACGCAGAACCTTCAGGTTGTCCGTACCGACGCTGACCGTGGTTTGATCATGGTTAAAGGCGCCGTTCCTGGCTCTAAGGGTGGCTGGGTCACCGTTAAAGACGCCGTGAAAAAGCCGTTCCCTGAGAACGCGCCGCTTCCCGCCGGTCTGAAATCTGCTGCCGCTGCTGCAGTTTCTGAGGCTCCTGCCGCAGACGCTCCGGTTGAAGGAGGTGAAGCATGAAACTTGACGTAATCAAACTTGAAGGCGGCACTGCCGGCACTTTGGATCTGGACGAAGCACTCTTCGGTCTGGAGCCACGCGCCGACATCTTGCACCGTGTGGTCCGTTGGCAGCGTAACAACGCACAGGCCGGCACTCACAAGGTGAAGACCCGTTCGGAAGTGTCTTAC
Source organism: Celeribacter marinus (assembly GCF_965656515.1). GTDB lineage: Bacteria > Pseudomonadota > Alphaproteobacteria > Rhodobacterales > Rhodobacteraceae > Celeribacter > Celeribacter marinus_D. Next base: position 1,519 of record NZ_CBFHKW010000102.1, read on the forward strand.
TCCACTAAAAAGATCTATCGCCAAAAAGGCACCGGTGGCGCACGCCACGGGTCTCGCAAGGCGCCGATCTTCCGTAAAGGTGGTATTTATAAGGGCCCGACTCCGCGTTCGCACGGTCACGATCTTACGAAGAAATTCCGTAAGCTTGGTCTGAAGCACGCGCTGTCTGCGAAAGCTGCGACTGGCAATCTGGTTGTTTTGGAGGATGCGAAACTCGCAGGCGCCAAAACTGCATTGCTTGCTAAAGCGATCAAAGAACAGGGTTGGAAACGCGTTCTGGTAATTGACGGTGCCGAAATTGATGCGAACTTCAAAGCTGCGGCTGCGAACATCGCTGGCATCGACATTTTGCCGACAATGGGCGCTAACGTGTATGATATCCTGAAGCGTGACACTCTCGTGATCACAAAGTCAGGTATTGAAGCTCTGGAGGCTCGTTTGAAATGACCAACAAAGCAGAACTCTACGATGTGATCCGCAAGCCGATCATCACCGAGAAGGCAACAATGGCGTCCGAGCACGGTGCAGTTGTTTTCGAAGTAGCGATCGATGCCAATAAACCACAGATCAAAGAGGCCGTTGAAACGCTCTTTGGTGTAAAGGTCAAAGCGGTCAACACAGCGATTACCAAAGGCAAAACCAAACGTTTTCGCGGCACTGCCGGCAAACGTAAGGACGTTAAAAAGGCCTATGTGACGCTCGAAGACGGCAATTCTATCGACGTCTCGACAGGTCTCTGATAGAGAAACGGAAATCTCGGCCCCCGCTGATGTAGTGGGGGCCGGTTTTATTCAAAAAAGTACTGTTACATCAGTATCTTGGATGGAAAACGGTCCGAGGCTGTCCGATTCGGACGGTCGCGTGGGCCATTTTGTGCGGAACGGGTTTTATAACTCGGGCCTAAACGGAACGGGTCGCGCTCACGAGAGAGCGCAACAAGGCCCAGAGCAAACGGAAGACAGAAAGAATGGCACTCAAGTCGTATAAACCGACTACGCCTGGCCAACGCGGGTTGGTTCTGATCGACCGTTCGGAGCTTTGGAAAGGTCGCCCCGTCAAATCCCTCACTGAAGGTTTGACGAAATCAGGCGGTCGGAACAACACCGGACGGATCACATCACGCCGCCGAGGCGGCGGGGCAAAACGTCTCTATCGTATCGTTGATTTCAAACGCAATAAGTTTGACGTATCCGCTACCGTAGAGCGTATCGAATATGACCCGAACCGCACCGCGTTTATCGCGCTTGTGAAGTATGAAGATGGTGAGCAGGCGTATATCCTTGCTCCTCAGCGTTTGGCTGTAGGCGATAAAGTTATCGCATCTGCAAAAGCCGACGT
>NZ_CBFHKW010000103.1:0-2832 GCF_965656515.1 Celeribacter marinus
ATCGGTGCGGAACTCGAACGCAACTTGCAAGATTTGGGTTTCACCTTTCACGAGGCGCGATCCCACATCATCAAATCTCTCGAACCCTTGTTGGTCGAAATGACCGAGAAAGTGCTTCCCGAGTTGGTGTCACAGACATTGGGACAGTCAATTATCGATGAAATTCTACCATTTGCCGACAGCCTTTCCGACACCCCCGTGGAAATCATGATCTGCCCGTCGAACAAGGTTGCGCTCACCGCGCTTCTGACCGGCAGCCTGCCAATGGCCGTCACACTCGTCGAAGAGCCCAGCCTAACAGAGGGGCAAGTTTTTTTACGCCTCGGAACCAAAGAACGAAAAATTGATCTCGATGGAGCCATCGGGAAAATACGCGCCGCAGTAGATGCCGCGTTCACGCTAAACAAGGACGCTATAGTCAATGGTTGATGATCCCAACACACCCCGCCCGAACCCCTTTTCCGATGTTCCGATTGAGATAAAAGTCACCGTTGGAAAGGCGCACCCGCTTGTCCGCGATCTTCTCAAACTAGAGAACGATAGCGTCCTGACATTGGATCGTCGCGTTGAGGATCCCGTTGAACTTTATGTCGGCGAAAAGCTGATCGCGCGTGGCGAACTTCAAGAAATCGAAGGCGATACAACGGGCCAACTCGCCGTGCGCCTTACCGAAGTTGCCGACATCAAGAACGAGCTGTAGTCCACATGCAATATTTCAAACTTGGGGCCACACTGGCGCTCGCAACGGTCATCATCATGATGATGTCCCCCGCCAGCGCCCAAGAGCTATCTTTGTCCTTCGACGGAGCCGAGTCTTTGACTGCGCGCTCCATCCAGTTGATGGTTGTGATAACGCTGTTGAGCCTTGTCCCGGGTCTGGCAATTATGGTGACTTGCTTTCCGTTCATCGTGACGGTTTTGTCGATTTTGCGACAAGCAATCGGCCTACAGCAATCGCCGCCAAACATGCTTATCGTTAGTCTGGCGCTGTTTTTAACCTATTTCGTGATGGACCCCGTGTTTACCGAAAGTTGGACCAAGGGGGTCCAGCCGCTCATGGACGGCGCCCTCACAGTCGAGCAAGCTTTACCTGAAGTGTTAGACCCATTTCGCAGGTTTATGGTCAGTCGTGTGAGTGCGGACACGTTTTCGAATTTGGCCGAACTGCGCGAAGATCCCGCAAATCCGATTGCTCTTTCAAATGATGTCGATCTATCTCTTTTGGTGCCGTCTTTTTTGCTCTCTGAAATCGAACGCGCATTCCAAATCGGGTTTCTCGTCTTCTTGCCGTTTTTGATCATCGACCTTGTTGTTTCGGCAATCCTGATGTCGATGGGTATGATGATGGTGCCTCCGGCAATCGTATCCTTGCCGTTCAAGCTCGCGTTCTTCGTCGTCTCGGACGGATGGTCATTACTCGCAAGCGCGTTGGTTCGCAGCTATATGTAGGCATCTAACGATTGTCTTGTGATCTACGTTTTTTGTCTAAATGTCATGACTGAAAATTGCGTACCACCCGCCGCCACTGAACGCCAATAGTGGCTGCAATCCACGCAGTCACATCTTGACGTAGTGGGGATCAGCGGGCTTTGGCGATGAATGTGATGGCGCATCAACGCCCGTATCCGTGGCAAATTTGATCACAGTTTGCCCACTCGGGAGAGGGGTTGCAGAGCACTGTAGCCGGCGACCGTCCCAAAGGCGGGCAAGACCTGACCATGCGATGTCGGATGACTCACCCGCGACAACGTTCTTGATGTCGGTCCAAACAGCGCTTGGTGCACATTTTGAATGCCAAAGCCGCGCAGCTTCTATGATGCCTACATCATGCATCGCATCACCATCATCAACAGCCCAAAGCACAGTGTAGGCTGTGTTGGACATGATCAGGCGACCGTCATTTTCAAACACCGCAATTGCATCTGTCAAACTGTCCAAGACCGATTGACCCGTTTCAGTTTGTGCGCGCAAACGACGCGACGACGACACCTCAGACGAAATATCTTCGAAGAAATAGGCGATCGCACCATCGGACAGTGGTCGCCCTGTAACGCGGTAGGTTATTTGGGATGTAAGGGTCCATGTCTCTTCAAAGGTTCCACTCTGTGCTTGTGTTTCCAATGCAGACACATTTTGTCGCCACGATTTATAGTCCCGAGGCTCGGGCATCATCTGCGTGTCGCGCAACTTATCCAGAAACTCCACTAAAGACGGCGATTGCACCAAATAGTCTAATGACAGGCCCGTGAGGTCGGCCAGCGCGGGGTTATAGTGTTTAAGCCTACGGTTACGGGCGAATATGGCCAAGCCCGTTGTGAGATGTGAAAAGGTGTTCGTGAGGGTTTGGGTCGCGTCCCAAAGATCTCGCTCTATTTGGACAGCGGCATCAACAGGCACGGCTGTGACCAACATCCCATCACCTTGATCGCTCGTATAGAGATCAAACCAAAGCGATGTATTGTCTGGCATGACGATACTTGCGCGCGTTGGACCGTTGGTCATTTTGGGATCATTCGGCTCATTGGTGGCGCCGTTTGACTGCGCTGGACCCGCAAGCTCGAAGAGGCGGCGCGGGGGCCAACTGGCCTCGCCATCATCGGGTTCGAACTGGTCGGCTAGGGTCAAGTAAGCGGTGTTGGCCCAAGTGACGGTTTGGTCCACATGTTCGCGCCATATCAAAAGCGGTCCATTCTCTGATGTCGCGCGCAATGTTTCGAGTTCTTGCTCCATCGCATGAACGATATGTCGATCAAATTCAGACAGATGATCATCATCTGCGCGGCTCCTTAGACTGATCCGCGCAAGGCCACGACTCCATTCACAAAAGAGCGT
>NZ_CBFHKW010000104.1:0-2609 GCF_965656515.1 Celeribacter marinus
TCCCTCCCACTGCATCGCAAAGGCCACCTGCCCATCTGGCCCCAGCGCCAAATGACGGATCGAATTTTGACGAAGCGGCGCATCAAGCGTCACGATCTCCTCGATCGCATAATCACGCGACAGATAGGCCAGTGAGGCCACCATAGTGTCGATATTGAGTTTGTCGCGCCCCTCGCCGTGATCGGGATGGGTAAAAATGCCGCCGTTGGCCACGACGAGCGATCCATCGGCGCGTTGCTTGACATCATGCGGCCCGATTCCACCCGTCTCCACCTCGCCCACACGCGCGTAGCCCCGCGTGCGATCCCAAATGCCAAGCACACCTTTGCGCGCGCCATAATTGTTTTCGGGCGTCAAAAGCGTATCGCCGCCGTCCACAAACACCCCATGCCCCATAAAATGATGCCCTTCGGGGGTTTGCAGACGGTGCATCACCTTGCCGGTCACACAGTCAATCACCACCGCAAATGTTCCCGGTCGGCGGGCAAATCCTACCGCTTCGGGGCGGGTCGGATGAACGGCGGCTGCGTGACCGCGCGCAGGCAGTGGCACACGGAAAATGATCTGGGCGTTTTCGTCCAACCCAAACAGTGCGTACCCGCCTGACGCCTCTTTTGCCGCGCCCAAAAACGCAGGGCTACCCGCATCGGCCCATGAGACGTTCGGCACAAACGCCGCCGCGGTCAGACCCGCCAAAAATCCGCGCCGTGTGGTCATGTTAATCTCCGTCCCCCGCGTTGAACCCCGCAGAGACCTGCAATGGCGCACCAATTTCATTGGCCAAGGCATGGGATGCGGCCTCGATACGTTGTTGGATCACTTCCATTTTGAACCGGTCCCCGATCTGGTCGGCCGTTGCAAAGGTGGGCGCATTTAGCGCATCGATCTGCGCCACGGCCTCTTGAAGGCGCGCCACGGTTTGCGGCGCGCCATTGGGGGCCAGCGTGTCCGCCAGCGCCCCAATCGCCACCAGTGAGCCGCTAAGGTTGCGGGCAGAGCGCGCAGAGCGCCACGCCTCGGCACGGGTCGGGCGCGGTTTGTCAAACGAGCCCATCGGACGGCCAAGGCGCACGCCGCGATTGTGCTCCAAACTTGCCGTGAGCGTGGTGTAGAGCGCCTGAAGCGCCTCGCGGGACGTGAAATAGCGTGTATTGTCTGCGTCCCCTGCGGTCTCCAACGCGCGTGCAAACCCTGCCGATCCGAACCACGCATGATCGACATCATCAGCCATAGACGCGAGATCCGTAGCCTGTGCCCGAACCAAAGCACAGGCGTAGCTGTCGCGCGTATAGTTTGAAAACTGCGGATCAAATAGCATGTATTCCAGTGCAAACAGGCCGCGCGCAGCAATCGATACCTCGCCAAAGCCCTGTGCATCCATCACCACGTCATCCTCATCCGCAATCATCGCCGCCAGCGCGCGCGGGATCATGCCCTTTTTGTCGGGCCAAAACGAAATGGCAGTGGCATGTCCGCCCGCATCAAATGACGACAGAGCAAAGAGTTGAACGCGCAGCCACGCATCGAACACTGCGTGATAGGACTGTGTGAGCTGCGGCGCGGTGCAATCGCCCGTGGCCGCCTGTTCAAGGTCATGTGCCGCGCGTCCAAACGAGGTGACCGCAGGATCGACATACTGTGTCACCACGCGGCTCACGGCGTCTTGCAACGGATCGGCAGACGCCGGCAACACGTAACTGGCGCAGGCCAAGGCAAAAATGAAATGACGCATCTAAAATCCTGTACTTAAAGGCTTTCAAGGAAACGCAATAGCGCGTTGCGCTGTGTAGGGTCCATCTGGACCACGGTATCGCGCGCCTTTTGTGCTTCGCCGCCATGCCACAACACCGCCTCCAGAAGCGACCGCGCGCGCCCGTCATGCAAAAAATAAGTATGTCCCGAGACCTGCCGCGTCAAACCAATCCCCCACAACGGGGCTGTGCGCCATTCGCGACCCGTGGCCCGTCCCTCGGGACCGTTGTCAGCAAGCCCTGCTCCCATATCGTGCAGCAACAGATCGCTATACGGCCAAATCAATTGAAACGACTGTGCGGCACCCGCCTCATCCGCGAGACGCGCGGTGACATATTTGGGAACGTGACAGGCCGCGCATCCTGTCTCATAGAACACCGCCTTGCCGCGCAACACCTGTGGGTCATCCACATCACGGCGCGCAGGTACGCCTAGGTTTGAGGCGTAAAACGCCACAAGGTCCAAGCCCGCCGCATCGATTTCCGTGCCGCGCAGATCGCCGTCCCCGTGAACGGCCGCGACACAATCCGGTTGCAGTGCCGTACAATCGCCCGCAGGATCAGGTACGAGAGGCGTGGAAATGCCAATATCACTTGAAAACGCGGCGGCGGATTGTTCAAGGACCGAAGGACTGCCCGCCTTCCACCCGAAACGCCCCACCATCGGCTGATTATGCACATCCGACCACACGATTTGGGCGCGTCCGGAAATACCGTCACCATTTGCATCATCGGGATCGGCATGGGCCAGAATGTCATCCGTTGCAATTGCGTCGAGCAACCCCAAACCAATCATCGGATTGGCCACGCGCGCGGACAGAACTGCCTCGGGCGACAGCGCGCCATATCCCGCATCCA
>NZ_CBFHKW010000105.1:0-2398 GCF_965656515.1 Celeribacter marinus
CGCACGCGCGGCGATTGCCAATCGGCGTCCGATCAATGGGGCACCATCATGCGCAGCCTCGTGCGCGATGTGATTGGCCTGACGTCTTTGTTGATCGTCGCGGCCACAATGGATTGGCAATGGACGCTTTTGGCGCTGGTCGCCGTACCCTTTATCGCCTTTCCGATTCGTACGTTGCAACGGCGTGTGCGCCGCAATTCCTCCGCAGCCCGTGAGGCGTCCAGTTTCGTCTCGAACCGCTTGGACGAGGTTTACCACGGCACCACATCAATCAAACTTGCCGGCACAGAACAGCGCGAAACCGATCGGTTCAACAAGGCGATCAACGGCTATACCCGCGAGGAAATCCGCTCCGCGCGCGGTCAATCCGCGATTCCGTCTCTCATCGACTTTGTGGCCGGTGTCGGATTTGCATCCGTGCTTTACTTTGGCGGACTTGAAATCATTGCCGGAGAAAAGACAGTCGGGGAATTCATGGCGTTTTTCACCGCTGTCGGGATGTTGATCGATCCGGCACGCCGGTTGGGGAATGTCTCCGCGCAGTGGCAGATCGCCATGGCCTCAATGATCCGCGTTCACAGTGTATTCAACGAACGCCCCAGCATTGTATCGCCGCCCGAGCCAAAACAGTTGGATATCCCAGCGCGTGACGCCGACGTTGTCCTAGAGGCGGTCGCGTTCTCGTACACGGACGCACCGGTGTTGCGTGGCACATCCTTTGTCGCGAAAGCGGGTCAAACCACGGCACTTGTCGGCGCGTCCGGTGCAGGCAAGTCCACGATTTTTCATCTGCTGGCCCGACTGGCAGATCCGCAAAGTGGTTCCATCACCATCGGGGGGACGCCGACCAATCAACTCGACCTGAAAGAGTTACGCGGATTGTTCTCGGTCGTTTCCCAAGACGCACTCTTGTTCGACGAAAGCATTCGCGAGAACGTGATGATGGGCGCGGATGCGAGTGATGCCGAATTGCAAACAGCCCTCAAAGCCGCCCATGTCGATGCCTTCCTTGGCAATCTTGAGGCGGGGGTTGATACCAACGCGGGCACACGCGGGTCGGCCTTGTCAGGCGGGCAACGCCAACGGGTTGCCATTGCGCGTGCGGTCTTGCGTGACCGTCCTATTTTGCTGTTGGACGAGGCCACATCCGCGCTCGATGCGCAGTCAGAAAAGATTGTGCAAGAGGCGCTCGAAGATCTGTCCAAAAGCCGGACCACGCTTGTGATTGCGCACCGTCTGTCGACCATTCGCAACGCCGATAGCATTGTGGTGATGGATCGCGGCATGGTGGTTGATCAGGGCACGCATGACGAATTATTGGCACGTGGCGGTCTATACGCGGATCTATACCGTCTGCAATACTCTGACGGGATGACACTCACCGATCGTAAGATCGAGACAACCGTGCCGGATCAGCGCCCGCAAGATACCGCACAAGACGCCAAAGATTCCGGCTTCCTTGGCGCAGCCAGCCGCGCGTTTGGTAGCGTGATGGGTCTGTTTGGACGGCGCTCTGACTAAGCACGATCCGCGCGCGCCCCAACCTGCGGGCCATGTCCACATCCTCCATCAACGGGATAGGTGCAAAGCCCCCAACGGTGTCGTACAAGGCGCGCGATATGAATAAGGATTGGTCCCCATAAGGCAGGCCAAACGCCCGCGTGCGAAGGTTTGCCCATAGGGACGTCATCCGCGCCCAGCTGCCCTCAGCGCGAAACGACAGGGAAAACACCAAGGCCTGATCGGGATGCGTCAAATGGGACAGAGCGGCCGCACTCCACCCCTCGGGCAACCATGTGTCGGCATGCACGAACAACAACCACGCACCTTGGGCCGCCTCGGCCCCGCGCGCCAATTGTGCGCCACGCCCCGCATCCCCCACAACCAACTGCGCGCCGATTACGTCGGTCAGATGGGCAATGTCGTCCGTTGACCCGCCATCCGAGACGATCAATTCGCGCACAAGGCCCGCGTCCACGCCCTCCATGATCCGCGCCAGTGTTTCCGCCAAATGCGGTGCCGCGTTCAGGGTCGGGATTATCACAGAAATTGGCGCGCGCATGTGTCTCGGTTCGGTTATGAGATTTGCGAAAACCCTAGCGGCTTCGCCCCCCGAATGCAGCTGAAAAGCGGTGTCCCGTTGAACAATCACATCGTGTCCTTCACCTTGGCCTCTCAACGCCCTATATGATGGCAGACAGGAGAGCGAACACATGACCGAGCGTAGCATCATCGCCCTAAGCGGCTCTGACACCCACAAGTTCTTGCAAGGCCTGATCACAAACGACATCGGCGGTTTAGAGCGCGGCGCGGTTTATGCTGCGATTTTAACGCCGCAAGGAAAGTTCATGGTCGACTTCTTTCTTGTGCGTGAGGGAGACACGGTGTTGCTCGATGT
>NZ_CBFHKW010000106.1:0-2386 GCF_965656515.1 Celeribacter marinus
TAGATGTGCTTTTCCTTGCGGGTCATAAGCGTCCCGAGGAAAACAAGAAGATAGGCAACCCAAACAATGGTTAGCCACAGATCGACGTACCACTCTGGCTCAGCGTATTCTTTGGATTGGGTCACACCCATGACGTAGCCCGTTGCCGCGAGGACGATAAAGAGGTTGTACCCCCAAAACACGAACCACGCGAGATTGCCGCCCCAGAGACGAACAGCGGATGTTCGCTGCACAACATAAAAGGATGTCGCAATCAATGCGTTCCCACCGAAGGCAAAGATCACCGCCGAGGTATGCAACGGACGCAGGCGCCCAAAGTTACCGTAGCCTTGCAAAAAATCAAAATTGAGCGCCGGAAAGGCGAGCTGGAATGCGATGAACGTTCCCACAAGGAAACCCACAACGCCCCAAAAAGCAGTAACGACCACACCGTAACGTACAACGCCGTCAAGATAGCCGGTTGCGGCTGGCTTAACGTCCCCCGTAGTACGTAGGGTATAGATAAAAGTTATGGCCGCGGCGGCCATAAAAATAAGCGCGTGCACTTGATATGCAAAATCGCGCCCGTAGTTCGCGGCAAGCCCGGCGAGAACCACAAAGATTCCCAAAGCCGCCAGCTTAGTATAATTCCACATGTTGCGTCCCTTCGTTCGTTGCCTCTTTTGTCGAGGCACAGTCTTAATCCTGCTCGGACACAGGTATCGACAGTGTGGGGTTTGAACGACATCCCTGTCATCAACCTTGATCTGAGTCAAAATTGTCGAAACTTAAACGGTGGCGAAATCGACTGACCGATAACCTACCACGATTGCATCGCGCACCAACTTAGATAAGAAAATACGCCTTCACATTATAAAATACAAATAAAAACAAACCCTTGAAATTGTGGACTCGGGGAAATGCCATATTTTTGGTGCTACAAATCTACAGTGTTGATCCTGATCAAAGCCATAGCAAAAATTTAGTCCCAAACTTCGTGGAGAAAGAAACAAAATCGGGAGGCCGCAATGCCCTTCAAGACAGTAACAACAGTTGTATGCTCAATGGACGCGGACACCCATGCGCTTGACGCCGCTATTGCCTTGACACGCCGCGAAGACGCTCATTTGGAGGTTATCTGCCTCGGGCTGGACCGAACGCAACCTGGATTTTACTACGCGGGAACGAATGCGTTGGTCCTGCAAGACAATTTGCAACAGGCACAAGCAGATAGCAAAGCCATTGATGAGGCAGTTATCAAACGATTAACGGCCGAAGACATTGCATGGTCCACCAATCCGATCACGGCGCAGATGGCGGGCCTTACGCCGCAGCTCGCGCATTACATGCGGTTTTCGGATGTTGTCGTACTTCCGCGCCCTTACGGCACTGGTCGCGGCCATGAGCATGAGGAGATATTGGAAGCCGCGCTATTCTCCGGCCATGTACCCGTGCTCGTCATTCCCGATAACGCCACTTTACCGGACACAATAAAGCGCGTTGTTGTCGCGTGGAACGAAAGCGCAGAAGCACTTGGCACGATCCGCGCAGCTCTACCGATTTTGCAAAAGGCAGAGCTGGTCGACATCACCATAATCGACCCGCCACAACACGGACCAGATCGTTCCGATCCTGGCGGATCATTGTGTCAGATGCTCGTTCGCCAAGGTGTACATGCAGAAGTATCGGTTCTCGCCAAAACAATGCCACGCGTGGCAGATGTTCTCACGCGTCACATTAGCGATAAAGACGCTGACATCATTGTCATGGGTGCCTATGGCCACTCGCGGTTCCGCGAGTCGATCCTTGGCGGAGCCACTCGCAACATGCTTGAAACCGTCGAAGTGCCGGTTCTCATGTCGCACTAACAACGGCCTCAAAACGACGAAAGCGCACCAATCCTTTGGTGCGCTTTCTTACGATACAAACCACAATTAAAATCGTGCTACGCCATCATGCCGCCATCGGCATCATCACCTGTTTCCATCTGAAGTCTGTCAAAATCAGGGATCAAAACGCGACGTTTGCCCTCGAGTATAATAATGCCTTCACGTTTGAGCGCGGAGACTTGACGGGACACAGTTTCCAACGTCAAACCCAAGTAATCAGCCATCGCCTCACGCGTTAAAGGCAGCTCAAACACCATACCATCCTCGGTCTTTTTCAAGGCCAAAGACGTCTCGCGCCGTGCAAGAATTGCCAACAGCGATGCAATCTTTTCGCGTGCGGTCTTGCGCCCCAAAATGAGCATCCATTCCCGCGCTGCATCCAATTCGTCTAGTGTCATCTCCAAGAGGCGCTGACCGATGTGAGGCGTACCCGTCATCATCTTCTCGAATGGTTTGCGGCGAAAGCAACACAAGGTCAGATTTGACACAGCAACCACATCATAAGGTGCGGAATCACG
>NZ_CBFHKW010000107.1:0-2232 GCF_965656515.1 Celeribacter marinus
ACAGGCACAGGTTATGGTCGATGCGCGGTGTTCCGTCGCCCACCGCGCGGCCAGAACGAAAGTCAAAGTCTGTGCCGTGCACGTCTGCTACGCCCGTGGGAATGAGGGCGCTATCAACGGGTGTGTAGCGGTCTGCGGGGATGGTCAATATATGCCCCGAAATTGTGGGTGTGCCATCGAGCGACCAATAGGAATGGTTGGCGATATTGATATAGGTGTCTTTGTCTGTTTCGGCCTCGATCACCAAACGCAGGTGTGCGGGCGCGTCCAATGAAAAGCGTGCTTTTACAGTACGATTGCCCGTAAATCCGCCTGTGCCATCGGGCAGATCGAGCGTCATCGTCACAGCGTTATCTGTCGCGCTTTCGATCTGCCACACTTCTGTGTGCATCCCATGAGGTCCGCCATGCAGACATGTGGTGCCTTCATTGGCCTCAAAGCTGAGAAGATCGCCATTGAGCGGTGCGGACGCCCCTGCAATGCGGTTGGCTACGGGGCCTACGAGCGCGCCGAAATAGGTCATCGGTCCTGCGTAGGCTGCAATGTCCGTGGCCCCCAACGTAAGCGGGTATGGCACCCCTTGGAGGCGTACATCATGGATCGCTGCGCCAAGGGTCAATAGGGTGACGCTTAGATCGCCTGAATGCAGCGATACGGCCTCAACAGCGCGCCCATCCGGCGTTGTGCCAAAGGGGCGTCTCATAGAAAGACCTGATGTTCTTTTTGGCCCTTTGCTACGTTGTCGATGGCGAAAACCGCGCCGTGTTCATCACTTTTGGCGCGATCTTCATCGGTGAGATTTTGCTGTGCGGATGTCACGAACATCGTGGTGCCATCTGCGCCGCCAAACGCAGGGCACGACGATTGCAGTCCGCCCACGTCGATATAGCGCAGAACCTCACCCGTTGGGGCGTAGCCGCACACGCGGTATGATCCCCATTGTGCGTTCCACAGGTTGCCGTCCGCATCGACCACGGATCCGTCTGGGTGGTTGGCGTTTGCGATAAACACCTCGGGTTTGCCGTGCGGCCATCCGTCATCATTGAGTGCTACCCGCATGATTTGATCCGTGCGCGTATCGCAAAAATAGGCGGTGGTTCCATCCGGAGAAAAGCAGATGGAGTTGGTGATCGTGATGTCGCCAAACAGCTTGCGCAGAGTGCCACGGTAGTAGCGGTAGATCGCCCCCGCTTTGTCCTGTGCGGCTTTGCCCATCGTGCCAATCCAGAACCCGCCTTGGGGGTCGGCGCGGCCATCGTTGGACCGTGTGTCTGGATTGTCGGCCTCAAGCGCACACACAAAGGAGGTTTCGCCCGTCTCTATGTCAAAGGTCGACAGCGATGTTTCGGAGGCCATCAGCAGCGTGTTCTCGTCGACCCAGCCCGCCGCAGAGACATATTCGTCGAATTGCCATGTGACCGTCTCGTCATTCACGCGGGTGTGCAGACGCATGCCCATGATGTCGAACCAAAACAGTTGATTGCGAATAGGGTGCCACAGCGGTCCCTCGCCAAGCGCGCAACGGGTTTCATCGTAAATGTAATAGCTCATTTCACGGCCTCATCATAGGCGGCTACCATGGCGCGGGCGCGTGATGCGACCTCATCGGCGGTAAACCCAGGTTTATAGAGTGCGGACCCCATGCCGAAGCCTGCGGCACCGGCGGCAATCCAGTCTGCGAAATCGTCGGGGCCGACACCGCCCACGGCGTATACATCGGTGTCTGCGGGCAGCACGGCTTTTACGGCTTTTAGGCCTTCAATTCCGAGCTTGAACGCGGGAAAGATTTTGAGTCCATCGGCACCAGCGCGCAGAGCGCTGAACATTTCGGTGGGGGTCAGAACGCCGGGAAACGATTGCATGCCGTGGGCTTTGGCTGCCGCGATGATTTCGGGGTTGGCATCGGGTGAGACAATGAGTTTGCCACCCGCGGCTTTGACTTGGGCGACGTCCGACAGGGTCAACACAGTGCCTGCACCGATCAGGGCGCGATCACCGTAGGCATCGACCATCGCTTTGATAGACGCAAAAGGGTCGGGGGAGTTCAGCGGCACCTCGATACGGTCGATGCCCGCGTCGATAAGGGCGCCGGCGATTTCGACCGCCTCAGGTGGGGTCAGGCCGCGCAGAATGGCAATAATAGGTCGGCTCATATCAGGTTACTCCGTAAATGTGGCGTGGGCGGCTTTGAGCCCTGCGAGGGTCATGGCCGTGGCATCGGTCAAAACGGCA
>NZ_CBFHKW010000108.1:0-2187 GCF_965656515.1 Celeribacter marinus
GGGACAAGTTTTGGACGCCTTGATCCTGCGCGTCTCAGTCGCTTTGACGCACGCGGACGATTGGTTTCAGGCGACCAGCCGACAAAGGAAATGCCACTGCATTCCGCCTTTTATGAGACGCGCAGCACCGCAGGGGCTGTGGTTCACCTACATTCGTGTCACTCGGTGGCGTTATCCATGACACCTGACGCAAATGAGGATGATTTTCTACCACCGTTCACACCCTACGGCATAATGAAGCTCGGGCGCGTCAAACTCCTCCCGTTCTTTCTTCCGGGGGATCCCGCAATGGGTGATGCAGTACGCGGGTTGGCCGGCAAGCGCTCTGCAGTGATGCTTGCCAATCATGGGCCTGTTGTTGCGGGCAAAGATGTCGAGGCCGCATGCAACGCCATCGAAGAGTTGGAAGAAACCGCCAAACTCGCACTTATGATGCGCAATATAGACGCGCGCATTCTAACCGCTGAACAAATCGGCGCCGTTGTCACTAAATTTGACGTGGAGTGGGATGCATGACTCAATTCTCTGCAAACTTGGGATTTCTTTGGACCGAACTGGCGTTACCCGATGCAATTCGCGCCGCGCACACCGCGGGGTTTGACGCCGTCGAATGTCACTGGCCCTACGACAACAACGCGCAAGATGTGAAGGCCGCGCTAGACGAAACTGGCCTTAAAATGCTCGGCCTCAACACGCGGCGCGGAGATGTCGCACAGGGCGAAAACGGATTGGCCGCACTAGTTGGACGCGAAGTTGACGCCCGCGCCGCGATTGACGAGGCACTTGCCTATGCTGTTGAAATAGACGCCGCCGCAGTTCACGTGATGGCGGGGTTTTCGTCTGGAATTGACGCGCACACCACGTTTATCGACAACCTTTCCTATGCGTGCAACGCCGCGTTGCCGCTTGGAAAGACCATACTTGTCGAACCGTTGAATCGACATGACGCACCCGGCTATTTTTTACAAACAACCGACCAGGCGCGCACCATCATCGAAACCGTATCACGGCCAAACTTGAAGTTAATGTTTGATTGCTACCACATCGGGCGCACAGAGGGCGATGTCGCGACACGCGCTAAAACGCTGTTGCCATTCATTGGCCATATCCAATTCGCATCGGTTCCCGATCGCGGTCCACCGGATAACGGAGAATTGGACTACTGGTTCCTATTTTCCGCTCTGGATGCCCTTGGTTGGACCGCACCTTTAGGAGCCGAATACAAACCAAATGGCGATACAGACGCGACATTGGGTTGGCTTAAAACACTTCGGTAATCAAAAAGGGCGGCGCATATTGCACCGCCCTTTTTCTGTTAGGTCTCGCGCTAGTTTACGCGTCGAGGTTCTCGACGTTCAGTGCGTTATCTTGGATAAACTCACGGCGTGGCTCAACGACATCCCCCATCAACTTGGTAAAGATATCATCAGCCTCAGCGAAATCATCGATTTTAACCTGTAAGAGAGTCCGCGCCTCTGGGTCCAGTGTCGTTTCCCAAAGCTGCTCAGGGTTCATCTCTCCAAGGCCCTTATAGCGTTGCAAAGATAGTCCTTTTTCGCCCTCTTCCAAGATCGCATTGAGCAGGTCAACAGGGCCATGGATAAGGGTTTCACGCTCTTTACGTATGAGGCGCGCAGGGTTTGTATAAATGCCGCCCGTGGCCTCGACTTCTTTATTGATGCGGCGTGCTTCGCCACCTCGCAAAATTGCACCGTCAAGGGTTCTGACCTCCTCGACCCCTCGCAAAACGCGCGTCAATCGAATGCCAACATCCTGCGTCGGGCGTCCTGTCCAACCACGCTCGTATTCAAGTGCGATCTGATCAAGGCGCTTAGCCACAATCTCAGCCGTTCCTGACAAATCAGAATCCACACGACCAGGCTCAAATGCCCCAGCAAGTGCTGCCTGCTCTATGATGTGACGCGGATAGTGCGTTGGGAAGGCTTCAAGAATACGTTTGAACGTACGCGCACCTTCGACAACGCGGGCAAGATCGGCACCCGCAATTTCCTCGCCGGATTTCAGCCGCAACACGGCACCATCGACACCTTGTTGAATAAGATACTCTTCCATCGCCGCTTGGTCTTTGAGGTAGACCTCGGACTTGCCGCGCGCAACTTTGTAAAGCGGCGGTTGCGCAATAAAGAGGTGCCCTTGCTCAATAAGCTGTGGCATCTGGCGAAAGAA
>NZ_CBFHKW010000109.1:0-2173 GCF_965656515.1 Celeribacter marinus
ATGAACTGAAGTGGGTTTGTCTTAGTGGCCATTGTCTATTCCTGAACCTGATGTGGTTTGTGGCATCTACGCCAGTGTGCCGTAGAATTCAAGCCCAACGCGCCCCGAAGTCTTTCAGGCGACGTAAAAGGCTGATGAGTGTGCTGCCGCGATAACGGGTTTGCGCGGCAATATCACTATCTGAGGCGCGTTGCGTTACAAGTTGCTTGGCGCTGCGGCTTGCAATCAAGTCGGGATGGGCACGGCGCAGCCAGTTGTACGCCCCGTCGACATGCATGGGCCCACCTAGTGGATCGCCCGCCTCACGGCCTAACATAGCATCGAGGTAAGGGATGGCACGGGCGATTGCGCCACTGCGCCATACTATCGCATGGGCGCAGGTAATGTCAGTCTCTGGGGGCACATCGCACCAACCTTGAACGCTTGAGGTGCTGTCGCTCACGAAGCAAAACCCGAGATAGCACATATCCCAATCAGCGGCATTGAGTTGCGCGGAAAATGTGTCGCCGCCCCGACGCAACCGTCGCGTTATCAATGCGTCATCTTCAAGAATGAGTACTTGCTTGTGACCCGCCCCGTGCGCGGCCTTAAGCGCCGTGAGGTGACTGACAAAGCACCCACGTGCGCCGGTTGAGGGGAAACTGCCTTGACTTTGAGGGCGATAGGCCGCGTGGCGGATCACATTAGCCGACGCAAACGACAGCCCAATTCGCGCTAACTCCGTCTCCATCGACCGCAAACGGTCAGGGCGACTATCAAGATTGATCACATATACCGCATCGAGTTGGGCAAGGGGATGAGGGGCCAAAATAGTCTCCACACAAACGGTTCTAAACCACACATTGGTAGCTGCGCGTTCAGGTAGGCGCAATATACGCTAACGTCTTGGTGTAAAATGGCAGGGGCACCAGGGTTCGAACCCGGGACCTACGGTTTTGGAGACCGTCGCTCTACCAACTGAGCTATACCCCTACTTGGTGCGCGTTGGGATACGAGAGCCCGGATAGGTTTGCAAGCACGAATGTGTATTGTGCGCGAAATACTCCATACACGCCACTCTCACACGCAACTGCTCTAAGAGCGTCAGGACGTTCGCCGTGTCCGTCGCACCCAAAACAAGGCAACCGCCTGCCCGACGACAACACCGATAAGGAATGCACAGAGCGAAAAAGTCGTCTCGTTGCGGGCAAGACTCGGCATGCCGCCAACATTGCCGCCAAACAGGCCCGTCAGAAACCCCAACGATAAAAACACAGCCGAAATCAGCAACAAAGCAAACATACTGCTCTCAATGGGCGCTTTTGGCCAGGCCCGTGAGCCGATGTCAACTCGACTACTTCGATCTAAAACCTGTTTGTGTAGTTTCAGCGCAACCTCCAATCTGAAACAATTGCGACGACCAGTTGAATCCGCCCAATACGTGTCCATTCGCTACACCGAGCTTCTGGCCACCACTCGGGCTATTGCTGCGCAATACACTGTCGAGCAGCGGAGGCCGAGATCGAACCGTCGGTCGCGATCGCTAGGTATTTCTACGACAACGCTGTGGCGAAAACCATAAGGGGATCACCCATCCTGCGCAGTCAGCATGCGTCCCGTTCGAATGAACCCACCTAACCGTTTCGGGCCGCAAGACCATGCGCATCGCCTGATCGTCGAGCACCAAACCTCGCGCCGCCCCTCGCAAACAAAAAGGCCCTGCTTATGCAGGGCCTTTTCTATTCGATCAGTCGCGTAAGGGCGCTAAGCGCTCTTATTCGATGATTTTGGACACAACGCCGGAGCCAACTGTACGGCCGCCTTCGCGGATCGCAAAGCGAAGACCCTCTTCCATCGCGATCGGTGCGATCAGCTCAGCCGACAGCTTCAAGTTGTCGCCGGGCATAACCATTTCCGTGCCTTCGGGCAGAACACAAGTGCCTGTCACGTCGGTTGTACGGAAGTAGAACTGTGGACGGTAGTTCGCAAAGAACGGCGTGTGACGGCCACCCTCTTCTTTGGTCAAAATATAGACCTCAGCTTCGAACTTCGTGTGTGGCTTAACCGAACCCGGCTTAACCAGAACCTGACCACGCTCAACCGCATCACGGTCAACACCGCGCAACAATGCGCCGATGTTGTCGCCAGCTTCACCGCGATCAAGCAGTTTGCGGAACATTTCAACACCCGTACA
>NZ_CBFHKW010000110.1:0-2120 GCF_965656515.1 Celeribacter marinus
AGTATGGCCGTCGCAAAGGCCGCTGCGTCCTGTGCGCGCCCCATTCCAACTGTTTTGCTGCGCAACACCGCCGCCGAACTAGAAGACATCGCGCCGATGTTCTCGGCCTGTGTCGATAAACCTGTCACCCCCGACACATTGACAAAAACCATCGCCGCCATCCTGACGCCGCGCGCATAAGCCACGCCATACCTAAGCCGTCGGCCCTCTCTGGTGGTGTGCGGTATGGCGGAGAGACAGGGATTCGAACCCTGGGAACCCGTGAAGGCTCAACGGTTTTCGAGACCGCCCCGTTCGACCACTCCGGCATCTCTCCGCGGGGAAGTGGTGGTGCGATTTAGCCGTGCTTTTGGGCGACTGCAAGTCCCTTTTGAAAATTAATGTGGGGTGTCGTGACATGCGGTGTCTGCGGGGGCAGGGTGAGTGACCCCGCACGCTGTCGCAGATGTGAGCGCCGCGACCTTGGCAAAGGCTACAGGCAGGGTTAGGTGTTGGCGTAATCGGCTATGTCGGTGTGGCGCGCCAGCGCAAGGGCGCTATATCCAATAAGCCGAGTGTTGATTTGACACCGTGCCGACCCAAAGGACTGCCCTGCGATGCCCAAACGCTTTATGCTCGTGAAAATTCTCTTGTCTGTGCTGATGGCCGGCCTTTTGGCGGTGTCCTTGGGGCGCGGTGCGCGTGCACAGACGACCTCGGATGATATCGACGCCTTGATGGATGCGCTCCACATGACGCAGATTGTCGAGGTTCTGGCCAAAGAGGGACGGGGTATGATCGATGATCTCGAGGTCGACGGGAGCGGCGTTCCGCATGCCGCTTGGGTCAGCATGTTGGCCGATTTGTACCGCGCCGATGTGATGCTCGAGGCCTTTCGGGGGGAGATGGGCAAAGCGCTAGAGGGCGCGGATATCGCGCCGATGCTCGCGTTTTTCGAAAGCGATTTTGGCCAGACCGTGGCCCAGCTCGAATTGGACGCACGGATTGCAATGGGCGACGAGGGGATGGAGGACATGGCGGCGCAGGCATGGGCCGAGCTCGCCCCGGATAGTGCGCGTGCAGAACTGATCGACGCTTATGTCACCGCCAATGATCTCATCGAGATGAATGTGGTCGGGGCGATGAATGCCGATTACGCCTATATGGTCGGGTTGGGCCAAAGCGGTGGTGATGTGCCGATGATGTCGGACGCGGATATTTTGCGCGATATTTGGAGCTACGAGCCAGAGGTGCGTGCCGACATTTCACAATGGGTGTATGGCTATTCGACACTGGCGTATGAGCCGTTGAGTGACGATGAGTTTGAACAGTATATTGCGTTCTCAAAGTCCCCAGCCGGATCAAAACTCAACTACGCACTATTTGCGGCGTTCGATGCGGTATATGCGGATTTGTCGCGTGCCTTGGGGGCCGGAACGGGGCAATTGTTGCACATTTTTGACGGTCAGGACCTCTAAGCGGGCGGACGGCGCGGGGTAGGGCGCGTCAGGTCTGTGTTTTTGGCAGTATGCCCTTGACTTGACCGCCTGGTTCCACGATACACGCGCCACTCGGCGTGCCCTATGGTTCGATCGGGTCATTTTCTATTGGTCGGTAGCGTATCGCGCATAGTCTTCGGATGGCTGACTTGGAAAATGGACTTAATGACAATCTCGTCCCCATGGAGGGACGCGCTGTCTGAGGCAATAAACGTTGGGGCATCTGACCCCAAGGCCAAAGGACGCGGGTATATAGAAAAGGACGACTGCATGTTTGCGGTTCTGAAAACCGGCGGTAAGCAATATAAAGTGCAAAGTGGTGACATTTTGCGCGTTGAAAAACTTGCCGCTGTTGCTGGTGAAACACTCCAGTTCAACGAGATTTTGATGGTGGGTTCCACCATCGGTGCGCCGTTTGTGGCGGACGCAGGCGTACAAGCCGAAGTGATCGACCAGATCAAGGGTAAGAAAGTTATCCACTTCGTTAAGCGTCGTCGTAAGCACTCCTCCAAGCGCACCAAAGGCCACCGTCAGCAGCTTACGCTTCTGCGTGTGACCAACATCCTTGAAAAAGGTGCGGACAAGTCCGGCGTGAAAGCAGCTCAAGGTGCAGGGTCCGTACCCGCATCCGCAAATGTTGCC
>NZ_CBFHKW010000111.1:0-1939 GCF_965656515.1 Celeribacter marinus
AGTTGGTAGAGTGAGAGGTGTCCATTGGCTAAGGCAAGACCCTCAGCCAATTCGGCCTCCCATGCCATTAAGTCTTGGTTTTGTCGCGCATAAATAAGGTCAAATGACGTGCGCTCAAAGACCGACTGCGCGACGTCTATCGCGGTCTTTGCCTCGGACACTGAATGCATGCGACCGAGCATGCGAAGATCGTCATCGCGCAGTGATTGAACGCCAAGTGAGACGCGATTTACACCGGCTGAGCGAAAATCTCTAAACTTTGCAATTTCAACGGATGAGGGGTTTGCCTCCAGTGTGATTTCAACATCATTTGTTAGTGACCATCGAAGCCGCACACGGTCCAGAATTTTCGCAACCAGAGATGGGGCCATGAGCGATGGGGTTCCACCGCCGAAGTAAATTGACTGGACCAGCCGTCCAGATGTTTCGGCTGCTACGCGGTCGATTTCGCAGAGGTATGCATCTCCCCATGCATCTTGGTCCACAGATCCAGAAACGTGAGAATTAAAGTCGCAATAGGGACATTTGGACTGACAGAACGGCCAGTGAAAATAGATCCCGAACCCGCCATTTTGCCAATCTTCCATGAGGTTCTATGCCCGCCCCGAAAAGGGCCCCTTTACAAATTTTGAAAATGCGTCTGATCGGTGACTCATTGCGTGTTTTTTGGATGGGTCCATTTCTGCGAAAGTTTGCGTTTCACCATTTGGAACAAAGATTGGATCAAACCCAAACCCTAGATCGCCACGCATTGGCCATTCCAGATGCCCCTCTACCGTACCTTCGAACACTTCGTCATGTCCGTCAGGCCACGCGAGGCACAATGTGCAGCAAAATCTAGCCACTCGCGGCGATGGCGCATTTTTAGCGTCCAGCAAGTTCCAGACTTTTTCCATCGCCATAGGAAAGTCACGGCCATTTGCCGTTTCTGCCCAGTCGGCAGTATAAACGCCCGGTGCGCCGTCAAGTGCATCGACCATAATCCCGCTATCATCGGATAACGCTGGAAGCCCTGACTTTTGAGCAGCGTAGTGTGCCTTTATCCGAGCATTACCCGCAAAAGTATCTTCGGTTTCTTCAGGCTCATCGAACCCTAGATCACCAGCCGATATGACGTCGACGCCAAACGGCGTGAGGAGCGCCCCTATCTCGCGCAACTTGCCCGCGTTATGTGACGCGAGCACAAGCTTATCGCCGTCAAACAGCCTCATCCGGCAATGGCCGCGTTCTGAGCGGCTACCAACTCCGAAATACCCTTATCAGCAAGATCGAGGAGTTCGCTAAGTTGCGCACGCGAATATGTTGATCCTTCGGCACTCATCTGTGTTTCGACCATTTGGCCGTTGGCCAACATGATGAAATTGCCATCTACGCCTGCTTCGGAATCTTCGGGGTAGTCGAGGTCGAGCACGGGCTGGCCCGCGTAGATGCCACATGAGATTGCAGCAACGTTGGAGATGAGCGGGTCCGTCGTAATGTCACCTGCTTTGATCAACTTATTGACCGCAAGCCTAAGTGCGACCCAACCACCGGTTATGGCGGCGCAACGTGTTCCTCCATCGGCCTGAATGACATCACAATCTACCGTGATTTGACGCTCACCAAGGGCGACGCGATCAACGCCAGCGCGCAACGAACGGCCAATTAGGCGTTGAATTTCGATAGTACGTCCACCTTGTTTGCCGGCGGTGGCCTCTCGGCGCATACGCGAAGATGTGGAGCGCGGAAGCATGCCATATTCTGCTGTCACCCAACCTTGCCCTGAATTGCGCATAAATGGCGGGACGCGTGGTTCTAGGGTCGCAGTACACAGGACATGCGTATCGCCACATCGGATCATGCATGAACCCTCAGCGTGTTTGGTTACGCCTGTTTCGATAGAAATCGAACGCATTTCATCAAGCTTTCGTCCAGAAGGTCGCATGATCATTCCTTTTTG
>NZ_CBFHKW010000112.1:0-1771 GCF_965656515.1 Celeribacter marinus
TATTCAGGTTTAGAGCCTTCCGCAGCGGGGGAAGTCGTCGCGGCACTCGAACAGCGCGGTATCGCTCATGAGGTGCGGGGCGGCGCAATTTTTGTGCCGAGTACCGACCGAGATCAATTGCGCATGGTGCTTGCGTCCGAGGGCTTACCGGCAAATTCGACCTCAGGATATGAGCTGCTAGATTCGCTATCCGGCTTCGGGACGACCGCACAGATGTTCGATGCGGCGTACTGGCGTGCGAAAGAGGGCGAATTGGCGCGTACCATCGTGTCGTCACCCCAGATTAGCACTGCACGCGTTCATATTGCCAACCCATCGTCGTCTCCATTCACGCGCGGGACGGCCGCCACCGCCTCTGTAACGGTCACAGCGGCGTCGGGGAGCGTGTCCACCCAACAGGCACAGGGGTATAAGTACCTTGTCGCATCTGCCGTATCAGGCCTATCGGCAGAAGATGTCTCTGTCATTGACGGACGCCGCGGGGTTGTCATCTCCGGCGATGACCCACTCTCCGGACTGCCCGAAAGCTCTGACAAGGCTGAAACATTACGTCAAAACGTGCTACGCCTTTTGGAGGCACGTGTTGGCAAAGGGCGCGCCGTTGTCGAGGTGTCGGTCGAACCCGTGACAGATGTCGAATCGATTACTGAACGCCGCTTTGATCCGGACACGCGCGTCGCCATCAGTACCCAAACCGAAGAGCGCACCACATCATCAACGGATACGCGAAGCGGCGCGGTTACAGTTGCGTCCAACCTCCCCAATGGCGATGCGGCCAACGGCGGAGATGCCTCGTCCAACAACTCTGAAACACGCGAGAGCATTAACTATGAAGTGTCCGAAACAACGCGCGAGTTACAACGCATGCCCGGTGCGGTCAAACGCCTCACGGTTGCTGTACTTATTGACGGAATCACTACATTAGACCCTGAAACAGAGACGGCCGTTTGGAGCGCACGGAGCGATGACGAGCTGTCCGCACTTGAGGCACTGGTGGCCTCAGCAATCGGGCTGGACGAAGCGCGCGGCGATTCGTTAACGATCCGGTCCATGGAATTCGAACCCGTTTTGGTCGAAGGAACAGCCGCAAGCCCGTCACCTTTTTCAGTCGCGAATCTTGATATAATGCGCATTTTACAGCTCGCCGTACTGACCGTTGTGTCTCTTGTCCTTGGGCTATTTGTTGTGCGTCCTATCCTTGCCAAGCCCGTCACTGTGCCCGCATTGGCAAGCCCTGTTTCCGAAAACCAGCCCCTTGGCGATACGTCTCTGCCCGCGTTGGAAAGCCCGAGTTTCGATCCGCCCGCGCTCACCAATAGCATGGACGATGGCGGGTTTGAGCTGCCGAGCCTTGGCGTTGTGTCCGACTTCGATCTTGGTGAGGACTTTGGCATGCCGACCGATCCCGTAAAGCGGCTTAAAAAGTTGATCGAAGATCGCGAAGAAGAAACAGTCGAAATTCTGCGCAGCTGGATTGAAGATGCGGAGGGAACGGCCTGATGTCATCCCTATTCCCTTTCGAAGACTTTGGTTCAGGTCGAAGAGACTCGCCAAAATCCGTTACCCCAGAACAAGAAATGCAAGAGCGTGCACGCCTTCGAGCTGTAGAGCAAGCGCGCGCAACAGGGTACGAGGCGGGTTACAAAGCGGGGTGGGATGATGCCATCGCAGCCGACGAGTCCGTTCGTACAAAAATCGGTGCGGAACTCGAACGCAACTTGCAAGATTTGGGTTTCACCTTTCACGAGGCGCGATCCCACATCATCAAATC
>NZ_CBFHKW010000113.1:0-1638 GCF_965656515.1 Celeribacter marinus
TCTTCATAGTTGATATAAAATCCGGTTTGCCCCGAAACCTGAAGACGCCGCTGCAACTCTACCTGAAACGTTTTTATCGCATCGAGCATCGTTTCGAATTCGCGCTTTTCAAAGGTGACTTTTGCCGTTCGCACATCTTTCAAATCACCCAAACGCCACTGGCCCGTCTGATCGGCTATTTTCTTTGAGACATAGCTCTCAAGCGGGTTTCGCGTCAGAATGATCTTTGCGCATTTGGGATCATCCATAAAGTGATTAAACATCCGGGGATCGTGGTTGTGAAAGAAGCGAAAACCCGCAAGCCCCTCGGTATTAGATTTCATCGCCTCTAACAAAGTGTTGGGATTCTGTTCGCGCTGCGCCTTGGACACACCACACATCTTGTCCGAATTTGCTTTGCCGACAAACGCAGGATTGTAGGCCTCCCCCCAACATGTAAGCCCAGGGTAGGAATTTACGGTCGCTTCGAGAAAATTAGATCCCGTGCGCATCTCTGCCAAAATTACAAAATAATCAAACTGGTTAGACATATCAGGTTCACTTTATAAGGTAGGGACGCTTGCTTTCGCGCTGTGGCAGGTTGGCATCAGATGTCGTTGGGAAATCCCCGACGAGATACGGACTCATCCCTTTATTCTTGAGATCTTGGAGAAACTGAGTGAAGCCAGTCAAGTCACGTAAACGCGGGGTTTCTGTCAAACGCCGTAAGTTTTTAGGTCCAATTTCGTCTATAATCGTTTGTAAAACCTCGGTTCGGCTCTCGATGAAATCAGCCATTGTCCAGATTCGAATGCGCGCCTTTACATGACGTGACCGCAAAATTTCCAAGTGTTCTGCCTCAATCCGCTGAAGGCGCGCAGCCTCGGCGCGAACGGTAGCGAAATCCATGTTGGAGCGGAACAGCGTCATAGCCCATGCTCCAGAAATTGCCGAAATTTGAGCATTTGGGTCCGTCGCAATTAACCAACTGATCTCTTGATTGTCTCGTGGCCCAAAGCTGAAACACTGGCGTTCCCCGCGCGTGTTCCAAATCAACGATGTAAGAAATCCACACGCATCATAATCACGCAGCTTGGGATTGTTAGATAGCGCACCTGCAAAAACGGGCTGCCCGCCTGCGAACTGTGCGGCCTCGGGCGCGTACAAATGGCCGTGAACCCGCGCACCGACAGCGCGCGACAACCATTCGTCAAAATCCTCAAACAGTTCCGAAAACCCCTCGAACACCGAGTATTGCGCACATGTTTTGCCACGCTCCTTGCCTGCATGAGGCATGCGGCTTTGCATATATAGCCCCTCACGGCCATTCACACGCCGATCAACAGCCTTTGAAAAAATGCGGTCAATTTTTCCGGGATTTGGCTCGGCACCTTGCATCGGATTGTGGGTGGTATTCAGGAATGTGTCGTAGATCCGATCGGCTTTGGGCCAGATTTTCCGTGCAACGAAACAATCCGAGCGCCGCAATAACTGCAAGTGATCATCATAAAAAATGTGTGGCTTACCCTGATAGTCAAACTTTGACAGCGTGAGAGATCTGCTTTCTATATCTGTGGAATGGAGGCGCACAAGGGACTGGTAATAGCTCTCGTCAGGAATCCAAACGCGTTTAAAATACCTGTCGTACACTTGGCGTTC
>NZ_CBFHKW010000114.1:0-1601 GCF_965656515.1 Celeribacter marinus
GGAGTTCCCGTTCGAAGTTGACGCGTTCAAAAAGCATTGTCTGCTTGAGGGTCTCGATGACATTGGTCTGACGATGAATAACGTGTCCGCCATCGATGCTTATGAAAGCAAGATGTCGCAAGAACGTCCTTGGGTCTAAGTGATCCCGAGATGTAAGACTGAGAAACGGCGGCCACATGGGCCGCCGTTTTTTTGCATTCAGAGTCCATTCTAAGCGCCGGAAGTGATTACCCAGCCGCGCTATCGAAAACGGCCATCTCAGGCACATCGCCGTTGTAAATCAACTTTGCCGCTGTCGCCGCGACGATCTCCTCAACAGATACATTTGGCGCGCGCTCAATCAGGTGCAGCCCATCATCCTCCGGCTTGATCACGGCCATTTCGGTCACGATCAAATCGATGCGGCGTTGTGAGGTAAGTGGCAAGGTACATTCAGGCAGAATTTTTGGCTCGCCCTTGTTGGTGTGCTGCATCGCAATAATCACCTTTTTCGCACCGGTCACGAGGTCCATCGCGCCGCCCATTCCGGGTGTATAGTGCCCCGGGATGATCCAGTTGGCGAGATGCCCCGCCTCATCCACCTGCAACGCGCCAAGCACGGTCAGGTCGAGGTGCCCGCCACGAATGAGACCAAACGAGAACGCGCTATCGATGGTAGAGGCGCCGGGGACAAAGGAGACAAAGCTGCCACCCGCATCGGTGAGGTGGCGATCCGTCATGCCCTCGGGGGGGCGGTGGCCCATGCCAACTGCTCCGTTTTCGGCCTGAAAGAACACACCAAGAGATTCGTCGAGGTAGTCATTCACAAGTGTGGGAATGCCGATCCCGAGATTCACGAGCGTGCGGGGCTGAATTTCTTGGGCAACGCGGCGGGCGATAAGTTCTTTAGGGTTCATAGTGTTGCCTCCTTAAGCCGATTTTTTGATGACATGGTCGACAAGAACGCCGGGCGTTTTAACCTCATCGGGCGGGATGACCCCGACAGGAACAATAGCCTCAGGCTCGCAAATAACAGTGCGACCCGCCAACGCCATAATCGGGTTAAAATTTGTCGCCGTGAGCATATAGGAGAGGTTCCCAACGTAATCACACCGCGCAGCAGCAATCAGCGCAAAGTCAGCCGACAACGGCTTTTCAAGTAGATAGTCCTTACCATCCACTGTGATGATCTCTTTGCCTTCAGCTATTTTAGTCCCGACCCCTGTGGGCGTTAAGATGCCGCCAAGACCGACACCTGCCGCACGAATACGCTCGACGAATGTCCCTTGCGGCACGAGCTCGACCTCCAATTCGCCACTGGCGTATTGCTCTTGGACATCTGGATTTAACCCCATGTGACTACACACTAACTTGGTCACACAGTGGGCTTTGAACAACGGGCCAGGTCCGCAATGCGGGCGCGCCGTGTCGTTTGACAATAGTGTGAGGTTCTTTTTGCCTGAAGCGGCCAACGCCGCAACAATGTGATCGGGGGTGCCAACGCCCATAAATCCTGACAACATGACGGACGCCCCATCTGGGATCATGTCCACGGCTTCTTCGATGGAAATGGCTAGGTGCATAAATAGGATCTCCGTTTAAATTTGCGGTCCTCCCGACCT
>NZ_CBFHKW010000115.1:0-1493 GCF_965656515.1 Celeribacter marinus
GACCCACCGATGCGAACGTGATTTTTTCCAAAAGCGGGGCTGAATTCAACTGTGAAATCATTGTGCACCTCTCCACTGGCCTAACCACACAGGCGCGTGCAAATGCCCATGAAATCTACGCTGCCTTTGACGCGTCCGCCGCGAAAATGGAAAAGCAATTGCGCCGCTACAAACGGCGTTTGAAAGACCACCACGCGCAACGCACGGAGCCGGTTGAACTCTTCGGGGCTTCGAGTTATATCCTCGCGGCATCTGAACACGAAGATGAGCAGGAACCCGAATCCTTACAGCCGATGATTATCGCCGAGATGGAGGCAAAAATTCCAACCCTCTCGGTCGGCGAAGCTGTGATGCAAATGGAGATTTCTGGATCGAACGCTTTGGTGTTCAAAAATGAAGGAAAGACCGGACTTAATGTGGTTTATCGACGCACCGATGGGAACATCGGCTGGATTGACCCAAGCAATGTGACTTAAGGACTCTTACCCGCCTCACCGGTCGGGAAGGGCGGGTAAGAACTTCTATGGAAATCACCGAATTGTTGAATCCGAAGGCGATCAAGATCGTTGGAAAGATGAGCAGCAAGAAACGTCTCTTTCAGGATCTTGGCGATCTTGCATGCGCCACCTACGGTATATCCGTTGGAGATGCTATTGACGCGCTTCAAGAACGCGAAAGCCTTGGGCCAACTGGCGTAGGTCATGGTGTGGCCTTGCCACATGCGCGAATTCACGGACTGAGCAGTGTTGTTGGTGTCTTTGTGCGCTTGGACACCCCCATGGATTTTGACGCAGTTGACCGCCAACCTGTCGATCTCATCTTCGCATTGTTTGCACCTGCAAACTCCGGCGTTGAGCACCTCAAAGCGCTGGCCCTTGTGTCGCGTACAATGCGCGACAGCGACGTTTGCGCAAAATTACGCGCCAATACAGAGGCAGCAACGCTACACGCCATCCTGTCTGCCGGACCAACGTCCAAAGCCGCCTAAGCGGTCATCCGAAAGCGCGAAATCCGAACATCATATAGTCGCGTTGATAAGCCTGTTTTACCGCCTGCTCAATTTTATCATCATAAATTGAGGCAAGCCCAAATGGTTGGTCGTCTTCGATGGGGGTAAGGGGCGGCGTGGGGTCAATGCCTACGGCCCTTGCCAAACATATGAGATCGCGCTCCAAGGTTTCTTCGCGGACAATCATGTCAGGCATCGAAAATTCCGAAAACCCTTTGATAATTTCAGATTGAGACGCCCACGATGGATCCACACGTACAGACGTTTGGGCGTTCAAGTTGCCTTTTACAAAGTCGATGAACGCCAGAAAAGCCGCCTTGTGTTGCTCTTTAGAATATCCGTCCGTGACGCCATCGGCAGGAACATCGACTTTATATGTGGTCCGTAAAACGTCACGAATCTCACCAAAACTCTCTTCGCCCGTCGACACAATATGGGTGCAAAAGGCACGATGTAGCCGCGCAACAGGGTGGGAAATCACGGT
>NZ_CBFHKW010000116.1:0-1458 GCF_965656515.1 Celeribacter marinus
GCAAATTTCGGGTGTACCGCGTCACCAGTGGCATGGACCGGACAAGCGGGCAAAGCCATTGCACTCTCTGGATCGTGCTCCATCGCAACACGCGAACAGGTCGCACATCACGCCACCCATAGCCCAACCCGCGAAATCAATGCGGCGGATGTGATCGAGGGACGCCTTAGCGCGCTTGATATGGCGGAGTGGCTATTGTCCCAAGACGGTCTCCCCCTCGCCTTTAGTTCCGCTGATCCCGAAGTCGTGAAACAGGTCCAAACAACGTTCGGACGCGAAAAGTCCGCTACGGCTTTGGAGGGCTTCTTTGCCGATGTCGCCCGCATCTGTGTAGAGCGCGGCGTTACGCGCGTAATAACAGCAGGCGGTGAGACCTCCGGGGCCATTGTCGAAGGTCTTTCACTGAAAACGCTCGAAATAGGCCCCGAGATCGACCCCGGCGTTCCGGCCCTTCGGGCAAGCGAGTCTCTTGTGGTGGCCCTAAAGTCGGGTAACTTTGGCGCTAAAGACTTCTTTGAAAAAGCCAACTCCGTTCTTTCAGGTGATGTATGACCGAAACTGCCCTACGCGATCAAATTTGCATGTTGGCCAAGTCTCTATTCGATCGTGGCCTAACCCATGGAAACACAGGAAATATCTCGGCACGCACGGATGATGGCGGGCTTTTAGTCTCTCCAACAGGGACAAGTTTTGGACGCCTTGATCCTGCGCGCCTCAGTCGCTTTGACGCGCGCGGACGATTGATTTCAGGCGACCAGCCGACAAAGGAAATGCCTCTGCATTCCGCCTTCTATGAGACGCGCAGCACCGCAGGCGCCGTGGTCCACCTACATTCGTGTCACTCGGTGGCGTTATCCATGACACCTGACGCAAATGAGGATGATTTTCTGCCTCCGTTCACACCCTACGGCATTATGAAGCTTGGGCGCGTCAAACTCCTCCCGTTTTTTCTCCCGGGTGATCCCGCAATGGGTCATGCAGTGCGCGGGTTGGCGGGCAAACGCTCGGCAGTGATGCTTGCCAATCACGGGCCTGTTGTCGCGGGCAAAGATGTCGAGGCCGCATGCAACGCCATCGAAGAGTTGGAAGAAACCGCCAAACTCGCCCTTATGATGCGCAATATAGACGCGCGCATTCTAACCGCCGAACAAATCGGCGCCGTTGTCACTAAATTTGACGTGGAGTGGGATGCATGACGCAATTCTCTGCAAACTTGGGATTTCTTTGGACCGAACTGGCGTTACCCGATGCAATTCGCGCCGCGCACGCCGCGGGATTTGACGCTATTGAATGCCACTGGCCCTACGACAACAGCGCGCAAGATGTGAAGGCCGCGTTAGACGAAACTGGCCTTAAAATGCTCGGCCTCAACACGCGGCGCGGAGATGTAGCACAGGGAGAAAACGGATTGGCGGCACTGGTTGGACGCGAAGTTGACGCCCGCGCCGCGATTGACGA
>NZ_CBFHKW010000117.1:0-1358 GCF_965656515.1 Celeribacter marinus
TGATGAAGGAACAGGGGTACGGCGCGGGATATGCCTATGATCATGACGCCGAAGACGGGTTTTCAGGGCAAAACTTCTTTCCCGAAACATTGCCGCGTACGCAGTTCTATCATCCGGTGGAGCGTGGATTTGAACGCGAGTTGGCCAAGCGGGTGAGCTATTTTCAAAAGTTACGCACGCAGCGCGAGAGTTGACATCCTGCGCCGCGCGACCCAAGACGGGCGAGAAAGGATCCTGACCCATGACACCGCTTATTCAAGTTGCCATAGGAGGCGCAATTGGCGCTTCGGCCCGCTATTTGACGGGTGTTGGCATCGCGCGCGTGTTGGGTAAAGGATTCCCATGGGGAACGCTCACGGTCAACTTTGTTGGGTCTGTCTTGATGGGAGTGATCATCGTTGTTCTTGCCCATGAAAATGGCAACAAGTTTGCACCGTTCATCATGACGGGCGTTCTTGGTGGCTTCACGACTTATTCGGCGTTTTCGCTAGACGCGATTACGATATTCGAGCGCGGCGAGATCGGGTTGGCAGCGGCCTATGTGATCGGAACGCTTGTGCTCGCCCTTGGGGGAATTGCCCTCGGCCTTTACGCTGCACGGAGTTTTTACGCATGAGCCGTGTCCAAACCATCATTATTGATAACGATCAACCAGAGCAGCGCCTTGACCGGTGGATGCGCAAAGTCTTTCCGCAGGTCAAACAGGGCCAGATTGAAAAGATGTGCCGTAAGGGTGATCTGCGCGTCGACGGAAGCAAGGCGAAGTCAAACACGCGTGTCGGTCCCGGAACTGAAATCCGTATTCCGCCTTTGCCCGACACCAACGTGACCTACGCCAAGGAAACCACGCGCGTCTCGGAAAAAGATGCTCAGTTGATGCGCGATTGCGTGATCTATAAAGATGCGCACCTCATCGTGATCAACAAGCCGGCGGGTCTGCCGACGCAGGGCGGGTCAAATCAGACTCGCCATGTCGATGGTCTTTGTGTTGCACTCCAAGAGGATTTTGCAGAAAAGCCGCGTCTTGTTCATCGTCTGGACAAGGATACGTCCGGCGTCTTGGTTCTGGCGCGGACACCGGCAATGGCTAGTAAAATGACGGAGGCGTTTCGCCACCGCAATACGCGTAAAATCTATTGGGCGCTCGTGGCAGGTGTCCCTACGCCTTATCTGGGTGAAATCAAATACGGTTTGGTCAAAGCACGCGGACGCGGCAAAGGTGGCGAGGGCGAAAAGATGATCGCTGTCCACCCGCGCGAGATCGATAGTACAGAGGGCGCAAAGCGCGCACATACGCTTTACGCCACGCTCTACCGTGTGGCCTCGCGGGCCTCTTGGGTTGCGATGGAGCCGATTAC
>NZ_CBFHKW010000118.1:0-1342 GCF_965656515.1 Celeribacter marinus
GCGGTCGAGAATACGCGCACCATTGGCAAATCGTCGATGGTGATGAACACCTATAAGCCGCAGATCGAGGTTAACCCTGAAACCTACGAGGTGCGCGCAGACGGTGAGTTACTGACCTGTGAGCCCGCCACCGAATTGCCGATGGCACAGCGTTACTTTATGTTCTAGCGCTGATCAGCGGTCGTTTTGCATCGTGGATATGATCAATCGCCTCTTGATGGCGCGCGGTGGCGGGCGCGTCATGAGGCGGTGTGCGCACGAGATTTAACGGCACGTCTAAGCGCGGTTCAATACGCACGCTTGTGATGACCCGCGTCGATTGAAAGTGCGGGTCATCCACGATCTGTGCGGGGAGTTTCGTGATGTCAAAGACATCTTGTAGGCTGCGCTCAATGCGCACATTCGCGCGGTAGCCGTGAAATACGCCTGTCTCACGGGTTTGCAGAAACGCAGCCTCCAACATGCTTTCGCGCACACGCAGCTCAGCAATTTTGCGCCGTAGTTGCGCAAGCTCGTCAACGGGTGAATGGCTTAGGTCCATTTGCGTGTCCTATCTGAAACGGGAAGGGGCTAAGGGTTAACTCTCGTCGCCGCTAGCACTGCGGCGCGAGGCAAAGGCCGCGCCTTGAAAGCGGTCGGACTCATCATCGTCAAAGCTGTAGTGCGTGGAGCGCCCTGAAAGGCGCACATTGCCGATATCCTCGCCGGCATTGATCCGCGCCAAAAGGGCGTCTGCCTCGGCCTCGAGTGCTTTTGCCTCGTCGAGTTCGGACATCATCGGCGCACTGGACAGGGGCGTGTCAGCCTCGGCAAACATAGCGGTCACATGTTCATCGTTCAGGCCCGCCATGGGTTGCAATGCGGCAAATGCGGTGGGCCTAAGGTCGCGTGGAGCGGGGCGTTCTATGGTGTCGACTGTCGGTGTGTTCGCGGTGCCATCGGCGGTCTCAATGTTAGGCGTAATGGTCAGCGGCGCGCGTGCGGTGATGCGTGCAATAGCCTTGGTCAAGAGGAGCGGAATACGGTCCTCCACTGTTGCCCCTTTGGCGGTGTCTGGTTCCGCGTCGAGAGGCACTGGCGTAGATGTAGACGCAAATTCGGGCGTGGGCGCTGGGGCTTCGTCCTGTGTCGTGAATATGTTTATTAAATCGTCATGTGGCTCATCCGTGATCTGGTCTTGAACGCTCATATCTGACTGCTCAGCGCTGATCGCCACCTGTTCGTGAATAAGCGGTGATTGCACCTCTGGCAGGGACTCTGTCATTTGCGCGCGCGGTTTTGGCCAGATTAGCACGTGGATGAGGGGATCACGGCGATACATTTCAGGATCGCTTATAATTTC
>NZ_CBFHKW010000119.1:0-1226 GCF_965656515.1 Celeribacter marinus
CGCGCAACTTTGTAAAGCGGCGGTTGCGCAATAAAGAGGTGCCCTTGCTCAATAAGCTGTGGCATCTGGCGAAAGAAAAATGTGAGCAACAGCGTGCGAATGTGCGCGCCGTCGACGTCCGCATCGGTCATGATGACGATCTTGTGGTAACGCAACTTATCGAGGTTGAATTCGTCGCGGCCAATACCCGTACCGAGCGCCATCACCAAGTTGCCGATCTCTTGGCTACCCAACATACGATCAAAGCGTGCGCGCTCAACGTTGAGGATTTTACCTTTAAGAGGCAAAATCGCCTGCGTGCGACGATCGCGTCCCGTTTGCGCGGAGCCGCCAGCGGAGTCACCCTCCACGAGGAAGACTTCGGTTTGGCTCGGATCTTTTTCCGAACAATCTTTGAGCTTACCGGCGAGAAAGTTCACATCAAGCGCCGACTTGCGCCGAGTCAGTTCGCGCGCTTTACGGGCCGCCTCGCGGGCCATTGCCGCCTCAACAATCTTGGAGACGATCATTTTCGCCTCTGTAGGATGCTCGTCAAACCACTCGGTTAGCTTTTCACCAACGAGATTTTCCACCGCAGGGCGAACCTCGGATGACACCAATTTGTCTTTTGTTTGCGACGAGAATTTCGGATCTGGAACTTTCACCGACAAAACACAGGTCAGTCCTTCGCGGGCATCGTCGCCCGTGAACGTAATCTTTTCTTTCTTAGCGATCCCACTTTCCGCCGCGTAGCGAGTCAACGTACGGGTAAGCGCGCCACGAAAACCGGCAAGGTGCGCCCCGCCGTCTCTCTGAGGAATGTTGTTGGTGAACGGAAGAACATTTTCATGGTAGCTATCATTCCACCACATCGCGACTTCGACGCCAATGTCGTCACGTTCGCCCGTGACAAAAATAGGCTCGGAAATCATAGCTTGCTTTGAACGGTCGAGGTATTTGACGAACTCCTTAACGCCACCCTCGTAAAACAGCTCGGATTTCAACGGCACCGCGGGGCGCTCATCCTCAAGGATGATCCGCACACCCGAGTTCAAAAACGCCAATTCGCGCAAACGTTTTTCCAAGGTCTCGAAATTGTAATCGAGGTTCGAAAACGTGCCCTCAGGATCATTGATTTTGGACGACGCGAAAAAGCGCACCTCGGTACCCGTTTCGTCCCCCGCATCGCCAATGATTTTCAAATGCTCTGCCGTATCGCCCTTTTCAAAGCGCGCAATATGGATCTT
>NZ_CBFHKW010000120.1:0-1226 GCF_965656515.1 Celeribacter marinus
CGCGCAACTTTGTAAAGCGGCGGTTGCGCAATAAAGAGGTGCCCTTGCTCAATAAGCTGTGGCATCTGGCGAAAGAAGAATGTGAGCAACAGCGTGCGAATGTGCGCGCCGTCGACGTCCGCATCGGTCATGATGACGATCTTGTGGTACCGCAACTTATCGAGGTTGAATTCGTCGCGGCCAATGCCCGTACCGAGCGCCATCACCAAGTTGCCGATCTCCTGGCTACCCAACATGCGATCAAATCGCGCGCGCTCAACATTTAGGATTTTACCTTTGAGAGGCAAAATAGCCTGTGTGCGACGATCGCGCCCCGTTTGCGCGGAGCCACCAGCGGAGTCACCCTCCACGAGGAAGACTTCGGTTTGGCTCGGATCTTTTTCCGAACAATCTTTGAGCTTTCCAGCGAGAAAGTTCACGTCTAACGCCGACTTGCGCCGCGTCAGTTCGCGCGCCTTGCGGGCCGCCTCGCGGGCCATCGCCGCCTCAACGATCTTGGAGACGATCATCTTCGCCTCTGTAGGATGCTCGTCAAACCACTCGGTTAGCTTTTCACCAACGAGATTTTCCACCGCAGGGCGGACCTCAGATGACACCAATTTGTCTTTTGTTTGCGACGAGAATTTCGGATCCGGAACTTTCACCGACAATACACAGGTCAGTCCTTCGCGGGCATCGTCGCCCGTAAAGGTAATCTTTTCTTTCTTTGCGATCCCACTTTCTGCCGCGTAGCGGGTCAAGGTGCGGGTAAGCGCGCCACGAAAACCGGCAAGGTGCGCCCCGCCGTCTCTCTGTGGGATGTTGTTGGTGAACGGAAGGACATTTTCATGGTAGCTATCGTTCCACCACATCGCGACTTCGACGCCAATATCGTCACGTTCGCCCGTGACAAAAATAGGCTCTGGGATCATAGCTTGCTTTGAACGGTCGAGGTATTTGACGAACTCCTTAACGCCACCCTCGTAAAACAGCTCAGATTTCAGCGGCACTGCGGGACGCTCATCCTCAAGAATGATCCGCACACCCGAGTTCAAAAACGCCAATTCGCGCAAACGCTTTTCCAAGGTCTCGAAATTGTAGTCGAGGTTCGAAAACGTGCCCTCAGGATCATTGATTTTGGAAGACGCGAAAAAGCGTACTTCTGTACCTGTTTCGTCCCCCGCATCGCCAATGATTTTCAAATGCTCGGCCGTATCGCCCTTTTCAAAGCGCGCGATATGGATCTT
>NZ_CBFHKW010000121.1:0-1206 GCF_965656515.1 Celeribacter marinus
ATGTGAAGGCCGATGATATCCCCCTCCGACACAGTTTTAGGATTGATCCCTTGGGCCGTTTGCACGTTTGTCATCGCGCGGATCCGATCCCGAAGAGCGGCCGCTTTCTCAAACTCCATCGCCTCGGACGCCTCGCCCATCTCCTTCGCCAAGCGCGCTTGAAGCCCCGCGTCTTTCCCTTGCAAAAAGCGCTCGGCGTCCGCCACCAACTGGGCGTACTCCTCTTTGGAAATCTTCCCAACACAGGGCGCCATGCACCGTTTTATCTGATGTTGAAGGCAAGGCCGCGTGCGTCCCTCATAATCACTGTTCGAACAATTGCGCAGCAAGAACACGCGCTGCAACTGGTTGAGCGTGCTGTTGACGTTGCTCGCGGATGCAAACGGCCCGTAATAGGCTCCCTTGCGCTTTTTCGCACCGCGATGTTTGACGATTTGCGGAAAGTCATGGTCTTTGGTCACGAGAATATTCGGGAATGATTTGTCGTCGCGCAGCAGCACATTATAGCGCGGCTTGAGTTGTTTAATGAGGTTCTGCTCTAACAGCAGCGCCTCGGTCTCTGTACGCGTGGTCAAAAACATCATCTGGGAGGTTTCTGAAATCATTCGCGCAATCCGCGCGCTGTGCCCGTGGGTGCGGGCGTAGTTGGACACGCGGTTTTTGAGGTTCTTTGCTTTGCCAACGTAGAGGACGTTGTGTTCGGGATCGAGCATCCGGTACACACCCGGGGATCCATCAAGCATCCGAAGATACCCGTCGATCACCTTGTGACCGCGCGGTACATTTTTGTCCCGTTTTTCATCCGCCTGTATGCTCATGACTACCCAAGTATGATTCTTCTGTCTGGCTGCAACCTTACCGCACCTGTCGCAAGAGGAAACTCATCCACGTAATCTGTGGATAACTCTGATGATAAGTTTTCGTGATCGCGGTTTTTCCGTTGCTATAAGGCGGCTTCCACGACTTGCCTAAAAAATAGGCACATAAATAACTAATTGATACTAAACAATATTTTTTATACAGGCCGCCAAGTCATTGAAAATATTTACATTTTGTTCATATTAACGCGCACTCGAATTTGGCAGTGCACAACTTTGCGCCCGAACCTATACCCAATAGTATTAATCGCTCAAAATATCGGGTGTATTCCACGCCAAATGTTGACCGCCATCTACACATAAAAGCTGACCTGTGACGCCGTGGGCA
>NZ_CBFHKW010000122.1:0-1165 GCF_965656515.1 Celeribacter marinus
TGGCGCGTGCGGCCGATCGGCTCAACATCACGCAATCGGCCCTGTCGCATCAGGTCAAAGGCCTTGAGGATCAGGCGGGGTTGGAGCTGTTTGTGCGCCGCTCCAAGCCGCTCAAACTGTCGGCTGCGGGGATGAAACTGCTCGCTCTGGCCGAGGATGTCTTGCCCCGTATCGAGGCGTTGGAGGCGGAGTTCGCCAATATCGAGGATGGCACTGCAGGGCGGTTGCACATCGCGATTGAGTGTCACGCCTGTTTCGACTGGTTGATGCCCGTTCTGGATCAGTTTCGCAAAGTGTGGCCCGAGATTGACGTCGACATCCGCATGCGCCTTGCCTTTGGGGCTTTGCCCGCGCTGATGAAAGAGGAGGTCGATCTGGTCATCTCCTCCGATCCTGACCCGATTGATGGCGCAACCTTTGTCCCGCTGTTCGATTACGCGCCCATGTGTGTGATGTCCGCGAAAAATCCGCTCGCGGCCAAAGCGTTTGTTGAGGCCGAGGACTTTCGGGATCAAACACTGTTCACCTACCCGATGGACCGTGCGCGCCTTGATGTGTTCAAGGAACTCTTGACCCCCGCAGGGGTGGAGCCATCGCATGTGCGTCAGGTCGAATTGACGGATGTGATTTTGATGCTTGTGGCGTCAAACCGTGGCGTGGCGGTCATGCCCGACTGGGTGATGCGCGATATTCGCGACCATCCCGACTACGCCGTGCGTCCGCTAACGGCCACGGGCCGCACCCGCCGCCTGTATGCCGCCGTGCGTGACGATGACGCGACAAAGCCGTATATGGCGAACCTGATCCGCATCGCAAAAACCGAAGCTGTGAAACTTCAACGCGGCGGCGGGGGTGGATATCGACGGTAATCGTAACGTCGTCACACGCGAAATACACCAAACAGGGGCGCTAGCCCTTGGCAGATAGAACATAGAGGCGTATACGCGCCCCTCAAAACACATTCCGGAGCCCAAGACATGCAAGGCAGCGCAAACCTCAACGTGATGATCAAGGCCGCTCGGATCGCGGGCCGTTCGTTGATCAAAGACTTCCGTGAGGTCGAGAACCTTCAGGTGTCGACCAAGGGCGCGGGTGACTTCGTAACCAAAGCCGACGAAAGCGCCGAAGAGATCATTCGCGAGATGCTCATGGAAGCGCGCCCGAC
>NZ_CBFHKW010000123.1:0-1164 GCF_965656515.1 Celeribacter marinus
GGATGGGGAAAATTCTTCCTCATGCGCCGCAAACGGACCATCGGCACCGACCCATCGGAACTGCGCCACCCGTCCTTGGATGCGTGACCCCTACGCCCCCGCGACGCCCAAGTTGGCGCAGATCGCTTTGGAGAGGTGTGGACGGTTGAGGGTGTAAAAGTGCAGGTCCTCGACGCCCTCGTTGATGAGGCTTTGGCACAATTGGGTGCATAGTTCGATGGACAGTTCGCGCGCGTCATCGGTGGTCTCGAACGCCTCGGCGTAATGCGCGGGCAGGGGGGTGCCGCAGGAGGCCGCGAATTTTTGCACGCCCTTCCAGCTTGTGATGGGCAATATGCCAGGAATGATTTTGCCCGTGATCCCCGCATCTGCACAACGGTCGCGAAAGCGAAAGAACGTTTCGGGGGCAAAGAAAAACTGGGTAATGGCCGAATCTGCGCCCGCTTCGAATTTCTTCTTGAGCCAAGTGATGTCTGCGTTCTCGTCGCTGGCATCGGGGTGCGGATCTGGGTAGGCGCCAACGCGGATTTTGAAATTGCCCGTCTCTTTGAGGGCCGCGATCAGTTCGACCGAATTGGCAAAGCCGTCTTTGGCTGGCGTGAATTTGCCCGCATCTTTTGGCGGATCGCCGCGCAGGGCCACGATTTCATTGACACCCACCGCCTTGTAACTCTCGGCAATCGCAAGGGTTTCGGCGCGTGTCGCGTTCACACAGGTCAGGTGCGCGGCCACGTTCCATCCGTACTTGCGGTGCAAAAGCGCCACCGCGTCATGGGTCAATTCGCGGGTCGTGCCGCCCGCGCCGTAGGTCACAGACACAAATCCGGGGTTCATGCCCTCAAGCGCCTGCACGGTCTCAAAAAGGCTAAAGCATGCTTCGATGTTCTTAGGAGGAAAGAACTCGAACGAGATATTTGGTGCGGCGGTCATGGGGGCTGTCCTTGTCTATGTCGGTGGCCCTTGTGTCACAGGCGTCCATGTGAGACAAATTCATAATTTTCAAGTTTAACATGAATGGCGCTCAACTCGATGCATCTCGAATTTCGACATCTGCGGACCATAAAGGCGATCCATGAGGCGGGGGGATTGGCGCGTGCGGCCGATCGGCTCAACATCACGCAATCGGCCCTGTCGCATCAGGTCAAAGGCCTTGAGGATCAGGCG
>NZ_CBFHKW010000124.1:0-1145 GCF_965656515.1 Celeribacter marinus
CGCATTAAGAGCCTAACTGATGATATATTTCCATATAAAATCAATAACTTACAAGCCGATGGACTGCTTGAGGTTAATGACGGCCACCTTGTCGTAACAGACAGTGGGAGGCCGTTAATCAATGCTATCGTTAGAGAACTACTTCCCTAACGTTAAACACCGCGCGACAAAATCTGACAAATCGCATCAAGGTCATCAAGGGTCGCATACTCGATGGAAAGGCGGCCTTTTTCACTTCCACTCTGATGCTGAATGTCTACCGGCATTCCAATTGACGAGCTGAGATCAGCCTCTAGTGCACGCGTATCAGCGTCTTTTTCGACACTATTTCGTGACGTTTTAGTTTTCAAAACAAGAGGTTCTTTGCTCTTTTTCGCCAACTTTTCAGTATCGCGAACCGAAAGCCCTCGCTTAACTACATCCCGCGCCAGCTCTGACGGATTTGCTGACGTTATGAGTGCCCGAGCATGGCCAGCGGTTAGGTCACCCCGTTCCAAAAGCCCCTGAACATCGGTTGGTAACTGCAATAGGCGCATCA
The DNA here is from genome assembly GCF_965656515.1 of Celeribacter marinus. Classification (GTDB taxonomy): domain Bacteria; phylum Pseudomonadota; class Alphaproteobacteria; order Rhodobacterales; family Rhodobacteraceae; genus Celeribacter; species Celeribacter marinus_D. The sequence continues at coordinate 539 of NZ_CBFHKW010000124.1, forward strand.
TATTGGCAATGTGGCTGCGACTCTTCCCCAAAGCACTGGAAAGTTGTTCCTGAGTGTGGCCGAATTTCTCCATTAGCTGCGCGTATCCTACAGCTTCTTCAATCGAATTAAGATCTGCGCGTTGGATGTTCTCAATAATCGCAATTTCAAGGACTTCTGTGTCGTCATACTCACGCAAAATAACGGGAATTTCATGAAGCTTGGCCATCTGTGAGGCGCGCCAGCGGCGTTCACCAGCGACAATTTCATAGTCGCCTGCGCGACGAGGATTAGCGCGGACAATCAAAGGTTGGATAACGCCCTTTTCAGAGATCGAATCTGATAGTTCTTTCAACTTTTCTTCATCAAAACGGCGGCGCGGCTGCTCAGGATTGGGTGCAACACGCTCAATCGGAACGATCATTTCAAGCTTTTTGGGTGCATCCGGCAAAGCGGTCGTGTCAGAAACATCTGTTCCTTGATTTATATCAGCCATAAGCGAGGAAAGCCCTCGACCCAAACCACGTTTTTTCAAATTTCCAGTGCTCTGCGTCATGATTGGCCTTTCTTGCCCACAAACTCTTTTGCCAACGAGCGGTATGCTTCGCTCCCTTTAGACGTTGGATCG
>NZ_CBFHKW010000125.1:0-1138 GCF_965656515.1 Celeribacter marinus
TTGTCGATTTACGACACGATGCAATATATTCGCCCCAAAGTGTCGACACTTGTGATGGGTCAAGCCGCGTCAATGGGGTCGCTGTTGTTGACGGCTGGTGAAAAAGGCATGCGGTTCTCGCTGCCAAATTCGCGCGTCATGGTGCACCAGCCCTCCGGTGGCTATCAGGGGCAGGCCACGGATATCATGATCCACGCCCAAGAAACCCAAAAGCTCAAAGATCGTTTGAATGGCATTTACGTCAAACACACGGGCCGCAAGATGAAAGAAGTTGTGGACGCGCTTGAGCGTGACAACTTTATGTCGGCCGAAGAGGCAAAAGAGTTCGGACTGATCGACGAGATTGTCGAAAGCCGTGGCGATATCGAAGCGTGATGTAGAACGGCCGCTTGTCAGGTGCTGATGTCACCATGGTTTAACGCATGGATTTTGGCATTGTACCTCCAAAATGGCTGTCTTACACTCGTACACAACACAAATTTCAGGCGGCATGACTGCGCCGCCTGAGTGACCAAATACCTACCAAATAGGGACCGGATTGGTCTTAGGGGAATGCAATGTCGAATTCGTCCAGTGGTGACAGCAAGAACACGCTTTATTGTTCCTTTTGTGGAAAAAGCCAGCATGAGGTGCGCAAGCTGATTGCGGGTCCAACTGTTTTTATCTGTGATGAATGCGTTGAACTTTGCATGGATATTATCCGCGAGGAAACAAAGTCGTCGGGCCTCAAATCGTCCGAGGGCGTGCCTGCGCCACGCGAAATCTGCGCGGTTCTTGATGACTATGTGATCGGTCAGGCCACCGCGAAACGCGTGTTGTCCGTGGCGGTCCACAATCATTATAAACGCCTCAATCATGCCTCCGCAGGGTCGGATGATATCGAATTGGCGAAATCCAATATCTTGCTCGTTGGTCCAACCGGTTGCGGTAAAACGCTTTTGGCTCAGACCCTTGCGCGTATTTTGGACGTGCCGTTTACGATGGCGGATGCCACGACGCTTACCGAGGCTGGCTATGTCGGTGAGGATGTCGAAAACATCATTCTCAAATTGCTTCAGGCATCAGAGTACAATGTCGAGCGCGCACAGCGCGGTATCGTCTACATCGACGAAGTTGATAAAATTACGCGCAAGTCGGA
>NZ_CBFHKW010000126.1:0-1130 GCF_965656515.1 Celeribacter marinus
AGTTTATCGCGCTCACCCTCAAGCATCTTGGATGTCGGAACACCCGTCCACCGCTCAACCACTTGGGCGATTTGCTCGGGTCGCACAGCCTCCTCGACCATTAGGTCGCCATCCCCAGCGGCCTCCACAGCCTCAGCCTCGGCCAGTTGTTTCTCCAACTGCGGAATCACCCCGTATGACAACTCTCCAGCCTTGGCGAGATTTCCCTCGCGCTTGGCGATTTCCAACGTAGCTCGTGCATGCTCTAGCTGCTCTTTGAGGTCACGCGCACCTTCAAGTTTGCGGCGCTCGTTTTCCCACTTGGCAGTCATAGACGCAGATTGCTCCTGAAGGGTGGCCAATTCACCCTCAAGCTTTTCAAGTCGCGACTTGGACGCGTCGTCATCTTCTTTGCCCAAGGCCATTGCCTCGATCTGAAGCTGTAGAATCTGGCGATCCAGCTGATCCAGCTCTTCGGGTTTACTATCCACTTCCATACGCAAACGCGAGGCGGCCTCGTCCACAAGGTCAATCGCCTTGTCAGGCAAAAAACGGTCAGTGATGTAGCGGTGTGATAGGGTCGCTGCCGCCACAAGAGCGCTGTCGGAAATCCGAACACCATGGTGTAACTCGTACTTCTCCTTGATTCCGCGCAGGATCGACACCGTATCCTCGACGGTAGGTTCCTCAACCACGACCGGTTGGAAACGGCGCGCCAAGGCGGCATCTTTTTCTACATACTTGCGGTATTCATCAAGCGTGGTCGCGCCGATACAGTGCAACTCACCGCGCGCAAGCGCAGGTTTGATAAGGTTGGCGGCATCCATCGCCCCGTCCGATTTTCCCGCACCCACAAGCGTGTGCATCTCGTCAATAAAGAGAATGATTTCGCCTGACGCGGCATCGATCTCTTTGAGGATAGATTTTAGCCGCTCCTCAAATTCGCCGCGATATTTTGCGCCTGCGATGAGCGCTCCCATGTCGAGCGCCATCAGCTTTTTGTTTTTGAGGCTCTCGGGCACATCACCATTAATGATACGCAGTGCTAGCCCTTCGGCGATCGCGGTTTTCCCAACGCCCGGTTCACCAATCAAAACGGGGTTATTCTTTGTGCGCCGCGAGAGCACTTGCATGGAGCGGCGAATTTCTTC
>NZ_CBFHKW010000127.1:0-1077 GCF_965656515.1 Celeribacter marinus
AGGCATCCTGGCCGAACGGTCACAAAGTCCGCACCCTGCTCATTCACCCCTGACACATCGCTGCGGCCTGCCTGAATGGCGGCTTTTCTCGCCGCGTTGTAGCGGCGATTTTTGCGGGGTTGCAGCAATGAATTCTCTGCAAGCGCGCGCAGAGAATTTTCGATTGATCCGCAGTGGGGCTCAAACCGGCCGTTCGCTGCGTTCCGCACCAATGATCGCTAAGCGGACATTGCCGACCTTCGTTTTTCGCTCTTCGCCGACGCAGCATTGCTTTGCACTTGCGGCACGCTTAGTGCAGTCGAGCGGCACAAGTCGTCATTCCGGTCATTCATGGGCGTCGAATTAGCTTGATCCGAGACTAGATTTTCGCTTCAGCGAAATTGGCCTAACGAGACGAGGACAAACCGATCATCGACTTTTTTCACTTCGCCTTTGCCACATGACGGTTGCCGCGTTGCAGAAGTCTTCGCCAGAGTGGTCACTCGCAAGGACGGATTAGGCACCTGGGCCGAAACCTTAATTTTGCAGTGGTTCGGCCGGATATGACCAGCGGCAAATAAATCCGTCATTGAACTTTTCCACTTTGTAGGCGCGCCATCTACTTGCGCAGTCGGGAAAACTGCCGCGCATTGCTGGCCTTTAATCCAAAACGTCAACACCGCCATTGGCCGTTTGTTGTTGGATATAACTCTGTAACCGCTCAGCTGCTTTTGCGCCGCTTGACGGTTGTGCGAAGTCCCTCAACACACTTTGCCAAATGGCCGTCGCGCGGTCTGCCGATGATTTGGACCCGGCCGCCTCCCATGACCCAAAGTTCTGGAGATCCGCGACGAGCGGGGCATAAAATGCTGATTGATACCGATCCATTGTATGTCCGGTTGCAAAAAAGTGGCCGCCGGGCTGCACTTCGGTCAAAGCGTCCCACCCGATTTCAGCCGCGCTGCCGTCCGGCTTGCTGCAAAGCTCTGCCATGGTTTGCAGGGCTTCAACGTCGTTGATGAACTTCTCATAGCCAAAGCTGAGCCCACCTTCAAGCCAGCCCGCCGTGTGCACTGTCAGCGTCGCATTGGCCATTGC
>NZ_CBFHKW010000128.1:0-1060 GCF_965656515.1 Celeribacter marinus
CTCGACCAGTCCCTCAGCTTCGGCAATAAATACTGCGTTTGCATCTTCGTCCATCATTGCGACACCAGACGCGCCATGACGTCCAACAGCTTTTGTTGATTGAACGGCTTGACCATCCAACCAATGGCGCCCGCCTCGCGTGCTTTCGCTTTTATCATATCTTCGCTTTCTGTGGACAAAAACACCACAGGAACGCCCTGATGCTCGGGGCGCGCCCGAAAGGCGCGACAAAATCCAAGACCATCCAGATTTGGCATGTTCTGATCCGTGATGACGGCGTCAGGACTCGCGCGGCCCGCCACATCAAGAGCTTCTTGACCATCGCACGCTGTCACAACCGCGTAGCCAGCCCCCTGAAGCGTATTGGAAATCATTTGTCTGACGGAGGGCGAATCGTCGACGACGAGCACAGTTTTGCTCATTGGCCTTGTTCCTTGTCTCTAGAGGATGACGCAAGATTGGCGCGCACATACTCACGGAGATCACCGTCGATCCCCAACTGAGTTAGCTTATTTTGGAAATTAGGTGCGGTGAGGAGATCCTCTGGCGGCACCAAACCTGACTTGATCGCGGCGATGACCAGTTGCACACCGCTGCAGTCGACCGCATCTGCGGATGGCCAAACAGGGGGTGAGGCGCGCAATTGCGCCAGAACAACCGCTGCGTCCCCAAATGTTAAATTGCTTGACGAAACGTGATCCATAGCGGCCCCAATAATTGTATTAGGACGAGTGTCAGCGACCAAAGGTAAAGGAAATCTCTAGCCCAATGAGCTTTGGTATATTTTGCTTAATTATAGCGTATTGACGCAAATTTATGCTAAAAACGCGACTAAGCCAGCTGCACCCTTCATCTCAAATCTGATCGTATGTTATGTGTGGGGCGATCTCTGGAGGCGTCTGTGGATCGGATGACTACTCGCTCGGAGATGACGGCAAAAATTGATCGTATTGTGCTGCGCGATTTACGCTCACTGATCCGTCGTTTTCCATTTGACGGGCGTCACATACACGATGCGATCACCGACACTAACCATCACATCACCGTCTTGAATATTGAC
>NZ_CBFHKW010000129.1:0-1040 GCF_965656515.1 Celeribacter marinus
ATGGGTGGATTGGTGGCAGGTTCTATTAGGCTTGTCGTTTGTGTTGGTGACGCTGTTCGCGCCTAAGGGGATTGGTGGTTTGATCGATCTGGTATCAGGGCGTTTGTCACCCAACCGCCGCGGGGCGGCACTTGGGCCTGACGCGGGTGCGTTGCGTCAAGAGGAGGCAAAAAAATGAGCCAGCTTTTAGAAGTTTCCGGCGTTTGTGTCTCCTTTGACGGGTTTCGCGCCATCAACAACTTGTCATTCTCTATCGGTCATGCCGAAATGCGCGCTATCATTGGCCCGAATGGTGCCGGCAAAACTACGTTCATGGATATTGTCACGGGCAAAACGAAACCGGATGAGGGATCGGTTTTGTGGGGGGATTTATCACGCAATCTCGTCGGCATGAATGAGGCCAAAATTGCCCGCATGGGGATCGGTCGAAAGTTCCAACGCCCCACCGTGTTTGAGGATCAATCGGTTTTCGACAACCTGCTGATGGCCGTCAAAAACGATCGCTCGCCCTTGGCAGTTTTGTTTTTTAAGCCCAAGTTTGCGGATATCGCAAAGGTTGAGGAATTGGCCGCTGAAATTGGTCTGCAGGAGCACCTGCCACGCAAATCCGGCGAGTTGTCTCATGGCCAAAAGCAGTGGTTGGAGATTGGAATGCTGTTGGCACAAGATCCAAAATTGTTGCTTGTCGACGAACCCGCCGCGGGCATGACATTGGGAGAGCGAGAACAGACAACGGATATTTTGAAAGAAGCGGCGAAAACACGTGCGGTTGTTGTGGTGGAACACGATATGGAATTCGTTCGCCGCCTTGAGTGCAAGGTGACCGTACTTCACGAAGGATCTGTTTTGGCCGAAGGCTCACTTGATCACGTCACACAAAACAAAGACGTCATCGACGTCTATCTTGGGAGATAATCGATGTTGGATGTGCAAAACCTGTCTCTCCATTATGGCGGCTCTCAAATTCTTTACGATGTCGATATCACCGCCAAAGCGGGAGAAGTGACGTGCATTATGGGTACGAATGGCGTTGGAAAAAC
>NZ_CBFHKW010000130.1:0-1024 GCF_965656515.1 Celeribacter marinus
CCGCGCGATCTGGATTGGTCACAGACAGGCCTTGAGACCAAGTTGACGGTGGATCAGTGGGCGGACATGGGCGTGACCGCGCGGGCGGGATCGCTCGGGGCAGGCGACATGCTTGCCTCGGTGGTTTTGCCGATGGGGCGCAATGGTCCTGCGTTTTTAGCCTACCCGAATTTTGACGTTTATTTCGAGTGGAATCAAAGCTTTGTCTATGTCACTACCGCTGCGTATTTCGCGACACGCCTAGAGGGTGCGCCCGTTTTTGATGCGGGCAATCCCGACCAAGGGTTGAACGATGACCAGATGAAGCAGCTACAAAGCAAGCTGCAATCGCGCGGCTATGATGTGGGTGATATCGACGGTATTTTGGGAGCGCGCACCCGCTCGGCTGTGCGCACGGAACAGGCGCGTTTGGGACTGCCTGCGGACGCATGGCCCACGGCGGCGCTACTCTCGAAATTGTAAACGCCCGCGCCGCCTACGCGACCATTTGTTCGGCCTTTTTGAGGTCGACGGAGACCAGTTGGCTTACGCCCTGTTCCTGCATCGTGACACCGTAAAGGCGGTCCATGCGGGCCATGGTGACGGCGTGGTGGGTGATGATCAAAAACCGTGTATCGGTCTGGCGCGTCATCTCGTCGAGCATGTCGCAAAACCGCGTCACGTTGGCATCGTCCAGTGGCGCGTCGACCTCGTCGAGCACACAGATCGGCGCGGGGTTGGCAAGGAACACAGCAAAGATCAGCGCGAGTGCGGTGAGGGTTTGTTCGCCCCCTGACAAAAGAGACAGGGTGGAGAGTTTTTTGCCAGGCGGCTGACACAGGATTTCTAGGCCCGCGTCCAAAGGATCGTCGCTTTCAACCAAAGCCAGCTTTGCCTCGCCGCCACCAAACAGATGTTTGAACAGGTTGCCAAAGCTTTCGTTGACCTGTTCAAAGGCGGTCAAAAGCCGTTCACGCCCCTCTTTGTTGAGGGCGGAAATACCGCTGCGCAGGGTCTTTATCGCCTCTTCGAGGTCCTGCTTTTC
>NZ_CBFHKW010000131.1:0-1021 GCF_965656515.1 Celeribacter marinus
TTTGCCGTTTCTGCCCAGTCGGCAGTATAAACGCCCGGTGCGCCGTCAAGTGCATCGACCATAATCCCGCTATCATCGGATAACGCTGGAAGCCCTGACTTTTGGGCGGCGTAGTGTGCCTTTATTCGAGCATTACCTGCAAAAGTATCTTCGGTTTCTTCAGGCTCATCGAACCCTAGATCGCCTGCAGATATGACTTCGACGCCAAACGGCGCGAGGAGTGCCCCTATCTCACGCAATTTGCCCGCGTTGTGTGAGGCGAGTACAAGCTTATCACCGTCGAACAGTCTCATCCGGAAATGGCCGCATTCTGAGCGGCTACCAATTCCGAGATACCCTTATCAGCAAGGTCGAGGAGTTCGCTAAGCTGCGCACGTGAATATGTTGATCCTTCGGCACTCATCTGCGTTTCGACCATTTGGCCGTTGGCTAGCATGATGAAATTCCCATCAACACCCGCTTCGGAATCTTCGGGGTAGTCGAGGTCGAGAACGGGCTGACCTGCGTAGATACCGCATGAGATTGCAGCAACGTTAGAGATGAGCGGGTCAGTCGTAATGTCCCCTGCTTTGATCAACTTATTGACTGCAAGCCTAAGAGCAACCCAACCACCGGTGATGGCGGCGCAACGCGTTCCTCCATCGGCCTGAATGACATCACAATCGACTGTGATCTGACGCTCACCAAGGGCGACGCGATCAACGCCAGCGCGCAACGAGCGGCCAATGAGGCGTTGAATTTCGATAGTACGTCCACCTTGTTTGCCGGCGGTGGCTTCGCGGCGCATGCGCGACGATGTGGAGCGCGGCAGCATGCCATATTCTGCTGTCACCCAACCTTGGCCCGAATTGCGCATAAATGGCGGGACGCGTGGTTCTAGGGTCGCTGTACATAGGACATGCGTATCGCCGCATCGGATCATGCATGAACCCTCAGCGTGTTTTGTTACGCCTGTTTCGATAGAAATCGAACGCATTTCATCAAGCTTTCGTCCAGAAGGTCGCATGATCATTCCTTTTTG
>NZ_CBFHKW010000132.1:0-1018 GCF_965656515.1 Celeribacter marinus
TTTGTGGACTCTTATGTCCTCAAGAAGGCTGAAAAATCCCGTGAGTCGGGCCGCAACGAGGTCATTAAGATCTGGTCGCGCCGCTCAACCATCCTGCCGCAGTTCGTTGGTCTCACCTTTGGTGTTTACAACGGTCGCAAGCACATCCCCGTCAACGTCTCTGAGGACATGATTGGCCAGAAGTTTGGCGAGTATTCACCTACCCGCACTTACCACGGTCACGCCGCAGACAAAAAAGCGAAACGGAAGTAAGCCATGAGCAAGGATAAAAATCCCCGCCGCGTGGCAGACAACGAAGCAATGGCGAAAACTCGCATGCTTCGCGTTTCCCCGCAAAAGCTGAACCTTGTGGCTCAGTTGATCCGTGGCAAGAAAGTCGACAAGGCTCTTATCGACCTGACGTTCTCGAACAAGCGTATCGCCGCAGATGTGAAGAAATGTCTTCAGTCCGCAATCGCGAATGCCGAGAACAACCACAACCTTGATGTCGACGAGCTCGTCGTCGCTGAGGCGTGGGTCGGTAAAAACCTGACCATGAAACGCGGTCGCCCGCGTGCTCGTGGCCGTTTCGGCAAGATCATGAAGCCGTTCGCTGAAATCACCATCAAGGTGCGCCAAGTTGAGGAGCAAAACTAATGGGTCATAAGGTCAACCCGATTGCCATGCGCCTCCAGGTAAACCGCACCTGGGATAGCCGCTGGTACGCCGATACGAAGGATTATGGCGATCTTCTTTTGGAAGATCTCAAGATCCGTGAATTCGTTAAGGAAGAATGCAAGCAAGCCGGCATTAGCCGTGTGATCATCGAGCGTCCGCACAAAAAGTGCCGCGTCACGATCCACACTGCACGTCCCGGTGTCATCATTGGCAAAAAAGGCGCAGACATTGAGACTCTGCGTAAGAAAATTGCTTCGATGACAGCCTCCGAGCTGCACCTCAACATCGTTGAAGTGCGCAAGCCCGAGCTTGACGCTGCTCTCGTATCCGAGAGCATCGCTCAGCAGCTCGAGCGTCGTGT